>NZ_JAGXJZ010000005.1:0-299146 GCF_019091095.1 Achromobacter sp. GbtcB20 | reverse complement strand
GTGATGGCCTAGATCAGCAGGCGGGCCGAACGTCAAGCAAAAAATCGGGCGTCAACCCGGCAAAACGAGCCACCGGAGAGGCATGCACGCGTTTTTCACCGTGGTTACATCCGACTTTTTCGCGTAAGTCCTTGATGTCTGGGAGCAATGTTCAATTCATGCCCTCCAAAAAGCTACACGGTTTCCTCCAAAAGTCCCACGGTCTGTAATACTTTTTGTGGGACCTTCCTTTTTCCTTCCTGGCTTCTTAATCTTTTTTCTTTTTAAAAACAAAGAGATAAAAGAGATAAAGACAGGCGGGGAAGAAAAGAAGCGATCCCACGGTTTGGAAAAGTGTTGTGAAAAAACGACCACGGTTTGCCACGGTTTTTTTGTCGAAACCGTGGATCAAAAAGTGATCAATTTTTCCGTAAGTGCTTGATTCCTATAGGGGCGCTTTTGGGTCCCACGGTTTCCCACGGTCCCACGGCATTTCTGCTACCCCTCCCTTGGCGAGAAGGGTGCAGCCCCTGCATATAGATGGTCCCCGGAGGGGGAGCCTCGATTCATGCTTGAGTGGTGTATGCCTAGCCTATTACGCCAATTTCACGCCCAATGCGATGGGAACCCGCATGAATACTAGATGTTCTGGTGCCGGTGAAAGGAATCGAACCCTCGACCTTCTCATTACAAGTGAGCTGCTCTACCAACTGAGCTACACCGGCGATGCGTGCCGGGGCACGCGCAGGGACTGCATTGTAATGAAAAAAATGCAGCCCCTCTCGTGGGGTCGTTATTTGACGATGGTCAGGCGCGGGCGCTTGGGTTCGTCGTCGTCGCCGTCGTCGTCGCCAGGGGCGGGATTGGCGTCAGAGCCTTCCGGAGCGGCGGGGGCCGGCGAGGCGCCCTGGGCGCCGGCTTCGGGCGGCTCGTAGGGCTGGACCTCGAAGCCCATGCCGGCGCCGGTTTCGCGCGCATAGATGGCGCTGACGGCGCCCACGGGAACGTAGACGTTTTCGGTCACGCCGCTGAAGCGGGCCTGGAATTCAATGAATTCGTTGCCCAGCACCAGACGGTTGGTGGCCAGCGTGCCTACGTTCAGCGTGATCTGGCCGTCGCGCACGTGGGCGACGGGCACCATGGTGTGCTCGTCGACCTGCACGGTGATGTACGGCGTGTAGCCGTTATCGGTGCACCATTCGTGCAGTGCGCGGATCAGATACGGTTTGGTCGAAGTTTCACCCATTACACAACCAGCCTTAGCGACGCATCACTTTTTCCGAAGGCGTCAGCGCTTCGATGTAGGCCGGGCGCGAGAAGATGCGTTCGGCGTACTTTTGCAGCGGAGCCGCATTCTTGGGCAGTTCGATGCCGTAGTGGTCCAGGCGCCAGAGCAGCGGTGCGACGGCCACGTCGAGCATGGAGAATTCCTCGCCCAGCATGTACTTGTTCTTGAGCAGCATCGGGGCCAGCTGGGCCAGGCGATCGCGGATGTTCTGGCGAGCGTTGGCGAGCTTCTTTTCGTCGGGCTTGGCGCTGCGGTCTTCCAGCGTCGAGACGTGAACGAAGAGTTCCTTCTCGAAGTTGTAGAGGAACAGACGCGTGCGGGCGCGCATGACCGGGTCGGCGGGCATGAGCTGCGGGTGCGGGAAGCGCTCGTCGATGTACTCGTTGATGATGTTCGACTCGTACAGAACCAGGTCGCGTTCGACCAGAATGGGCACTTGACCGTACGGGTTCATCACCGAGATGTCTTCGGGCTTGTTGTACAGGTCGATGTCGCGGATCTCGAAATCCATACCCTTTTCGAACAACACGAAGCGGCAGCGTTGCGAAAACGGACACGTGGTTCCGGAATAGAGCACCATCATGGCGGTAAGTCCTTTATTGAAAAACGAAAGGCCAGCGCCTAAATCTAGCAGGCGCTGGCCCCAATTGCCAGGCAGGATAGGCGTACGGGCCTATCCGCCTCTTCCGTCCCCGATAGACGGGGTGGCTGGGGAACCTGGCGGGGCGTTACGGTTAGCGCACGTGTTTCCAGTACGAGGCATTCAGGCGCCACGTAACAAAGAAGAACAGGAGCAGGAACAACATGACGCCGACGCCGATGCGGACACGCAGTGTCTGGACGGGCTCGGCCATCCAGGACATGAATGCGGTCAGATCAGCGACGTCGTTGTCGTATGTTGCGGTTTGGGCCGGGTTGGCGGCCTTGAATTTGGCATCGAAGGTGGCATGGCCATGGTGATTGGCTAACGGCTCGGCCTTCACCGTGGCAAAACCCTGTGCATCGTACACCGTTGTGACGCGTTCCCAGGATTTGGGGGCGCCGTCCTTGCCTTCGACCTCGTGGACAGCGACCGTGGTCAGCTCGCGCGGACCCTGTTCCTGCCAGAGGGCATGCGGCATGCCGACCGACGGGAAGACCAGGTTGTTCCAGCCCGTGGCGCGCGACGTGTCGCGGTAGAACGTGCGCAGGTAGGTGTACAGATAGTCGGATCCCGAGGGCCCGGCGTTCACGGATTTGGCGCGGGCGATCACGGACAAGTCCGGGGGCGTCGTGCCAAACCAGGCCTTGGCGTCCTTCGGCGTCATGGCGACGTGCATCATGTCGCCAATCTTTTCGCCGGTGAACAGCAGGCTTGTCTTGATCTGTTCGTCGGTCAGGCCGATGTCCCGGAGCTTGTTGTAGCGCATCGAGGATGCGCTATGACAGTTCAGGCAGTAGTTGACGAACAGCTTGGCGCCGTTTTGCAGCGACGCCATGTCGTTGACGCGGTAAGGCGCCTTGTCCAGCGGATAGCCGCCTCCGGCGGCAAAGGTAGCGGTACACGTGAGCATCAAGGCCACGGCACCAATCAGCTTCTTGATCATGGTTAGTCCGTTATTCTCGTTGGCTCAGTGGGCGTGGAACGTGACGCGGTCGGGCACTTGCTTGAAGGTGCCCAGGCGGCTCCATACCGGCATCAGGAAGAAGAAGGCCAGGTACAGCAGCGTGCCGATCTGCGACGTCAGGTTCAACGGCGGACTGGGCGGCTGCGTACCGATGTAGCCAAGCACCAGGAAGTTGACCATGAAGATGCCGTAGATCCACTTGTGCCACGTGGGGCGGTAGCGGATGGACTTGACCGGCGAATGATCCAGCCAGGGCAGGAAGAACAGGATGACGACTGTGCCGCCCATGGCCACCACACCCCAGAACTTGGCGTCGATGACGCGCAGCAGCACGGCGACGACGATCAGGATGCCGGGGACGGCGATGCGCATGAAGCCCTTCAGGTTGCTCTTGGCAAAGAGCACGATGGCGCCCAGCACCGACGCGCCCGCCAGCACCCACGTGAATTCATCGGTGGTGGCACGGAGCATCGAGTAGAACGGCGTGAAGTACCAGACCGGCGCAATGTGCGGAGGCGTCTTCAGCGAGTCAGCGGGAATGAAGTTGTTGAACTCGAGGAAGTACCCGCCCATTTCCGGGGCGAAGAACACGATGGCTGCGAAGACCAGCAGGAAACCCGCCACGCCCACCAG
This sequence comes from Achromobacter sp. GbtcB20, assembly GCF_019091095.1. Lineage (NCBI taxonomy): Bacteria > Pseudomonadati > Pseudomonadota > Betaproteobacteria > Burkholderiales > Alcaligenaceae > Achromobacter > Achromobacter sp. GbtcB20. Next base: position 295,639 of record NZ_JAGXJZ010000005.1, on the reverse strand, counting down.
GTCATGCACCGAGTAGAACGGATGGAACGGGATGCCGTCTTTCGGGCGACCGTACTTGTCCTTCGGGCCCTGCTTGATCTCGACGCCGTCCGGGTTGTTGGAGCCGACTTCGTGCAGCGCCACCAGGTGCGCGGCAACCAGGCCGATCAGCACCAGCGGAATGGCGATGACGTGGAAGGCGAAGAAGCGGTTCAGCGTGGCGTCGGACACGACGTAGTCGCCGCGGATCCAGATGGACAGTTCAGGGCCGATGAACGGGATGGCCGCGAACAGGTTCACGATCACCTGGGCGCCCCAGTACGACATCTGGCCCCAGGGCAGCAGGTAGCCGAAGAACGCTTCGGCCATCAGACAGAGGAAGATCGCGACGCCGAAGATCCACACCAGTTCGCGGGGCTTGCGGTAGGAACCGTAAAGCAGGCCGCGCAGCATGTGCAGGTAAACCACGACGAAGAACATCGAGGCGCCGGTCGAGTGCATGTAGCGCACCAGCCAGCCCCAGGGGACCTCGCGCATGATGTATTCGACGGACTGGAACGCGCGCTCGGCGTCCGGCTTGTAGTGCATGACCAGGAAGATGCCGGTCACGATCTGCAGCACCAGCACCAGAAGCGCCAGCGAGCCAAAGAAATACCAGAAGTTGAAATTCTTGGGTGCGTAATACTCGGACAGATGGGCTTTCCAGGTGGAGGTCACCGGGAAGCGCCGGTCCAGCCAGCCCAACAGGCCTGTCGTCTCGACGGTTTTCTCGCCAGCCATGTAACGGCTCCTTCTCTAATACGTGGCGTATTGTTTTACTTACGTAGATCGGGAAAAAAGCGCGACGCGAGCGTCAGGCCTTGTTGTCTTCATCGACGCCCACGATGATGCGGGTGTCGCTGAGGTACTGGTACGGCGGAACTTCGAGATTATCGGGGGCAGGCTTGTTCTTGAAGACCCGGCCAGCCAGGTCGAACGTGGAGCCGTGGCAGGGACAGAGGAATCCGCCTTGCCAATCCGCGCCCAGACCGCCGCCGCCACCCGTTTCGAAGTGCGCGGTGGGCGAGCAGCCCAGGTGCGTGCAGATGCCGACGCAGACGAAGAGCTCGGGCTTGCGCGAGCGGGCTTCGTTTTCGGCATAGGGAGGAGTGAAGCCGGGCCGCTTGGATTGCGGATCGGCGAGCTGGGAGTCCAGCCCTTTCAGACCGGCGAGCTGCTCGGGCGAGCGGTGGATGATCCACACCGGTTTGCCGCGCCATTCGACCGTTTTCATGGCGCCGACGGGAATGTCGCCGACATCCACCTCAACGGGCGCCCCGGCCGCACGGGCTTTTTCAGAGGGAGAAAACGTGCTCACAAGCGGCACTGCCGTTGCGACACCTGCTACGCCACCCACAGCACAGGCGGTGGTAACCCAGAAACGTCGCGAAGGATCAGGTGGCAGGTTGGGATCAACCGCACCGTCATCGTCATGCACCAGCGTATCCTGACTCATCTTCCTATCCTTGTTGATGCGCCCGCTCAACGAGTAGCATCACTTCTGCGGCATCGGGTTCGCGGGAATATGTAACAACATAGCAACCGCGTATTATAGGCCAGCCTACCCCAGGCGTATCACGAATGGAGCGGATTTATGAGCAAATCGACTGGTTTCGTCAAAGAGTTTCGAGATTTCGCGGTCAAGGGCAACGCGGTCGATCTGGCCGTCGGTGTCATTATCGGCGCGGCCTTCGGCAGGATCGTCGACTCGCTGGTGCGGGACATCATCATGCCGCTCGTCAATTTCATCCTGGGCGGATCGGTCGATTTCTCGAATAAGTTCCTGGTACTGTCCATGCCCGATGGGTATGCCGGGCCGATGAACTACGCGGACCTGACCAAGGCGGGCGCCATCGTCTTCGCGTGGGGCAACTTCCTCACCATCGTCATCAATTTCGTTCTGCTGGCGTTCGTGATCTTCTGGATGGTCAAGGCCATCTACAAGGCCCGCAACAAGCAGGAGGAAGCGCCGGCGCCGGCCAAGACGCCGGAAGACGTGGCCCTGCTGCGCGAGATTCGCGACCTGCTCAAGCGCCCGTAAATGAAAAAGCGTCCTTGAACGGACGCTTTTTTGATTTGAAGGGGCGGTGGGGTCAGGCAGGATTGTCGATATCCACGAATTCGACCTTGACGCCGAAGCGCTCGGCCACGGCCTGCCCCAGCGCCTGCACGCCGTAACGCTCGGTGGCGTGGTGGCCGGCCGCGATGAAGCCGACCCCGGTTTCACGCGCCAGGTGCACCGTGGATTCCGAGACTTCGCCGGTGATGTAGACGCTTGCGCCCGCATCCACGGCGTCGCCCATCATGCCCTGGGCGCCGCCTGTGCACCAGGCGATGGTCGCCAGCGGCTGGTCCGGATCGCCCACGACGAGCGGCGGGCGGCCCAGGCGTTGCGCCACGCGCTCGCCCAACTGGCCCAGGGTCGTCAGGCCGCTGGCCTCGCCCAGCCAGATCAGCCCGTCCTGGCCGCAGGTCAGGGGCGCACCATCGTCGCGCCGCGCAGGGGACAGGCCCAGCACACGCGCCAGCTGCGCGTTGTTGCCCAGCGTGGGGTGCGCATCCAGCGGCAGATGGTAGGCGTACAGATTCAGGTCGTTCTTCAGCGTCAGGGCCATGCGGGTGCGACGGGTGCCGATGACGCGGCGGTCTTCGTTGCGCCACATCCAGCCGTGGTGCACCAGCACCGCATCCGCGCCGCGTTCGACGGCGGCGCGCAGCAATGCTTCGCTGGCCGTCACACCGGTGATAATGTGTCCGACCTCGGATCGGCCTTCCACCTGCATCCCGTTGGGACAGTAGTCCTTGAAACGGGCCGCCTGCAGGGTGTCGTCCAGCCAGCTGGCCAGGACGCGGGAGTCCACTTTATTCATTGCTAGTCCTATCAGAAACATGCGCCGATATTGGCTGATCTTTGCTCAGGCCGTCACGGTCTGCCTGGGTATTCTATTCGTGGTGACGACGTTGCGGCCCGACCTGCTGCGGGTGAACGGGCCCGGCGCGGTCCTGCCGGCCACCGCGGCGTCCGCGCGCGCGCCCGCTGGCGACGTGGGCGCGGTGTCGTACGCGGACGGCGTGGCAAAGGCGGCGCCTTCGGTGGTGAACGTTTTCACGACCAAGCACGTGAACGTGCCGCTGATCCCCCTGCCCGATGACCCGGTGCTGCGCCAGCTCTTTGGCCAGATGCCGGGCGCGAGCCGCCGGGAGGCCTCGACCAGCCTGGGCTCGGGCGTGATCGTGAACGCGGACGGCTACGTGTTGACCAACTATCACGTGGTGCAGGCCGCGGACGCCATCGAGGTGGCGCTGCGCGACGGGCGGCGCGACACGGCCAAGGTCGTGGGCGCGGATCCGGACACGGACCTGGCAGTGCTCAAGTTGTCCAGCCTGCGCGAGCTGCCCGCCGCGACGCTGGCGTCCGACAAAGGCCTGCGGGTGGGCGACGTGGTGCTGGCGATCGGCAACCCGTTTGGCGTGGGTCAGACGACGACGCAGGGCATCGTGTCGGCGCTGGGCCGCAATGGCCTGGGCCTGAATACATACGAGAACTTCATCCAGACCGACGCGGCGATCAACCCCGGCAACTCGGGCGGCGCGCTGGTGGACGCCTACGGCAACCTGGTGGGCATCAATACCGCCATCTATTCGGAATCTGGCGGGTCGATGGGCATCGGGTTTGCAACGCCGATCGAGATTGCGCGCAAGGTGATGGACGATATCGTCAAGACCGGTTCGGTCAAGCGCGGCTGGCTGGGCGTGGAGCCGCAGGACGTGACGCCGGAACTGGCGCGGGCCTTTGCGTTGCCGCGCGACACGACGGGGGTGATCGTCGCCGGCGTCATGCGCGATGGCCCGGGCGCGCGCGGCGGCTTGCGCGTGGGCGACATCGTGCAGTCGGTCAATGGCAAGCGGGTGGCGGACACGACCGGCCTGCTATCGGAGATTGCGCAGTTGCCGCCCGGCCAGCGGGCCGCGCTGGGCATATTGCGCGGCGGCAAGCCCGCGGAGCTGGCGGTGGTGGTGGGTACACGACCGGGCAAGCCGCGCTAGGCGCATTTACGCGCCGCCGCACGGGCGGCGCCGGGGCTGATGCCGGTGCCGGGCTTGTCAGACAGTTCGCGCACCAGGGCCAGGATCAGCCGCTTGGTGCTGTCGGGTTGCGGCGCAAGCCGCGCGCAGATTTCGGCGCAGTAGCCATCGACGCCATTGGCCGCGGCGTCTGGCAGCCGGGGCGCGGGGTTGGCCCCGGGCGCGGCGGCGGGCACCACGCCATCTGTCAGCCACGGCACGCTGGTGCCCAGGGCGTGCGCCAGGCGCACGAGCGTATTGCGGGCGGGCGAATAGCGGTCTTCGCGGGTAAGGATGCGATGAATGCAGGACTGCGGCACGCCCGACAGGCGCGCAAGCTGGTTCTGGCTATGGATGCCGCGCCACCGCATGAGGGTGCGCAGTCTTTGAGAAAGCGACATGACTGCAATGTAGGACTGCGGTCAGAGGCCGACAAGGTAAAACGGTCCGCTTTTATGCGGACCGTCTTGGTGGCTATGCGCCCGGGGTCAGTGGCGTTCGGTCAGGGAGTCCGACGCCGCGTCGTCCTCTGACGCGCTTTCCTTGGGTGTGACCATGCGGGCGCAGATCAGTCCGACCTCGTAGAGCAGGCAAAGCGGCACCGCCAGCATGAACTGGCTGACCACGTCGGGCGGGGTGACCACGGCGGCGATGATGAAGGCGCCCACCACCACGTAGCCGCGCGCGGCCTTCAACTTGGAGAGTTCGACCACGCCCATTTTGACCAGCAGCACGACCGCCACCGGCACTTCGAACGTGATGCCGAACGCCAGGAACATCGTCATGACGAAGCTGAGATAGGCCTCGATGTCCGGCGCCGGCGTGATGGACTGCGGCGCGAACGTGGCGATGAAGTGGAACACCGTGCGAAACACCACGAAATAGCAGAACGCCATGCCCGCGATGAAGAGAAACGTGCTGGAAACGATGAGCGGCAGCGCCAGGCGCTTTTCGTGCCGGTACAGCCCGGGGGCCACGAAGGCCCAGGCCTGATACAGCACCACCGGCAGCGCCAGGATGAACGCGGCCATCATCGTGACCTTGACGGGCACCATGAACGGCGTGATGACGCCGGTCGCGATCATGCGGGTGCCTTCGGGCAGCGAGGCCAGCATGGGCGCGGCCAGCACGTCGTAGATGGCCGACGCGCCGGGATAGATGAAGAGCACGATGAACACCGCCACCACGGCGCCGACAGCGCGCAGCAGACGGGTGCGCAGCTCGACCAGATGGGAGATGAAGGTCTCTTGCTGGCCTTCTTCTTGGGTTGCGTCCTGGGTCACGACGAAGTTCCGGAAGGCGAGACGGGCTTGGCGGCAGGCGCGGCGACGTCAGCCGCGGTCGCGCTGGGCGCCGGGGCGGGTTGTTGTTGGGGGGCGGCCGGGCGCGGGTCGGCGTTGGGCACGGGGGCGGGCTCGGCGGCAGGCAGGTCCAGATCCAGATTGTGGTTCTGGCTGGGCGGGGCGATCGTGCGAGCGGGTTCGGCGGGCGTGTCCGCGGCGGGCACCTGCGTGGCAGTCGCCGTGGCCGGCGAGGCGGGAGCGGCCTTGCCGCTGGCTTCGCGGGCGACTTCGTCCAATTCGGCGCGGAACTGCTGCACGGGTTCCTGCAGCGAGGCGCCGGTCTCGTTCAGCGATTGCTGCACGCCCTGGGCCGCGTCTTCCATTTCAGTCTTGAACTTGCGAAGTTCGTCGAGTTCGATTTCGCGCTGGATATCGGACTTGACGTCATTGACGTAACGCTGCGCGCGCCCCAGCAGGTGACCGACGGTGCGGGCAACCTTGGGCAGGCGTTCGGGGCCGATGACGATCAGGGCGACGACGCCGATCACCATCAGTTCAGTGAGGCTGACATCAAACATTCGACGGCCGCTCGGGAATTGAAGCAATAAGGGCCGGCCCGTTCAGGGCTGGCCCGGAGGGAGACTGGCTGACGCTCAGGAGTTGGACTTTTCCTTGGCCTGCACGTCGATGGTGTCGCCGGCAACGCGCTGCTGCGTGACCGGTTCGGCGGGCTTGTCGCTGTTGGCTTCCTTCATGCCGTCCTTGAAACCCTTGACCGCGCCGCCCAGATCGCCGCCGATGTTGCGCAGCTTCTTGGTGCCGAAAATCAGCGCGACGATGACCAGGACGACCAACCAATGCCAAATGCTGAAACTACCCATGATGATTCTCCGAATTACGCAGTAGGGGCCACGCGCCCTTTCCAGGGACGCGAGCCGCCGATGATGTGGAAATGCAGATGCGGGACTTCCTGGCCGCCTTCGACGCCAGAGTTGATCATGATGCGAAATCCGCCATCGGGGCCCGGACGGCAACCGTTTTCGGCGGCAAGCCGCGGCGCCAACGACATCATTCTACCCAACCAATCTGCGTCCTCGCCCGTAATATCCTGCATGGATGTGACATGACGTCGAGGAATCAGCAGTAAATGGACCGGCGCGGCCGGATTGATATCGTGAAATGCAACAAAGTCCTCGTCCTCGTAGACCTTCTTGGACGGGATGTCGCCGGCGGCGATCTTGCAGAAAAGGCAGTTGTCGCTCATGGGTTTGGTTTCCGTGGTCAGTCCTTCGGGCGGCTTGCCTTTTCCACCAGGCCCGACAGGCCCTCGCGGCGTGCCAGCTCGGCCAGCACGTCTTCAGGCCGCAGGTTGAAATGCGTCAGCGCCACCAGGCAGTGGAACCACAAATCGGCGGTTTCGCTGACGATGCGGTCGGGCACGCCATCCTTGGCGGCCATGACCAGTTCCGTGGCTTCTTCCCCGATCTTCTTCAAAAAGGCGTCGGGGCCCTTGGCCAGCAGCTTGGCCGTGTAGGAAGCCTGGGGATCGCCGCCATTTTGCGGGCGGCGCGTTTCCAGCGTGTCTGCGATGCGCGCCAGGATGTCGGCGGCGGTCAGGGTCTGATCGGTCATTTGTAGATGAGTTCCGGGTCTTTGAGCACCGGATCCACCGTGACCCACGACGCATGGTCGGTCTGGCCTTCCAGGCGGCGGAAAAAGCAGCTGGCGCGGCCGGTGTGGCAGGCGATGCCGCCTTGCTGGTGGACCTTCAGCAGGACCACGTCGCCGTCGCAATCCAGGCGCAGTTCATGCACTTCCTGGACATGGCCGGATTCTTCGCCCTTGCGCCACAGACGCTTGCGCGAGCGCGACCAATAGACCGCGCGGCCGGTGGCGGCCGTTTCGGCCAGCGATTCGCGGTTCATCCAGGCGACCATCATGATCTGGCCGTTTTCGGCGTCTTGGGCGATGGCGGGGATCAGGCCGTTTTCGTCGAAGACGACGTCGGCCATCCAGGCAGGTTCGTTGCTCATGTTCAGTCCAATCGTACGGCGATGCCCTGTTCGGCCATGAAGCGCTTGCACTCGCCGACGGTATGCTGGCCAAAATGGAAGATGCTGGCGGCCAGCACCGCGCTGGCGCGGCCGGTGGTGACGCCGTCGGCCAGATGCTGCAGGTTGCCGACGCCGCCGGAGGCGATGACGGGCACCGGTACCGCGTCCGAGACGGTGCGGGTCAGTTCCAGGTCGAAGCCGGACTTGGTGCCATCGCGGTCCATGCTGGTGAGCAGGATTTCGCCCGCGCCATAAGCGGCCATGCGGCGCGCCCACGCCACGGCGTCCAGGCCGGTGGCCTTGCGGCCGCCGTGCGTGAAGACTTCCCAGCGCGCCGGTTCGCCGGCCGCGGAGACGCGGCGGGCGTCGATGGCCACGACCACGCATTGCGAGCCGTGGTAGTCCGACGCGGCGCGAACCAGGTCGGGATTGGCTACCGCGGCGCTGTTGATGCTGATCTTGTCGGCGCCGGCGTTCAGCAGACGCTGGATGTCGGACACCTGGCGCACGCCGCCGCCCACCGTCAGCGGAATGAAGACCTGCGAGGCCACCTGCTCGATGATGGGCAGGATCAGGTCGCGGCCGTCGCTGGTGGCGGTGATGTCCAGGAACGTGAGTTCGTCGGCGCCCTGCTCGTTGTAGCGGCGGGCGATCTCGACGGGGTCGCCCGCGTCGAGCAGGTTGACGAAGTTCACGCCCTTGACGACGCGGCCGGCCGTGACGTCAAGGCAGGGAATGATGCGGCGGGTCAGCGCGTTGTGCATGGTCGCGCCGGCCCCGGGGGTGCTGCTGGATGTGGTCATTTTGCCAATTCGTCGGCGCGCGCCTGCGCGGCCTGGAAGTCGAGCGTGCCTTCGTAGATGCTGCGGCCCAGGATGGCGCCTTCGACACCCTCTTCCTCGACGGCGCACAGCGCCTCGATGTCCTGGATGCCGGCGATGCCGCCCGAGGCGTACACGGGAATGCGCACGTGCTGGGCCAGGCGTACGGTGGCTTCGACGTTGACGCCCGACAGCATGCCGTCACGGCCGATGTCGGTGTAGATGATGGCTTCGCAGCCGTAGTCTTCGAATTTCTTGGCCAGATCCAGCACGTCGTGGCGGGTCAGCTTGCTCCAGCCATCGGTGGCGATCTTGCCGTCGCGGGCGTCCAGGCCGACGATGATCTGGCCGGGGAAAGCGCCGCAGGCGTCCTGCAGGAAGCCCGGATTCTTGACGGCGGCCGTACCGATGATGACGTAGGAGATGCCGGCGTCGAGGTAGCGCTCGATGGTGTCCAGGTCACGGATGCCCCCGCCGATCTGGACGGGAATGTCGTCGCCGACGGCGTCCAGGATCGCCTTGATGGGCGCTTCGTTCTTGGGCTTGCCGGCAACGGCGCCGTTCAGGTCGACCAGATGCAGGCGGCGGGCGCCCTGGTCAAGCCAGCGGGTGGCCATGGCGGCGGGGTCTTCGGAGAACACCGTTGCATCGTCCAGGTCACCCTGGCGCAGGCGCACGCAACGCCCGTCTTTGAGATCGATGGCGGGGATCAGCAGCATGGTTGGCAGCGAGAAAAAAAATGGGGTTGAACGGGCTGGCGCACGGGGCTCGGGGCCTACGGCTGCCAGTCTACAAAATTGCGATACAGGCGCAAACCGTGCTCGGCGCTCTTTTCGGGGTGGAACTGCACCGCGAAAATGTTAGCTGCCGCCACCGCGCAGGTAAAGGTGACGCCATAATCGGTTTCACCAACCGTCAGGCCCGGATCGGCCGGATCGGCGTAATAACTATGGACGAAGTAGAAGTGCGAGTCGTCCGGAATGCCTTCCCAGATCGGGTGAGACCGGGTGTGGCGGACCTTGTTCCAGCCCATGTGCGGCACCTTCAGGCGCTCGGGGCGGGTGTCCGCCAGACCTGCCGCGCCCGTGTCGGCCAGGCAGGCTTCGTCGTCGGCGGGGATCAGGTCGGCAAAGCCGGGGCCGGAAAAGCGGCGCACGACGCCCGGGAACAGGCCCAGGCAGGTGGTGGCGCCTTCTTCGCTGGCGTCGAACAGCATCTGTTCGCCCACGCAGACGCCCAGCAGGGGCTTTTCGCGGGCGGCGCGCACGACGGCGTCGCGCAGTCCGGATTCGTTCAGGGTGCGCATGCAGTCCGCCATCGCGCCCTGGCCCGGAAACACCACGCGGTCGGCGGCGGCGATTTCCTGGGGTTGGTTGCAGATGCGGATGTCGGCGTCAGGCGCGGCGTATTTCAGGGCGCGTGCGACGGAATGGAAATTGCCCATTCCGTAGTCGACGATGGCGATAGTGGTCACTTCTGTCTGCCTGGTGCGGTGCGAAGGGGATGGCTTGCCTGGGTTGCGTACCTTACAGCACGCCCTTGGTGGACGGCACGACGTCGCCCATGCGCGGGTCGACTTCCAGCGCCATGCGCAGCGCGCGGCCACAGGCCTTGAACACGGTTTCCGCCTGATGGTGCGAGTTGAAGCCGCGCAGGTTGTCGATGTGCATCGTGATCAGCGCGTGATTGACCAGGCCCTGGAAGAATTCGCGCGTGAGGTCCACATCGAAGCTGCCGATGTGCGAGCGCGTGAACGGGATGTGATATTCCAGGCCGGGACGGCCGGAGAAGTCCACCACCACGCGCGACAGCGCTTCGTCCAGCGGCACGTAAGCGTGACCGTAGCGGCGCAGGCCGGCCTTGGTGCCCGCGGCCTTGGCGATGGCCATGCCCAGCGTGATGCCCACGTCTTCCACCGTGTGATGCGCGTCGATGTGCAGGTCGCCTTCGGCCTTGATGTCCAGGTCGATCAGGCCGTGACGCGCGATCTGGTCCAGCATGTGATCCAGGAAGGGCACGCCCGTGTCGATCGTCTGCTTGCCGGTGCCATCCAGGTTGATGGCCACGCGGATGCGGGTTTCGTTGGTGTTGCGGGTGATTTCTGCGGTACGCATGTTAAGCACTCAAGATCTCTTGCAGGGCGGATAGCAAGGCGGCGTTCTCGGCCGGGGCGCCCACCGAGATGCGCAGGCAGTTGGCCAGCAGCGGGTGGGCATTGGAGAAGTTGCGAATCAATATTTTGCGCGTTTTCAGGGCAAGATGCACGGCGTTGCCGTCGAGCTTGCCGGAAAAGCGGGCCAGAATGAAATTGGCCGCGGAAGGGAATACCCTGACGCCGGGCAATTGCGCCAGCGCCGCGGCCAGCGGTTCGCGGTCGGCGCGCAGCCGGGCCGCCTGTTCGTCCAGCACGGCCTTGTGCCGCAGCACGGCCTGCAGCGTGGCCTGCGTCAGCACGTTCAGGTTGTAGGGCGGGCGCACCTTGTTCAGCTCGGCGATCCAGGCCGGATCGCCGGCCAGGTAGCCAAAGCGCAGCCCCGCCAGGCCGATCTTGGACACGGTGCGCATGACGACCACGTTGGGCGCCTCCAGCACGCGCGGCATCCAGGTGTAGTCCGCGAACGGCTGGTAGGCCTCGTCGATCACCACGAGCCCTGGCGCGGCCTGGATAATGGCGTCCACGTCCTCGCGCGACCAGAGACCGCCCGTGGGATTGTTGGGCGTGGCCAGGAACACCAGCTTAGGCTGATGCTGGCCGATGGCCGCCAGCATGGCCGGCAGGTCCAGGGTCAGGTCATCGGTCAGCGGCACGCCCACGAAACGCGCGTGGTCAAAACGCGCGGCCATGTCGAAGTACACGAACGACGGCCAGGGCGACAGCACCACGTCGCCCGGATTGCAGCACGCCTGGACCATCAGGTGGATGAGCTCGTCCGAGCCGTTGCCAAACAGCACGTCCGCGCCATCGGGCACGCCGAAGGCCGTCTTGACGGCGGCTTGCAGCGCGGAGAGATCCGCGGACGGATAGCGGTTCAGCGGCGTGTCGCGGACGGCGCGCGCGATGTCATCGCGCACGGCTTCGGGCAACTCGTACGGGCATTCCATGGCGTCCAGCTTGATGCAGCCTTCGGCATGGGCAACGGGGTACGCCGCCAGCTCGCGGATGTCGGCGCGGATGGTGTCTTTGATGCGGCCGGCGACGCCCGCCGGTCCCGCGCTCATGCCTTGTCGACCCGGTACTGGGCGCTTGCGGCATGCGCCTGCAAGCCCTCGCCCAGCGCCAGTTCGGCGGCGATGCGTCCCAGCGTCTGGGCGCCGGCGTGCGAGACCTGGATCAGGCTGGAACGCTTCTGGAAGTCATACACGCCCAGCGGCGACGAGAAGCGCGCGGTGCGCGAGGTGGGCAGCACGTGGTTCGGGCCGGCGCAGTAGTCGCCCAGGGCTTCCGAGCTGAAGCGGCCCATGAAGATGGCGCCGGCGTGGCGGATGCGGGCGGTCCAGACCTCGGGCTGCTCGGTGGAGATTTCCAAATGCTCGGGGGCGATGTCGTTGGCGATCTGGCAGGCTTCTTCCAGGTCGCGCACCAGGATCAGCGCGCCGCGGTTGGCCAGGCTGACGCGCAGGATGTCGGCGCGCGGCATGGTGGGCAAGAGGCGGGCGATGGCCGCTTCGACCTCTTCGATGAAGGCGGCGTCGGGACAGAGCAGGATGGACTGGGCGAGCTCGTCGTGCTCGGCCTGCGAGAACAGGTCCATCGCGATCCAGTCGGCCGGCGTCTTGCCGTCGCAGATGACCAGGATTTCGCTGGGGCCGGCGATCATGTCGATGCCGACCACGCCGAACACGCGGCGCTTGGCGGCCGCGACGTAGGCATTGCCCGGGCCGACGATCTTGTCGACGGCCGGCACGGTGCCGGTGCCATACGCCAGCGCACCCACGGCCTGCGCGCCGCCGATGGCGAACACGCGGTCCACACCGCCGATGGCGGCGGCAGCCAGCACGATGGGGTTGCGCACGCCGTCCGGCGTGGGGGTGACCATGACCAATTCCTGCACGCCCGCGACCTTGGCCGGAATGGCGTTCATCAGCACGGACGACGGATACGCGGCTTTGCCGCCGGGCACGTACAGGCCCACGCGGTCCAGCGGCGTGACCTGCTGGCCAAGCAGCGTGCCGTCGGCTTCGGTGTAGGTCCAGGTCTCGGCGCGCTGGCGCTCGTGGTAGGCGCGCACGCGGTCGGCGGCGGCTTCCAGCGCATTGCGCTGCGCGGCCGGCAATCCGGCCAGGGCCGCATGCCAATCGGCCTTGGGGATCTCCAGCGTATGCGCTGCCGCGTCCGGCATGCGGTCGAACCGCTGCGTGTATTCCACCAGCGCGGCGTCGCCGCGGGTGCGCACGTCGGCCAGGATGCTGGCGGCGGCGCGGTCGATGGATTCGTCCTCGGTGGCCTCGAAGGCCAGCAGCTTGGACAGGGCGGATTTGAATCCGGGATCGCGGGAGTCGAGACGATTGATCAGGGCCATGGCGTCATGGAGCAAAGCAGGTAACGGTATCGGCCGCCGCGCCGGGCGCGGCGGGCGGGAGTCAGACGTTGCGGGAGGCCGCTCTTGCGAAGGCGTCCAGCAGCGGCTGCAGGCGGTCGCCGCGGGTTTTCAGGGCGGCCTGGTTGACGATCAGGCGCGACGAGATCGGCATGACGTCTTCCACGGCGACCAGGTCGTTGGCGCGCAGCGTGCCGCCGGTGGACACCAGGTCGACGATGCAATCGGCCAGGCCGACGAGCGGCGCCAGTTCCATCGAACCATACAGCTTGATGATGTCCACGTACACACCCTTGGCCGCGAAGTGTTCACGGGCTGACTGCACGTACTTGGTGGCCACGCGCAGGCGCGCGCCCTGGTGGACCGCGGCGTCGTAGTCAAAGCCGTTGCGCACGGCCACGGCCAGGCGGCACTTGGCGATGTTCAGGTCGATGGGCTGGTACAGGCCGCCGGGCTGTTCCTTGGCGTGCTCGATCAGCACGTCCTTGCCCGCGATGCCCAGGTCGGCCGCGCCGTACTGCACGTAGGTGGGCACATCCGAGGCGCGCACGATGATCAGGCGCAGGCCGGGATCGCTGGTGGGCAGGATGAGCTTGCGCGAGCTTTCGGGGTTCTCGGGGACTTCGATGCCGGCTTCCGCCAGCAACGGCATGGTCTCTTCGAAGATGCGGCCCTTGGACAGCGCCAGGGTCAGGGGGGTGACGGAGGCATTGCTCATTGAGCCTGTTCCTTGCCGGTAACTCGTTGGATATCCGCGCCCAGGGCGCGCAGTTTCACTTCCATCTGATCGTAGCCGCGATCCAGGTGGTAGATGCGGTCGACCAGCGTATCGCCATCGGCGGCCAGGCCGGCGATGACCAGGCTGGCCGAGGCGCGCAGGTCGGTCGCCATGACCGTTGCGCCGGACAGGCGCGGCACGCCGCGCACGACAGCGGTGTGGCCGTCGATGTCGATCTGGGCGCCCATGCGGCGCAGTTCCTGCACGTGCATGTAGCGGTTCTCGAAGATGGTCTCGACGATGACCGACGTGCCGTCGGCCACGGTGTTCAGCGCCATCAGCTGGGCCTGCATGTCGGTGGCAAAGCCCGGGTATTCGTGCGTGCGGAAACCCACGGCCTTGGGGCGCTTGTCCATCGCGCCGCGGATCCAGCCGGGACCGGTCTCGATGGTCAGGCCCGCTTCGGTCAGCTTGTCCAGCGTGGCGCCCAGGATGTCGGCATCCGCGTTCTTGAGCAGGATGTCGCCGCCGGCCGCGCCCACCGCGCACAGGAAGGTGCCGGCTTCGATGCGGTCCGAGATGACGCGGTGTTCGGCGCCATGCAGGCGCTCGACGCCGTCGATCACGATGCGGTCGGTGCCGTGGCCCTGGATGCGGGCGCCCATCTTGATGAGCAGTTCCGCCAGGTCCACCACTTCGGGCTCGCGCGCGGCGTTTTCCAGCACGGTGCGGCCCTCGGCCAGCACGGCGGCCATCAGCAGGTTTTCCGTGCCGGTGACCGTGACCATGTCGGTGCGGATGGAGGCGCCCTTCAGGCGCTTGGCGCGCGCCACCACGAAGCCGTGCTCGATGCTGATTTCAGCACCCAGCGCGGCAAGGCCCTTGATGTGCTGGTCGACCGGCCGCTGGCCGATGGTGCAGCCGCCAGGGAGGCTGACGCGGGCCTCGCCGAACCGCGCGACCAGCGGGCCCAGCACCAGGATCGAGGCGCGCATCGTCTTGACCAGGTCGTACGGCGCTTCCAGGCTGTCGACGTTGCCGGCCTGCAGCGTGACGATGCCGTCGTCGGCGCGTTCGGCGCGCACGCCCATGCGGGCCAGCAGGCGCAGCATGGTGCCGGTGTCGTTCAGGCGCGGCACATTGGACAGCACCAGCGTGTCGGCGGTCAGCAGACCCGAGCACAGGATCGGCAGGGCCGAGTTCTTGGCGCCGGAAATCGAGATCTCGCCATGCAGCCGCGCGCCGCCGGTAATGCGAAGCTTGTCCATCATTCGCCCGCTTTCTGGTATTCGGCGGGGGTCAGGGTGCGCATCGACAGGGCGTGGATCTCGGCTTTCATGCGGTCGCCCAGCGCGGCGTAGACGAGCTGGTGGCGCTGGATCAGGCGCTTGCCTTCGAAGGCCGTGCTGACGATGACGGCGTCGAAATGCGACCCGTCGCCCTGCACGTCGAGATGTTCACAGGGCAGGCCGTCAGCGATGTATTGGCGGACTTGCGCGGGAGTGGGAAGCATGGACGTCAGTTCCTGAGTTTGTAGCCGCTGGCCAGAAGCCGCAGCGCGTAAGCGGAGAGCGCAAGGAACACCGCCGTCACCACCGCCAGGCTGTGCCAGGGCGAGACGTCCGACACCGAGAAGAATCCGTAGCGGAATCCGTCGATGGTGTAGAAGATGGGGTTCCAGTGCGAGACGCTTTGCCAGAACGGCGGCAGCGTATGGATGGAATAGAACACGCCGGACAGGAAGGTGGCCGGCATGATCAGGAAGTTCTGGAAGGCCGCGAGCTGGTCGAATTTTTCGGACCACAGGCCCGCGACCAGTCCCAGCGTGCCCATGATGCCGCACGCCATCACTGCAAAGACCAGCACCCACAGCGGATGCGCGGGCGCCAGCGGCACGAAGAACAGCGCCACGGCCCACACGCACAGGCCGACCGCCAGACCCCGCGCGATCGCGGCCAGCACGTAGGCGCCGAAGATGTCCCGGTGCGACAGCGGCGGCAGCAGCATGAACACCAGGTTGCCGGTGATGCGGCTCTGGATGAGCGACGAGGACGGATTGGCGAACGCGTTCTGCAGCATGCTCATCATCATGAGCCCGGGGATCAGGAACGACGTGTAGGGCACGGTGCCGTACACCGTGACGCGCCCTTCCAGCACATGCGCGAAGACCAGCAGGTACAGCAGCGCGGTGATGACGGGCGCGGCGATGGTCTGGAAGCTGACCTTCCAGAAGCGCAGCAATTCCTTGCGCAGCAGGGTCGGAAAGCCGGAGCCGGCGTCCAGGCGGGGCTGCACCAGCGGCTGGCCGGCAGGCGTGGCGGGCTGGGTCATGATGAGATCTCTTCGGGTTGCAGGGCGCGCGCGCCGGGCTCGTCGTCCTGGTGCATGATGCGCACGAAAGCGTCTTCCAGGTCCACGCCGCCCACGCGGGCAAGCAGCGCCTGGGTGGTGTCCAGCGCCACGACACGCCCGCCCTTGAGCATGGCGATGCGGTTACAGAGCGCCTCGGCCTCTTCCAGGTAGTGCGTGGTGAGCATGATGGTGTGGCCGGCCTTGTTCAGCCGCGAAATGAACTCCCACAGCGTGCGGCGCAGGTCCACGTCCACGCCCGCGGTCGGCTCGTCCAGCACGATGACCGGCGGGCGGTGCACCAGCGCCTGCGCCACCAGCACCCGGCGCTTCATGCCGCCGGACAGTGCCCGCATGTTGGAATTGGCCTTGTCGGCCAGGCCCAGGTTGAACAGGATCTCGTCGATCCAGTCGTCGTTCTTGCGCAGGCCGAAGTATCCGGACTGGATGCGCAGCGTCTCGCGCACGGTAAAGAACGGGTCATAGACCAATTCCTGCGGCACGACGCCCAGCGCCCGCCGCGCCGACTTGTAGTCGGCCACGACGTCGTAACCACAGACGGTGGCGCGGCCCGAGGTGGCGTGCGCGAGGCCCGCCAGGATGGAGATGAGCGTGGTCTTGCCCGCGCCGTTGGGACCGAGCAGGCCGAAGAACTCGCCGTGCTCGATGTTCAGGCTGACGTTGTCCAGCGCCTGAAAGCCGGGCCGGGGCGCGCGCCCGAGCAGTTTCTGCCAGCCGCGCTGGCGCGGCGAGTAGATCTTGGAGACGTTTTCTAGGCTGACGGCAGACATGACGGGGGGAGATGGCCCGGAAAGAGCGAATTGACCATTATATAAGCGCGGTGCGGCAGGAGCCCTGATGGCCCCGGTGGCAAAGGGGACGCCCCGCTTGCTGCGTCCCCAAAAACAATCGGCCCGGCGGCCCCCCGAGGGGACGCGCCGGGCCGAGCTGAGCCTGAACGGGTCTTTACTTGTTGCGCTGGTTCAGCGCCTGGATCAGACCGTCGATGCCGTTCTGGTTGATCTGCTGGGCGAACTGGTTGCGGTAGTTCTCGATCAGCCAGATGCCTTCGACGTTCATGTCGTAGATCTTCCAGCCCTGCGGGGTCTTTTCCAGGCGGTAGTCCACGCCCACCGGCTGGCTGTTGGACTGGCTGATCAGCGTGCGCACGACCACGTCGTCGGCCTTGGGATCGCCGCGGAACGGCAGGCCGGTGATGGTGGTGCTGGACGTGACGCGGGTCAGCGCGCCGCTGTACGTGCGGATCAGCGTGCCGCGAAAAGCCTCGGCCAGCGCCGTTTTCTGCTGGTCGGAGGCCTGGCGCCAGTAGCGGCCGGCGGCCAGGCGCGTCGTCTTCTGGAAGTTGACGTACGGCAGAATGTGCTGGTCGACGACCTGGTTGATGCGGGCGGTGTTGCCGGCCCGGACCGCGCCGTCAGCCTTCAGGACATCCAGGGCCTCGTTGGCGGCAGCCAGCACGAATTGTTCGGGCGGGCCATTGGGATCCGGCTTGGCTTGTGCGGCCGACGCGGCCGTGGCGGCGGACAAGCCCAGCAGGCCCGCGAACATCAGCCGCTGCAACAGGGAGGGAACGGAAAATCGCATCAAATCTCCTTCAGTACCGAAAGCGCAATCCGACAGCTTACTTGTTCGCGGGTTGCGGTGCAGGCACGGGGGCCGGCGCGGGGGCGGCGGGGGCGTCGTCGCCGTCGTCTTCGTAGTTGGGCAGCGAGCCTTCGTCATCCACGCGATGGCCCAGGACCATGGCGGCGCGGCGTTGCAGGAAGGCGTCCCGCACGAAGCTGTACGGGTCCAGCGCCACGCGGTCGATGGTGTCGGTCGTGTCGAGCAGGTTGGCGCGCGTATCGACGATGCGCAGGCCCCACAGCGAATTGCGCAGGCGGACGTTGTCGATCGAGTCCACGCCCATGTAGCCGTAGGTGGTGCCGTACAGGTCGCCGACCAGGCCGACGCCATCACGCACGCTGGAGGCGCCGAAGAACGGCAGCACCAGGTACGGACCCTGGCTGAAGCCCCAGACGCCGAGCGTCGTGCCGAAATCGTTGGGGATCTTGCGCGCGCCATTGGCCGAGGCGACGTCAAAGCAGCCGCCCACGCCCATGGTCGTGTTGAACAGGAAGCGGCCCAGCGTGTTCACGAAGTCGTGGCCGCGGCCCTGCAGGAAGCTGTTGGTGCCGGACCACAGGTCGCCGACGTTGCTGAAGATGTTGTGGATGCAACTGCGCACGGGCTGCGGCGTCACGAACGTGTAGGCCTGCGCGACCGGCTTGAACACCGCGCGGTCGACCGTGTCGTTGAATTGGTAGACACCGCGGTTGAAGCCTTCCCAGGGGTCGCGCGGATCCGGATTCTTGGGTGCGGCGCAGCCGGCCATCAGCGCGCCCGCCGCTGCGACGGTGGCAATTCGGGAAATAGCTTTCTTATTCATGATCCGGGTATCCCTATCAACATTCTTTTGTTATCGCGACCGCGAGACGCAGCGTAGTAACGGCTTGTTTGTGCCGGGCCTTTAATCCTGCGCCTTGGGAGCGCCTTCCGGCGCGGCGGTCGTGCCCTGCTTTTCCGCCGACCCGTACAGGAATTGGCTGATCAGCTGCTCCAGGACCACGGCGCTTTGTGTATAGCGGATTTTTCCGCCGTCGGTAAAGTTATCTTCCTCGCTTCCGGCGGTCAGGCCCAGGTATTGCTCGCCCAGGAGGCCCGAGGTCAGGATGGCGGCCGACGAGTCCTTGGGGAACTGGTATGCCGTTTCCAGATCGACCGAAACGATGGCCTGGAAGGTCTTGTCGTCGAAGGAAATGTTCGTGACCCGGCCCACCACCACGCCGGCGCTCTTGACCGGCGCGCGCACCTTGAGGCCGCCTACGTTATCGAAGTTGGCGGTCACGGTATAGGTCGGGGCAAAGGAAAAGGTGCTCAAGTTGCCGGCGCGCAACGCCAGGAATCCAAGCGCGATCGCGCCGAGCAATACAAACAGGCCTACCCAGAAGTCGGTTTTTTCGCGTGACATGATCGATCCGTATCAATTTCCAAACATCAAGGCGGTGAGCAGGAAGTCCAGCCCCAGCACCGCCAGCGAGCCCACGACCACGGTGCGCGTGGTGGCGCGGGCAACGCCTTCGGGGGTGGGCTTGGCCTGCCAGCCTTCGTAGAGCGCCACCAGCGTCACCGTGACGCCGAAGACGACGCTCTTGATGACGCCGTTGGCGACGTCTTTCCATACATCGACGCCGTTCTGCATCTGCGACCAGAAGGCGCCGGCGTCCACGCCGATGAGCAGCACGCCCACGACCCAGCCGCCCAGGATGCCCACCATGGAGAACACCGCGGCCAGGATGGGCATGGCGATGATGCCGCCCCACAGGCGCGGCACGAGCACCCGGCGTATCGGGTCCACGGCCATGACTTCCATGGCCGACAGTTGTTCACCCGCTTTCATCAGGCCGATCTCGGCCGTGAGCGAGGTGCCGGCGCGGCCCGCAAAGAGCAGCGCGGTGACCACCGGCCCCAGCTCGCGCACCAGCGACAGGGCCACCAGCAGGCCCAGGGCCTCTTCGGAGCCGTAGCGGTTCAGCGTGTAGTAGCCCTGCAGGCCCAGCACGAAGCCCACGAACATGCCGGAGACGGCAATGATCAGGAGCGAATAATTGCCGATGAAGTGGACCTGCTGCGACACCAGGCGCGGGCGGGACAGCGCGATGCCGCTGCGCGCCAGCATGGCGCCAAAGAACCGGGTGAAATAGCCGATGCCGGCGACGTGGGAACGCACCCATTGGCCCAGCACGGCGATGGCGTTGTTGGATCCGCTCATGCTTTGCGCCCTTTCTGTTGCGACAGCCACTTCTGGAAGGCGGGAGTTTCGGGATATTGGAATGCGACCGGGCCGTCCGGCTGGCCTTTCAGGAATTGCTGGACATAGGGGTCCGGCGAGGCCGCGAGCATCTGCGGCGTGCCGGCGGCGGCGAGCTGGCCGCGGCCCACCAGGTAGACCTGGTCTGCAATGGCAAAGGATTCCTGCACGTCGTGGGTGATCAGCACCGAGGCGCAACCCAGGCGGTCGGCAAGGCTGCGGATCAGGCGGGCGGTGATGCCCAGCGAGATCGGGTCCAGCCCCGCGAAGGGTTCGTCGTACAGGATCAGTTCGGGTTCCAGGACCACGGCGCGGGCCAGCGCCACGCGCCGGGCCATTCCGCCCGAGATTTCCGAGACCTTCAGGTGGGCGGCGGCGCGCAGGCCAACGGCATCCAGCTTGTCGAGCACGCGGTCGGTGAGTTCGGCCTCGGGCAGGCGCGTGTGCTCGCGCAGGGGAAAGGCCACGTTCTCGAACACGTTCAGGTCGGTGAACAGCGCGCCCTGCTGGAACAGCACGCCCATGCGCTTGCGCAGGGCTTGCACTTCCGAGCGGGAGGCAGCGCCGATATCCTGGCCGAACGCCAGGACGCGGCCCTGCTGGGCGGTGATCTGGCCGGTGGCCGCGCGCAGCAGCGTGGTCTTGCCGGAACCCGACCCTCCCATGACTGCCACCACCTGGCCCGCCCGGACGTCCATGGAAATATCGCGCAAGACGGTGAAATCACCGTAGCCAAGCGCCACACCTTCCAGGCGCAGGGCGAATTCCGGGGTGCTGCTGGTTTGAGCGGGCATGGGCAACGAAAGGGAGTTTCGGCGGCGGAGCTTGCCGTGCTGTCCTGCCGGCAAGCGGGCCGGAGAACCTGGCCGGCGCGGGCAAGACAGGCTGCGTCGGGAAGCGCCCTGTTACTCAGATGCCGGGGACGAGCTCAAGCGTCGGCTCCCGGCGGCGAGGCGCCATTGTAGCCCGAGGCTGTGCAATCACAATCGGACCGGCCGCACGTGGAACAGTGTTTTCAATTCCACGGACAATCCGGCGGGCGGCTGGCTGCCATCTTTCTAGGCGTCACGGGTGTCTGACACCCCTGGAACGCCAGCCCAGCGCACACGCCTCCGACCCGGGTGTCAGACACCCTTTTTAGCGGCCCCGCCATGCTTCTTCAGCGCCGTGCTCGCGCCGCCGCCATCTCGCGGGCCAGACGCTGAATCAAATCCGCCGTCGATTCCCGCCGCGCCAGCGGCGCACCCTGGCCGGCCCACAGGGACAGGACGTTGATGTTGCCGCTCTTGCCGCCCGCCGTGCGCATCGGGCGCGTCAGCGCGTTCTGCAGCGGATACGGCAGGATGTCGCCCCCGATGGCGTCCGCGTCCCGCATGAAGGCGTTGGCGATGCCCCGCGCGGGGCGGCCGGAAAAGGCGCGGGTGACTCGGGACTGTTCCGCGCGGGAGGCGGGCAGGACGGCCTTGTAGGCCTCGCTGATGCCGGATTCGTCCGTCGTGAGAAAGGCCGTCCCCATTTGAACCAGGTCGGCGCCCAGCGCCAGGGCGGCCGCGATGCCGCGCCCGTCCATGATGCCGCCCGACGCAATGACTGGCACCGAGACGGCGTCGGCCACCTGAGGCACCAGGGCCATCGTGCCGATCAGGGACGCCTCGAAGGCATCCAGGAAGGTGCCGCGGTGGCCGCCCGCCTCGGCGCCTTGCGCCACGACGGCGTCCACGCCGTCCTGCTCCAGCGTCTGAGCCTCGCGCACCGTGGTGGCCGTCCCCACGGTCAGGATGCCCAGCTCGCGGCAGCGCGCCACGGCCTCAGCGGGCAGGCGGCCGAAGGTGAAGCTCAGGACGGCGGGACGGATCCGCAGGATGGCCTCGAGCTGGCCCGCCAGCGGGTCGGTCTGCGGACCGGGCGCCTCGGGGGCAGGCAGGCCCAGTTGCTCGTGGTAGCGGGCCATCAGGGCCAGCATCGCCTCCGCATTGCCCGTCATGGGTTGCTGCGGCACGGACGCGAACAGATTGATGGCGAACGGGCGGTCCGTGCGCGCACGGATCGCCGCGGCCGCCGCGTCGATCTGTTCCGGCGTCATGTAAGCCGCCCCAAGCGATCCCAGGGCGCCCGCCTTCGATGCCTCGGCCACCAGTTCCACCGTGGTGGCGCCGCCCGCCATGGGCGCCTGAATGATGGGATGGTCCAGCTTGAGCAGTTCAATCAGAGGGGAAGCCATGGGAAAACTCCTGGGAGGTTATTGAAGCTGGATGTTTCCAGCCTTGATGACGTGCGCCCACTTTTCGCTTTCGCTCTTGATGAACGCGGCGAATTCCTCGGGCGTGCCGCCGCCGGCCTGGCTGCCGGTGTCGGCGATGGCCTTTTGCACATCCGGTTCCTTCAGGATGCGGTTGAACTCGGCGTTCAGCTTGGCGATGATCGGCGCGGGCGTGCCGGCCGGCGCGACGATGCCCTGCCAGTTGTAGGACTCAAAGCCCGGCAGGCCGGATTCGGCCATGGTGGGCACGTCGGGCAGCACGGCCAGGCGCTTGGCGGACGTGACGGCGATCGGGTGGATCTTGTTGCCCTGGATGGCGGGCAGCGCGGAATAGCCCATTTCGAACATCATCGAGATGTGGCCGCCCATCAGGTCGGTCGCGGCCAGGCTGCCGCCCTTGTAGGGCACGTGGATGATGTCGATCTTGGCCTGCTCGCGGAACATCTCGCCCGACAGGTGGTGCGCGCCACCCACGCCGGACGAACCGAAAGTCAGCTTGCCCGGCTGCTTCTTGGCCAGCGCGATCAGGTCGGCCAGCGTCTTGACCGGCAGTTCGTTGTTCACGCTCAGGACCAGGGGGCTGTTTTCGATCAGGATGATCGGCGCCAGGTCCTTTTGCGGGTTGTAGGGCATTTCCTTCATCAGGGACGGGTTGACCGCCATCGGGGCCAGGTTGCCCGTGCCGATCGTGTAGCCGTCCGGCGCCGCCTTGGCGATGAGGTTGGTGCCAACCACGCCACCGGCGCCCGCCTTGTTCTCGACCACGACAGGCTGGCCCAGCGACTCGCCCAGCTTGCGCGCCAGGAGGCGCACGCGCGTGTCGGCAAACCCGCCGGGGGCATAGGGGACGATCATGGTCACCGGCTTGGCGGGCCATTCGGCGGTCTGGGCCTGGGCGGCGCCGCCAAAGGCGGCGGTGGCGGCCAGGGCGGCAATCAGGGGGCGTAGTGCTTTCATGCTGGGGACTCCTCTTTTCCTGCTTTTTAATTGCTGTGTGATTGGCCCGAGGGGCCGATGGCATTATGCCCAGCGCCATTGCCCTCTGTCGTGACTTTTCCCAGCCCCCAGGCCGACAGCGCCAGCAGCGCCGCGCTGGCAGCCAACACCTGCGGCAACCCGGCGCCCCAGCGCGCCGCCCACGAGGTCAGCAGCGGGCCCAGGATCTGCCCGGCAGCGAACGCCGCCGTCATGATGGCCGCCGCCCGTGGCCCCGCCGCGCCCGACCGGCGGCGCGCGGTCAACATGCCCGCCTGCGTGATCACCATGAAGGTGCCGCCCACCAGCAGCGCCGCCAGAATCACGGCGGCAATGTGGTGCCACAGCGCCACGGCCAGCATGCCGGCCGCCATCAGCGCCTGCGCGCCGCGCCACACTTGCCGGTCGTCACGGCCCCGCGCCAGCCGGGGTACCAGCAGGCAGGACAGCGCCGCAGCCATCCCGAAAATCGGCCACGCCCACCCGAAGATCGCCGGATTGGGAAAGATCTCCTTGGCCATGGCGGGCAGGAAGGTCGCCGGGATGATGTAACCCACCCCGAAAACGCCGTAGTGCAGCGACAGCACGGCAATGCCCTGAGGCAGCCGCGCCGGTGGCGCGCCGGCGCCCGTCTGGCGGACCGGGGGCGATTGCCGGGTGAGGCCAGTCCCCGCCGCCGCGGACAGCGCCAGCGCCAGGGTGCCCAGCGCGGACCAGGTCAGGTTGGCGCCCGCGCCCCAGCCCATCAAGGCCAGGCACGCCAGCCCCGTGAGCGCGATGCCCGCGCCCACGCCGGCGTACGTCACCGCGGATACCGACGCCTCTCGCGCGTCCCCGGCGGGAACCGGCCGCCACGCCACCACGCAGATGAAGGCGCTGGCGCTGGCATAGCCCGCGGCCAGCCGCAGCGCCGACCAGCCGGCCACGTTGTTCACAAGCGGCATGGCAAGCGTCAGGGCGGCCACGGCGGCCAGGCTGGCCGCCAGCGTGGCGCGCAGCCGGCGCACGGGCCAGACGATGGCCGCCAGCGCGCCCAGCAGGTAGCCCGCGTAATTGGCCGACGCCATCCAGCCGCCCTGTGCAAGCGACAGACCAGACTCCTGCGCCATCAACGGCCAGACCGGCGTGAAGGCAAAGCGTCCGATGCCCATGGCGGCCGCCAGCGCAAGGGCCGCGGGCCATGCCAGACGGGTGGCGCTGGCCGAGGGGTCGAGTGAAGGGTAAGCAGGCGTTGACATGGCCCAACTCTACGGCTGTACTAATATCTTGAATAGTGAATTATTGAGAACGTGAGTTCCCAAAATGAGAAACTTGGATCTCGACGCGTTGCAGATCTTCAAGACGGTTGCCGACCAGGGCGGGGTGGCGCGCGCCGCCGCGCACCTGAACCGTGTCCAGTCCAACGTCTCGACCCGCCTGAAGCAGTTGGAGACGTCGCTGGGAACGCCGCTCTTTCGGCGGCAGAACCGCCGCCTGGTGTTGTCGGATCAGGGCCGGGTGCTGCTGTCTTATGCGGACCGGCTGCTGCGCCTGTCCGACGAGGCGCAATCGGCCGTCCGGGAAGGCGCCCTGCAAGGCGTGCTGCGCATCGGCACCATGGAAAGCACGGCGGCCGCCCGCCTGCCGCCCATCCTGGCGGCCTATCACGAGGCTTGGCCCAAGGTGCGCATCGAACTGGTCACCGGCACGTCGGGCGCGCTGGCCGCAAAGGTGCGCAATTACGAGATCGAGGCTGCGTTCGTGGCGCAGCCCTTTCCCGCGGAAGGCCTGGCGGCGATGGATGCGTTCAAGGAAGAATTGGCGCTGATCTCACCGCTGGCCTGGGCGCCTATCGGCAGCGCGAAAGATCTGGTCAACCGCAGCGTCATCGCGTTTGCGGCGGGCTGCTCGTACCGGCGGATCCTGGAGTCGTGGTTGAACCAGGAAGGCATTGCGCCGGACAAGGTGATGGAGTTTGCGTCGTATCACGCCATCGTGGCGTGTGTGGCCGCGGGGACCGGCGTGGCGATCGTGCCGCGGTCGGTGCTGGCGGTGCTGGGGGCGGAGCATTCGGTGCGCGTGGGGGCGCTGTCGGGTCCCCACGGGCAGGCGCTGACCCAGCTTGTCTGGCGTGCCGATGACGACACGCCGGCGTTGCAGGCCCTGCGGAGCCGGCTGCAGGCGCCGCAGGATTGACCGATGCGCGCGAGGCCGCGCGCATCGTCAGGGGCCGCGATCAGAAGCGGTAGCCGACGCCCAGCGTGGCCACCCACGGATCGATCCGGGCGGTGCCGACACGTTCGCCGTCCAGCGTCACCTTGGACTTGATGTCGATGTAGCGGATGTCGGCGTTCATGAACCAGCGGTCGTTGATCTTGACGTCCGCGCCCAATTGCGCGGCCACGCCCCAGGAATCGCCCAGCTTCAGGTTCGAGCCCTTCAGCGCGCCTTCGCCCTTGGTGTCGAAGAAGTGCGTGTAGTTGATGCCCACGCCGATGTACGGCTGGATCATGCTGTCGGGCAGGATGTGCCATTGCAGGCTGAGGGTGGGGGGCAGTTGCTTGGTGGAGCCGATCTTGCCCAGGTTGCTGCCGTTGACGTCATGCTGGAAGGGCCAGGCGCCCAGCAGTTCGATGCCGATGTTGCGGGTGGCCATGTAGGCCAGGGTGAAGCTGGGGCGCACGTTGTTGCTCACATCCAGCTTGACGCTGCCGTCGAGCACCGAGCCATTGTTTTGCGAGGGGCGGACTTGGGTCACGCCCACGCGGAACAGCACATCGCCCGCTTCGTGGGCATGGGCGGGGGCGGCAAATGCGCCGGCAGCGATCAAACCGGCAATGGCGGTGGCGCGGATACGCCCGTTCAGCGAAAACATTTTCTTCTCCGATCTTTCCGTGTGGGGTGAGCCGACAGGTTCTCAGACCGCCCTGTCCCCCAACTTGACGTGTGTCAAATCGTGAAAAGACCGCTTTCAGAAAGTGGTTATGCCGCAACAGGAATGTGTGATTTCGCCGCCCAAAACAAACGCCGCCGGCGCGCAAGGCGACCGGCGGCGTTGATAGGTCGTGTTGCGATCAACGCGGCAGATCGCTGCTTCCCATGAGGTAGGCGTCGACCGAACGCGCGCATTGGCGGCCTTCGCGGATGGCCCAGACGACGAGCGACTGGCCGCGGCGCATGTCGCCGGCGGTGAAGACCTTTTCGACGCTGGTGCGGTAGTCGTCGGTGTTGGCGCGCACATTGCCGCGGCCGTCGCGATCCACGCCGAACGCGTCCAGCACGTTCTGCACCGGCGACACGAAGCCCATGGCCAGCAGCACCAGGTCGGCCTTGATCTCGAATTCCGAACCTTCGACCTCGCGCATCTTCATCTGGCCGGTGGCGTCGTCCTTGAACCATTCGACGCGCGCGCCGACCAGTTTTTCGACCTTGCCGTTGGCGCCCTTGAGCAGCTTGGTGGTCACCGACCAGTCGCGCTCGCAGCCTTCCTCGTGCGAGGACGACGTGCGCATCTTCAGCGGCCAGTACGGCCACGTCATGGCCTTGTTCTCGGACTCTGGCGGCTGGGGCATCAGTTCGAACTGCGTGACCGACGCCGCGCCGTGGCGGTTGCTGGTGCCGACGCAGTCGGAACCCGTGTCGCCGCCGCCGATCACCACCACATGCTTGCCCTTGGCCAGCGTCTGGTTGGTGAGGCGGTCGCCCGCCACGGCCTTGTTCTGCTGGCGCAGGAAATCCATGGCGAAGTACACGCCTTCCAGCTCACGGCCAGGCACCGGCAGGTCGCGCGGCGTCTCGGAGCCGCCGCTCATCACCACGGCGTCAAATTCGGCCATCAGCGATTGCGGCGTGCGCACGGTCAGGCCATCGGCCACGGGATCCTTCGGGTTGCCGACGTAGGTCGACGGCGCAAATTCCACGCCCTCGGCTTCCATCTGCGAGATGCGGCGGTCGATCTGGTGCTTTTCCAGCTTGAAGTCGGGGATGCCGTAGCGCAGCAGGCCGCCAATGCGGTCGCTCTTTTCGAACAGCGTCACCGAGTGGCCCGCGCGCGCCAGTTGCTGCGCGCACGCCATGCCGGCCGGGCCCGAGCCCACGACGGCGACCTTCTTGCCCGTCTTGCGCGCCGGCACTTGCGGCGCCACCCAGCCTTCGGCCCAGCCCTTGTCGATGATCGCGTGCTCGATGGACTTGATGCCCACCGCGTCGCTGTTGATGTTCAAGGTACAGGCGGCTTCGCAGGGCGCCGGGCAGATGCGGCCCGTGAACTCCGGGAAGTTGTTGGTGGAGTGCAGGACGTCCAGCGCGCGGCGCCAGTCCTGCTTGTACACCAGGTCATTCCAGTCCGGGATGATGTTGTTGACCGGGCAGCCGTTGTTGCAGAACGGGATGCCGCAGTCCATGCAGCGCGCCGCCTGCTGCTTGGCCTGGTCGTCGGTCAGGTGCAGCACGAATTCGCGCCAGTTCTTCAGCCGCTTCTGCGGGGCCTCGGAGGCCTCCTGCAGGCGCTGGTATTCCATAAAGCCAGTGATCTTTCCCATGGTATCCCTCACGCAGCCATTTGTTGCGGGTTGGCTGCACGCCACATTTCACCCAATGCGCGGCGGTAGTCCGTCGGCATGATCTTCACGAATTTGCCGCGCGAGGCTTCCCAGTCGCCCAGGATCTCGCGAGCACGGTAGCTGCCGGTGTAGCGGAAGTGGTCTTCCACCAGGCGGCGCAGGATGGTCTCGTCCGTCTCGCGTTCGCCGCCGCGCTGCGCGCTGTGCCAGATGTCGATGTTGTTCAGCGACTGCTGCTCGGCGTGCGGCACGACCGATTCCAGCTCCACCATCGACAGGTTCACGCGGTGCTTGAGCGTGCGGTCCGGATCCCAGACGTACGCCACGCCGCCGGACATGCCCGCCGCGAAGTTGCGGCCGGTGGAACCCAGCACCACGACGGTGCCGCCAGTCATGTATTCGCAGCCGTGGTCGCCGGTGCCTTCCACCACGGTGGCAGCGCCGGAGTTGCGCACGGCAAAGCGTTCGCCCGCCACGCCGTTGAAGAACGCTTCACCGGCCAGCGCGCCGTACAGCACGGTATTGCCAGCGATGATGTGGTCGGGACCGAAGCCGCGGAAGTCGTTGGGCGAGCGCACGATGATGCGGCCGCCGGACAAACCCTTGCCCACGTAGTCGTTGCCTTCGCCCACCAGGTCCATCGTGATGCCGTGCGCCAGGAACGCGCCAAAGCTTTGGCCGGCGGTGCCGTTGCACTGGATGTGGATGGTGTCGTCGGGCAGGCCCTCATGGCCGTAGCGCGAGGCCACGGCGCCCGACAGCATGGCGCCGATCGTGCGGTTGCGGTTGCGCACCGGCACGATGAACGAGACCTTCTCGCCCCGCTCCAGCGCCGGCTTGCTGCGCTCGATCAGCAGGTGATCCAGCGCGCCCGCCAGGCCGTGATCCTGCTCTTCGGTCTGGTGCACTTCGGCGTCGGACTGGGTCTGGTGGAACACGCGGGTGAAGTCCAGCCCTTGCGCCTTCCAGTGCTCCACGCCCGAACGCATGTCCAGCAGATCGGCGCGGCCGATCAGGTCGTCGAACTTGCGGATGCCCAGCTGGGCCATGATTTCGCGCACTTCCTCGGCGATGAAGAAGAAGAAGTTCACGACGTGCTCGGGCTTGCCCTGGAACTTCTTGCGCAGCGCCGGATCCTGAGTGGCCACGCCCACCGGGCAGGTGTTCAGGTGGCACTTGCGCATCATGATGCAGCCTTCGACGACCAGCGGCGCGGTCGCGAAGCCGAATTCGTCGGCGCCCAGCAGCGCGCCGATGACGACGTCGCGGCCGGTCTTCATCTGGCCGTCGGCCTGCACGCGGATACGGCTGCGCAGGCGGTTCAGCACCAGCGTCTGCTGCGTTTCGGCCAGGCCCAGTTCCCAGGGCGTGCCCACGTGCTTGATGGACGACACCGGCGAGGCGCCCGTGCCGCCGTCATGGCCGGCGATCACGACGTGGTCGGCCTTGGCCTTGGCCACGCCCGCGGCCACCGTGCCCACGCCGACTTCGGACACCAGCTTGACCGAGATCGAGGACTTGGAATTGACGTTCTTCAGGTCGTGGATCAGCTGCGCCAGATCTTCGATCGAGTAGATGTCATGGTGCGGCGGGGGCGAGATCAGGCCCACGCCCGGCACGGAATAACGCAGCTTGGCGATGTATTCCGACACCTTGTGGCCAGGCAGCTGGCCGCCTTCGCCGGGCTTGGCGCCCTGCGCCATCTTGATCTGGATCTGGTCGGCGGACGACAGGTACTCGGCGGTCACGCCGAAACGGCCCGAGGCCACCTGCTTGATCTTCGAACGCAGCGAGTCGCCCTTCTTCAGTTCGACGTCGGCTTCGATGCGGTCCGTGCCCAGCACCGAGGCCAGCGTGTCGCCGTCCTTGATGGTGCTCTTGCCTTCGCGCATTTCGGCGCGGTAGCGCAGTTCGTCCTCGCCGCCTTCGCCGGTGTTGGACTTGCCGCCGATGCGGTTCATGGCCACGGCCAGCACCGAGTGCGCTTCGGTCGAGATCGACCCCAGCGACATGGCGCCGGTGGCAAAGCGCTTGACGATTTCCTTGGCCGGCTCGACGTCGTCCAGCGGGATGGCGCGCGACGGATCAAAGCGGAATTCGAACAGGCCGCGCAGCGTCATGTGACGGCGGCTCTGGTCGTTGATGATCTGCGCGTACTCCTTGTACGTGCGGTAGTTGTTGGCGCGCGAGGCGTGCTGCAACTTGGCGATCGAATCCGGCGTCCACATGTGCTCTTCGCCGCGGACGCGATAGGCGTATTCGCCGCCGGCGTCCAGGTCATTGGCAAGCACGGGGTCGGCGCTGAAGGCGGCGCGGTGCTGGCGCAGCGCTTCCTCGGCAACCTGGAAGATGCCGATGCCTTCGATGTTGGAGGCGGTGCCGGTGAAGTACTTGTTCACGAGGGCGCTTTGCAGGCCCACGGCTTCGAAGATCTGCGCGCCGGTGTAGGACATGTACGTGGAAATGCCCATCTTGGACATGACCTTGTTCAGGCCCTTGCCCAGCGCCTTGATGTAGTTCTTCACGGCCTTTTCGGGGTCATTCATCTTGCCCAGCGATTCGAGCGCCAGGTAGGGGTGAATGGCTTCGGCGCCGTAGCCGCCCAGCAGCGCGAAGTGGTGCACTTCGCGGGCCGAGCCGGTCTCGACGACCAGGCCCGTGTTGGTGCGCAGGCCGGCGCGGATCAGGTGCTGGTGCACGGCCGAGGTGGCCAGCAGCGCGGGGATGGCCACGCGCTCGCTGTCGACCAGGCGGTCCGACACGATCAGGATGTTGTAGCCGCTGCGCACCGCATCGACGGCGCGCGCGCACAGGGCTGCCACGCGGGCTTCGATGCCTTCGGGGCCCCAGGCGGCGGGATAGGTGATGTCCAGTTCGAAGCTGCGGAATTTCTTGCCCGTGACCTGGTCGATGTCGCGAATCTGGGCCATCGCAGCGAAGTCCAGCACCGGTTGCGACACTTCCAGGCGCAGCGGCGGATTGACGTTGTTGATGTCCAGCAGGTTCGGCTTCGGACCGATGAAGGACACCAGCGACATCACCAGCTGTTCGCGGATGGGGTCGATCGGCGGGTTCGTGACTTGCGCAAACAACTGGCGGAAGTAGTTGTAGAACGGCTTGGCGCGGTCCGACAGCACGGCCAGCGGGGCATCGTTGCCCATCGAGCCGATCACTTCCTCGCCGGTCGAGGCCATGGGTTCCAGGATGAACTTGTAGTCTTCCTGGGTCCAGCCAAAGGCCTGCTGGCGGTCCAGCAGCGACACGGCCGATTGCGTGGCCACGGCCACCTGGCGCGGCGCGGGCAGCGATTCCAGCTTGATTTGCAGGCGTTCGATCCACTGGCGGTACGGACGGCTGTTGGCCAGTTGCAGCTTGATTTCGGCGTCGTCGATGATGCGGCCCTGTTCCAGGTCGATCAGGAACATCTTGCCCGGCTGCAGGCGCCACTTCTTGACGATGCGGTTTTCGGGGATCGACAGCGTGCCGGCTTCCGAGGCCAGGATGACCATGTCGTCATCGGTGACCAGATAGCGGGCGGGACGCAGGCCGTTGCGGTCCAGCGTGGCGCCGATCTGGCGGCCATCGGTGAACGCGACCGCGGCCGGGCCGTCCCACGGCTCCATCATGGCGGCGTGATATTCGTAGAAAGCACGGCGGCTTTCGTCCATCTGCGTGTGCTGTTCCCAGGCTTCCGGGATCATCATCATCATGGCGTGGGCCAGCGAATAACCCGAATTGACCAGCAGTTCCAGGCAGTTGTCGAACGTCGCGGTGTCCGACTGGCCTTCGTAGACGATGGGGTAGAGCTTCTTCAGGTCGTCGCCCAGCACGGCCGACTGCATCATGCCTTCGCGGGCGCGCAGCCAGTTGAAGTTGCCCTTGACCGTGTTGATTTCGCCGTTGTGGGCAATCATGCGGTACGGGTGGGCCAGGGGCCAGGCAGGGAACGTGTTGGTCGAGAAACGCTGGTGAACCAGCGCCAGCGCGGACACCGTGCGGGTGTCGGCCAGGTCGCGGTAGTAGCGGCCAACCTGATCGGCCAGCAGCAGGCCCTTGTAGACCACGGTGCGCACCGAGGCCGAGGGCACGAAGTATTCCTTGCCGTGCGCCAGGTGCATG
The DNA here is from genome assembly GCF_019091095.1 of Achromobacter sp. GbtcB20. Lineage (NCBI taxonomy): Bacteria > Pseudomonadati > Pseudomonadota > Betaproteobacteria > Burkholderiales > Alcaligenaceae > Achromobacter > Achromobacter sp. GbtcB20. The sequence continues at coordinate 264,027 of NZ_JAGXJZ010000005.1, read as the reverse complement.
TTCTGGATGGCGTGGCTGGCGGTCTTGCGGATCACGTACAGCTTGCGTTCCAGCGCGTCGGGCACCATCACATCGGCGCCGCGGCCGATGAAGAGCTGGCGGATCACGGGTTCGCAGTCGCGCACGGTGGGCGACATGGGCATGTCAACGTCCACCGGCACGTCGCGCCAACCCAGCACGACCTGGCCCTCGGCGCGGACCGAGCGCTCCAGCTCCTGTTCGCAGGCCAGGCGCGAAGCCGTTTCCTTGGGCAGGAACACCATCGCCACGCCGTACTCGCCGGGCGGGGGCAGGATGATGCCTTGCTGGCTGAGCTCGTCGCGGTACAGCGTATCGGGGATCTGAATAAGGATGCCCGCGCCGTCGCCCATGAGCTTGTCGGCCCCGACCGCGCCGCGGTGATCCAGGTTTTCCAGGATCTTCAGACCCTGCTGGATGATTGCGTGGCTTTTCTTGCCCTTGATATGGGCCACGAAGCCGACGCCGCAGGCGTCATGTTCGTTCTTCGGGTTGTACAGGCCCTGGGCCGAAGGCAGACCGATGCGGCTGGCATCGATGGGGATCGCCTTGGAGGGGGGACAGGATTCGGTCGGGGTAATTTGGGGCATGGCGCGCTCCGCAGTGGGCCTGCGTCGTAATGTTGCAGTGCAGGAGACGGACAATACCCCCGACATGAGTAGGGTGCAATAAGAACAAACGGGGTATGACCCTATTTAAATAGGCGCTCCATCATAGTGCATTAATATAGGGACACAACAACGGCCGCGCCATTATTGGGCTTGCCAGAGGGGTCTCTTCACGACGAATGACAGAGACCAGGGAAACGGACCAATTTGCAGTTATGTGTCCCCCTTTAAAAGGAAGATTTTCCTGGTCCGGATCGACGCGAGGTGTGGCGAAACTGCACCGATCCCGCCCGCCCCGCGCAGTCATGCGGGCGCGATGCTGCGGCGGGCGCGCATGCCACACGGAAAGCCGTTGGAGTCCAGCGCAGGACGCCCAGGCAAACAAAACCCGCCGTGTAGGCGGGTCGAAGAATCAGGAATTGGTGGCCGGCGGTGTGGATGTCGACGGCGCAGGCGGGCTGGATTCGTTGTCCGCGGCTGCGGCCGCAGGCTTCTTGCGGGGCCGGCCGCGCTGGCCGGGCGCCACGCGCCGGCTCGCGGTGTGGGCCAGGCTGGCGATGAAGCTCGCGCCGCCCAACGCCCATTGACCGGAAACGGCTTGGTCGATGCGCTGGGTTTCCTCGCGCGACAGGCCGTCCTGAAGCCGCTTGCGATAGTTGGCCTGACGGTCGAACGGCGTGTTGCCGCAGGCCCAGTAATCGGCGTGATCGGATTGCCATTGCGCGGGGGCGGCGCTGGTGTTGCCGGTATGGCTGGACGCGGACGACCACGGCCACGAATCGGGATCCTGCGAGGCCCCGCTGCGAACCGGATACGTCTCCAGCCAGACCAGCGAAGGCAGCACCCACGCGCCGGGTTCCAGCAAGGCAGATCGGTAACGGCCCGCGAACACCCGGCCGCCGCGCAGCCGCGCCGCCAGGTTGCGGCCGAGCGTCTGCATCAAGCGGGGCAGGCCTTCTTCGTCGGCGGGCGTGGCCAGGAGCAGGATGCGGTCGTTGGCCAGCAGCCAGCCGTGCACCGACACCCGGTGTCGCTGGGCCGATTCGCCCAGCCAGGTGGCGAGCTGATTCAGGATGTCGGCGGGCGCAGGTTGCGATGGCGCCGCCAACGGCTGAATAAAGTTGGCCTGCACCAGTTGGGGCAGCCCAGGGGCGTACAGACGGGGCAGTCGGGCCATAGTGTCAGGGCTTGCGTATCAGGAAGAACGGGTTGTCTTCACTCACGGTATATAAATAGTGCCACGGTGGGCGCTGGTCAAGTCCCGTGACCACAATCTGAGCGCGGAATCGTATTTTTTTGTGGCGGGCGCTCATTGAGGGGCAGGTTAACATTCGGCGACGGAACGTCGCACCGTGGATTCCCCTAACGCCGACGATTTTTCCGATCTCCAACCTCTTTTCCCGGAGCAAGCCATGGCCGCGTCCCTCGAACTCATCTCGCAGCATCGGTGCTTCGGCGGCACGCAGAGCTATTACCGCCACGCCTCCACGGAAATCGGGCTGCCCATGCGGTTCTCCGTCTATGTGCCGCCGCAGGCCGAGCAGGGTCCGGTGCCGGTGCTGTTCTACCTGGCGGGCCTGACCTGCACCGAAGAGACCTTCATGATCAAGGCGGGCGCGCAGCGGCTGGCCGCCGAACTGGGCGTCATGCTGGTTGCGCCCGACACGAGCCCGCGCGGCGCAGGCGTGCCCGGCGAAGACGAAAGCTGGGACCTGGGCACCGGCGCCGGCTTTTATGTGGATGCCACCACGCCCGCGTGGCGCGACCATTACCGCATGTACAGCTATGTCACCCAGGAGCTGCACGGCATCGTCACCGGCGGCGCTCTGCCGGGCGACGCGTCGCGCACCGGCATCTTCGGCCACTCCATGGGCGGTCACGGCGCGCTGGTGCTGGCGCTGCGCAACCCCGGCAAGTTCCGTTCGGTCTCGGCATTTGCGCCGATCGCCGCGCCCAGTCAGTGCCCGTGGGGCAAGAAGGCGTTCGGCGCCTATCTGGGCGCCGACGAGGCGGACTGGGCGGCCTATGACGCCTCCGCGCTGATGCGCGGCCTGCAGCAGCCTTTCCCCGGGGGCATCCTCATCGACCAAGGCGACGCGGACCAATTCCTGGCCGAGCAGTTGTATCCCGAGGTGTTCGAGGCGGCATGCGCGGCCGCAGGGCAGCCGCTGACCCTGCGCCGCCAGCCCGGCTACGACCACGGCTACTACTTCATCTCGACGTTCATCGAGGATCACATCCGGTTTCACGTCGAGCGGCTTGGAAAACCGGGCGCCTGACGCCCGCTTCTATACTGGCGGACCTGCCGCGGCGGGTGGCGGCTTCCTGCGCCCGCCGCGCTGCAGCCTGCGGCGGCTTGAATAGGAACGTCTGATTTGATCAACGGAATCGCTCCCTTCGCCTGGATCCTGCTGGGCGCCGTCATCGTCCTCTTGCCGGGCTTGGTCATGTTGCTGGGCCGCGGCGGGCCGCGAGACGAACGCGGTCGTCGCATGTTCCAGTTCCGGCCGGTGCGCCGCACGTGCGGCCTGCTGCTGGTGTGCCTGGGATGCGTGACCGGTCTGCTGGCCCTGTCGCTGGTGCAGTTCGTGCGGCTGACCACCGACGAGCCGGTGGCCAGCATCGACGTCCGCCAACAGGCCGAGGGCCAGTTCCAGGTCAATGCCAGCGCGCCCGCCATCGGCTCAAAGCAATATGTTCTATATGGCGACCAGTGGCAGATCGACGCCCGGGTCGTCCGCTGGAGACTGCCCGCGCTGATGGCCGGCGTGCCGCCGCTGTACCGGCTAGAACGCCTGTCCGGACGCTACAGCGATGCCGCCCGCGAGGCCACCGCCACGCGGTCGGTGCACCCGCTGGATGATTGGCCGGCACCCGACCTCGGATCCCTGAAGAAAAGTTTTCCGAACTGGTTCCCCTTTGTCGATGTCCAATTTGGCAGCGGCGCGTACATGCCGCTGTTTGACGGGGCCCGCTACCAGGTCTTCATGGATCCGCGCGGCGCGCTCTTCATCCGTCCGGACGGTCAGGCCACCGCCGAAGGGCTGAAGCGCCTGGGCTGGTAACGCCATTACACTGGGCGGCCCGAATAAATGGGGACGCGCCATCAGAATGAAACTTTGACGCGTCGCAACAGTCGAATTAGCACTCCTATTACTTGAGTGCTAACATCGAATTCATGTCGTTATCTCTTCGCCATCCGGAGACCCCCGCTATGAAACAACCCAGTACCTCGTTGACCGCTTCCGGCAACGCTCTGGCGTTGGCCATTGCCAATCCGGGCGCTCTCGGCACGATCGACGCCTATATCTCCGCGGTCAACCGCCTGCCGGTGCTCTCCGCGGATCGCGAAACGGAACTCGGCCGCCGCCTGCGTGACCAGGAAGATCTGGGCGCCGCTCGCGAGCTGATTCTGTCGCACCTGCGCCTTGTGGTGTCCGTGGCCCGGCAATACCTGGGTTATGGCCTGCCCCACGCCGACCTCATCCAGGAAGGCAACGTCGGCCTGATGAAGGCCGTCAAGCGTTTTGACCCCGAGCGCGGCGTGCGCCTGGTGTCCTTCGCCGTTCACTGGATCAAGGCCGAAATCCACGAATACATCATCCGCAACTGGCGGTTGGTCAAGGTGGCCACGACCAAGGCGCAGCGCAAGCTGTTCTTTAACCTGCGCAGCATGCGTCCCGACGGCCAGACCCTGGATCCGGAACAGGTCGACCACATTGCTCGCGAGCTGAACGTTCGCCACGAAGACGTGAGCGAAATGGAAGTCCGGATGTCCGGCCGCGACATGTCGCTGGAAAACCAGGACGACGACGACGACAGCTACGCGCCGATCGCCTACCTGTCCGACGAAGGCCGCCAGGAGCCCACGCGCGTGCTGGAACGCGCCGCGCGCGATCAGCTGCAAAGCGCCGGCCTGACCGGTGCGCTCGATGCGCTGGATCCGCGCTCGCGCCGCATCGTTGAAGCCCGCTGGTTGCAGGACGACGGCGGCGCCACGCTGCACGAGCTTGCGCAAGAGTTTGGCGTGTCGGCCGAACGCATCCGCCAGATCGAAGCGGCGGCGCTGAAAAAGATGCGCGGCAACCTCGCCTCGTGAGGTTGCCAGACCCCGTAGCCGCGCCCGTCGCTGCATCCAAGTCAAAGGCCGCAAGTTGCGGCCTTTTTTCTTTGGCCGCGCGCGGTGGGCGGCCAATAAATTGATACAAATTCGGGGTTAAATTTTCCGGGTTCGCAGAAACTTAATGGGGAAGGCGCCGCCTAACTTCATGTAGACCGCGAACTTCGGTTAGCAGTCTTGTCATCCGTCTCGGCTTCTCCTCTTTCCCCTCCCCTATGAGACGGATGCTTGCGGGGCACCTAGCATATCGGTGCCCCGTTTTTTATGCCCGCTCGGAACGCAAGCGCTGCAAGAAATCATGCGGCCCGTGCGCTATCCGGCGCCGCCAGCGCCGTGTGCCATAGCGCGTCCTGGACGCGGCGCACTCCGGTCGCCATCGACCCGTCCTGGTAAAGCTTGATCCACCGGTAGCCCGGCGCCATGTTGTCGACGATGTGCTTGCCGTCTCGGATGCTGAATTGAAAACACGTCGAGGGCGTGGCCAGCATGCGCAGGTTGTGCCGGCGGCGGTCGAACTCGTGGTGCACATGGCCCCAGAGCAGCACGCGCACCTGGGCAAATCGCGCCAGCAGCTTGAAGAGCGCCTGGGGGTTGTCGATCATCATCGAGTCATGCCAGTGGCTGTCGATCTGCATCGGGTTATGGTGCATCGCCACCAGCGTGTGGCGATCGGGCGCCTGCGCCAGCGCCGCTTCCAGCATGTCCAGTTCGCCGTTGCATAGATGGCCCGCGTTCGAGCCGGGCACCGTGGTGTCCAGCGCAACGATGCGCCATGCGCCCACGTCGGTCACGGGCATGGACCAGTCGGAGAGTTCCTGGCGCAGGACGGATGGTTGATCGTGATTGCCGGGCAGGCAGCGGATGGTCGCGCGTTCCAACGCGGCCGATTCGGACAGGATGCGCGCGAAACGCCGGTAGCCTGCGGCTTCGCCGTCCTGCGACAGGTCGCCCGTGGCGAGCAGCAGGTCGGGATGCTTGCCGTCGGCTTCGATCTGGCGCAGCACGGCGCGCAGGCTTGCGTCGGTATTGACGCCCAGCATCGACGTTTCGGGTTCGCCGAAAAGATGGCTATCGGTCAACTGGACGAGCATCGCGGGCGCGTCGTGGCGCCGGGTCAAGGTGTGGATGCGTGCCACGTGCCGCTCCTGCAAAAGTTCGCGTGATGCCACATTACCCAAAAAACATGGCGCGGCACGTTTCGCAAGCGTCCATTGGGGTAACGAAACGTGCATTCTCCCCGATTCCCGCCACGCCCCGGCCGCGAGCGCCGGAAAAAAGCCGCTATTCTTGTGAAACTTTCCACAAGCACTACGATCGGGACGCGGCGCTACCCATGGATGTTGGTTTTCTCGTATTTGGTCTTGCGGGCCTGCTCACGCTGGTCTGCTTCATGCCGCCCCTGGCCGGCCGCGTCAAGCTGCCCTATTCGGTGCTGCTCGCCATCGTCGGCTGTCTGCTCGGGATCGTCATTCACGTGCACGGCTGGGCGCCCGCCTGGATCGGTGACTTTCTCGATTCGCTGGAGCGCTTCGAGATCTCGTCAGAGACCTTCCTGATGGTATTCCTGCCGGTGCTGCTGTTTGAGACGGCGCTGTCGATGAACGTGCGCCGACTGATGGACGACATCGGGCCGATCCTGATGATGGCCATCGTGGCCGTGGTTGTCTGCACGGTCGTGGTGGGGGTGACGCTGGATGCCATCTCGCCCTATGGGCTAGTCGTTTGCCTGCTGCTGGGCGCCATCGTGGCGACGACGGATCCGGTGGCAGTGGTCGGGATCTTTCGCGAAGTGGGCGCGCCCAAGCGGCTGACGACGCTGGTCGAGGGCGAAAGCCTGTTCAACGACGCGGCGTCGATCGCGTTGTACTCGGTGCTGCTGGCCGTGCTTAGCGGCAAAGGCGAACTGTCCGTCAGCGGCATCTTCAATGACTTCATCGTGCACTTCATCGGCGGCGGCGTGGCCGGGTTTGCGATGGGGCGCCTGGCCTGCTTTCTGTTCGCCTGGCTGCGCGGCTTTCCCACGGCCGAGATCACCCTGACGCTGACGCTGGCCTATCTGTCCTTCTTCATCTCCGAGCATTACCTGAACGTGTCGGGCGTGGTCGCCACCGTGATCGCGGGCCTGGTGGTCGGGTCCACCGGCCGCACCCGCATGTCGCCGACCACCTTCGAACACCTGGCCAGCGCCTGGGAGCAGTTTGGTTTCTGGGCCAATTCCCTCATCTTCCTGTTCGCCGCCATGCTGATCCCGAAGCTGATGGCGGCGGCCGATTGGCAGGAACTGGTGCTGGTGGGTGTGGTGTTCGTGGTGACGCTGGTCGCGCGGGCGATCGTGGTGTTTGGGCTGCTGCCGCTGCTTGGCCTGACCCGGCTGGGCACCAAGGTCAGCAATCCCTACAAGGTGGTGATGCTGTGGGGCGGATTGCGCGGCGCCGTGTCGCTGGCGCTGGCGCTGGCGGTGACCGAGCAGATGGGCGTGCCCGAAGAGGCGCGCCAGTTCATCGCCGTGGCCACCACGGGCTTTGTGCTGATGACCCTGTTCGTCAACGGCATCAGCCTGCGGCCGCTGATTCGCATGTTGGGGCTGAACCAGCTGTCGCCGGTCGAGCGCACCATCCGCAATCAGGTGCTGGCCGTGGCGCTGGAAGATCTGCAGGGCAAGACCGAGGAAGTGGCCAAGGCCGAGCACATCGGCAACGAAGTCCGCGACCGTATCCGCGCGGTGTTCGACGCCAGCCTGGCCAGCGTGCACGACGGCCGGGTCAGCCAGATGACCGACGAGCAGCGCGTGTCCGTGGGACTGGCCATGGTTGCCCAGCGCGAAGAGGAAATGTTCTTCGACATCCTGAAGGCGCAGATCGTGGACTGGCGCATGGCCGAAACCCTGCTGGCGCGGGCCGAACGGCTGGAAGACGCGATCCGGCTGGGCGGCGTTGAAGGCTTCGAGCGCGCCATTGCCGCCGATGTCCGCTATTCGACGGGTTTCCGGCTGGCATTGCGGCTGCATTACCTGTTCGGCTTTCAGGGCTGGCTGGCGCGCGAGCTTGGCCAGCGCTTTGCCAACCTGATGAGCAAGCGCTCGGTCGCGCAGCGCCTGATCGCCTTTGCGCGCGAGCAGATCACGCCGCTGCTTGGCGAAGAGGCCACGCAGCGCATCGTGTCGCTGCACCAGCGCCGTCTGGATCTGATCGAAAACGCCTTGCAGGCGCTGAACCTGCAATATCCGTCGTACGCCCAATGGCTGCAGGAAAGTTATCTGGGCCGCGTGGCCCGCGAGCTCGAACGCATCCGCTATCGCGACATGCTTGAGCAATTTCTGATCAGCGGCGAAGTCTATGCGGACCTGACCGAGCAATTGAAAAGCCGCTGGGCGCACATCGACAAGCACCCGCCGCTGGACATCGAAATGAGCGCGGCCGAACTCATCAAGCGCGTGCCGCTGTTCGAGGGCCTGTCGCCCGATTCGCTGCGCGCCATCAGCAAGCTGCTCAAGCCCCGCCTGGCATTGCCCGATCAGCGTGTTCTGACGAAGGGGCGGCACGGCGAGGAAATGTGCTTCGTGGCGTCGGGCGCCGTGGCGGTTCATCTGCCCGACAACACCATGATCGAACTGGGCAGCGGCGAATTCTTCGGTGAACTGGGTCTTTTGGGTGAAGTGCAGCTTACGCCGGACGTGACCTCGCTGGGCTACAGCAAGCTGCTGATGCTGTCGTCGCGCGACTTCCACGCCCTGCTCGACCGCGACGAGAACCTGCGAGAACGCATTCAGGTCGTGGCCAAGCAGCGCCTGCGCGCGATTGAAGTGTGGAAGCAGTTTTCGCAGCAGTCTGCGGCCGCGGCCGCCGCGCCGGCGCCCGTGCCGCCGCCCAGCTCGGCGCAGGCGGCCGAGGCCGCGGAAGCCGCTGGCGCGGTCAGTCCGGCCCAGGCCGAGGATATGCAAGCGGCCCGCGAACTGCGCGGTGAATCATCGGGTGACGATGACGCCGCGGCGGGGTCCGTGCTGGGAACGCCGGAACCTGCGCCCCGCTAGGCACGCCCCCCTAGGCGCACCCCACTAGGCGCGCCTCGCCCAATCCCATGTCCTAGGTTCTGCGCCGTATCAGGCCCGCCCAGCTCGGCTCAGCCCCGGGCCGGCGCCTGATCAGATCGTGATCTCGCCCGCGGCCTGGCGCCGCATGATGTCCTCGACCAGCACCAATGCCGCTTCCAGCGTGAACTCGCCCTCGGCGACATGGTGCAGGGCCGTGGCGACGTCGATGGTGGCGATTTCCATGACCTCGCCGTCGCGGTTGGCGGGACGGACGTCCGGCGCCAGGATGCACGTGCTGGTCAGCACGTCTTCGACCTGATAGCCCTCGGGCAGCCGGCGGTGGATGCGCAGGATCGTGCGCAGCGGCGTGCGGCGCGCGAGATCGGGTTCGTCCAGGCCGGCCTCTTCGCCGCATTCGCGCACCAGCGCCAGTTCCAGGTCTTCGCCCCTGCCGGCCAGTCCGCCAACTAGCGTGTCCCACATACCGGGATCGGTGGATTTGCTGAGAGAACGCCGCGCGACCCACAGCTTGCCGTCGGGCGTCCAGGCGTTCAGGTGCACGGCCTTGGTCAACAGGCCCAGCGGCCGCACGGCGGCGCGTTCGATCACGCCGAGCGTCTCGTCGCCATCCAATACGTCCAGCAGTTCGTCGCGCCAGCCGCGCAGGCAGTTGGCTTGGCGCAACAGTTCCGCGGCCTGTTCCAGCGCCGCGTCCAGCGCATTGCCCGGCGCCAGGCCCTCGCCGATGCGCAATGCCGTGCCGTCGGACTGTGTTTCGGGCGCGTCGCGCAGCGCGTCGCAGGCCGCGTGCGTGGCCCAGCCGCAGCGTCGCCCCGCTATATATAAAGCGCGCGCGCCTTCGGGAGCGGGCTCCTGCGCGCGGGCGCACAGGGCGGCATACAGATCGGACAGCGGCTTTTGCATCGTGGCGCCATGGTGATGAGGTTGCGGGCGATTTTAAGCCACCCTGTTTACGGCTCGCGGTCAAGGGGGCGCGCCCAAGTGGGGGCGGGCCGCATGAATTCAAGAGCACTAAATTACATCTGTTTGCGCGTCCGCTATAATCCGCCAGTTTCTTTGTGATTTCGAGAGGGAACGACAGGGCCGCTCTATCTCCCTGCATCGCCCTGCCATCTAATAATTGCGTGTTGCCCGTATTCCGGTGACTTCCGCCACCAGCAAATGGGCCTTCGCGCCGTATTTCGAGGTAAGCATGAAGAAGTGGAGAGGGATACTGGGGGCTTGTGCGATGCTGATTGGCGGCGTGGCCGGTGCCCAGGTGCAAAACATGCCCGGCGGTCCGAAGGTCAATCAGCTGAACCTGCATGAAGGCGTCACCGCGATTTCGCGCGACATCATGTGGCTGCATTGGTTGCTGCTCACGATCTGTATTGTGATTTTCATCGGCGTCTTCGGAGTGATGTTCTACTCCATCTGGGCGCACCGGAAGTCCCGCGGCCACAAGGCGGCGACCTTCCACGAACATCTGGGTGTCGAAGTCGCCTGGACCGTGATTCCCTTCATCATCGTCATCGCCATGGCGTTGCCGGCCACCAAGACGGTCGTCGCCATGAAAGACACTTCCAGCGCCGACCTGACCGTCAAGGTCACCGGCTATCAATGGAAGTGGGGCTACGAATACCTCGACGGCTCTGCCGCCGGCATCAAGTTCCTCTCCACGCTTTCCACGCCGCGCGCCCAGATCGAGAACCGCGAGCCCAAGGGCGAGTTCTATCTGATGGAAGTGGACAACCATCTGGTCGTTCCCGCCAACAAGAAGATCCGCATCGTCCTCACGGCTGCCGACGTCATCCACTCGTGGATGATTCCGGACTTCGGCGTGAAGCAGGACGCGATCCCCGGGTTCCTTCGCGACACCTGGTTCAACGCCGAAAAGCCTGGCATCTATCGTGGCCAGTGCGCGGAATTGTGCGGCAAGGACCACGCCTTCATGCCCATCGTCGTGGAAGTCCTGGCGCAAGCCGACTACGATAAGTGGGTTGAAGACCAAAAGAAGAAGATGGCGGCAAACGCCGACGATCCCAATAAAGAGTGGACGGAAGCCGAACTGGTTGCCCGCGGCGAAAAGGTTTTCGCGGCGAATTGCGTGGCCTGCCACCAGGCCAACGGCAAGGGCATTCCCGGTTCCTTCCCGCCGCTCGACGGAGACAAGGTTGTTCTGGGTCCCAAGGGGGAGCAGATCAACACCGTGCTGAAGGGCAAGCCCGGCACCGCCATGGCGGCGTTCGGCGGGCAGCTCAACGATGTCGAGATCGCAGCGGTCATCAGCTATACGCGCCATGCCTGGAGCAATGCCGGCAAGGGGCAGGACCCGACGGTTCTACCGAAGGACATCACGCCCGCGCGCTGATTGCGCGCGCGCCGTTCCTTCACCGTAGAACCGGTTCCGTTTAGTCAGAGATACCCTGCCGCCCCGTTGGACGGGGCTGGCACTCAGCAGGAAGGAGTCCATCATGAGCAGCGTCACTGTAGACCACGTGTCGCCGGGCCACGGCCACGGTCACGATGACCACCATCACGGCGTGCCCACGGGCTGGCGCCGGTGGCTTTTTGCAACGAACCACAAAGACATCGGGACGATGTATCTCATCTTCTCGTTCGTCATGCTTCTGGAGGGCGGCACGCTGGCCCTTCTGCTGCGCACCGAACTCTTCGAGCCCGGCCTGCAGTTCTTCCGCCCCGAACTGTTCAACCAGTTCACCACGATGCACGGCCTGATCATGGTGTTCGGCGCCATCATGCCGGCCTTCGTGGGCTTTGCGAACTGGATGATCCCGATGCAGATCGGCGCGTCCGACATGGCGTTCGCGCGCATGAACAACTTCAGCTTCTGGCTGCTGCCGGTTGCCGCGATCATGCTGACCGCCTCGTTCTTCGTGCCGGGCGGCGCCACCGCCGCGGGCTGGACGCTGTACGCGCCCCTGTCGCTGCAGATGGGCCCGGGCATGGACCTGGCCATCTTCGCCATCCACATCATGGGCGCCTCGTCCATCATGGGCGCCATCAACATCATCGTGACCGTGCTGAACATGCGCGCGCCCGGCCTGACGCTGATGAAGATGCCGCTGTTCTGCTGGACCTGGCTGATCACCGCGTTCCTGCTCTTGGCCGTGATGCCGGTGCTGGCCGCCGCCATCACCATGGTGCTGACCGACCGCCACTTCGGCACGGGCTTCTTCAACGCCGCTGCCGGCGGTGACCCGGTCCTGTACCAGCACGTGTTCTGGTTCTTCGGGCACCCCGAGGTCTACATCATGATCTTGCCGGCGTTCGGCATCGTGTCGGCCATCGTCCCCGCGTTCGCCCGCAAGAAGCTCTTCGGCTACGCCTCGATGGTGTACGCCACCGCCTCCATCGCCGTGCTGTCGTTCATCGTTTGGGCGCACCACATGTTCACGACGGGCATGCCGGTGACCGGCCAGCTCTACTTCATGTACGCCACCATGCTCATCTCCATCCCGACCGGGGTGAAGGTGTTCAACTGGGTCGCGACGATGTGGCGCGGTTCCATGACGTTCGAGACGCCGATGCTGTTTTCCATCGGCTTCATCTTCGTGTTCACGATGGGCGGCTTCACGGGCCTGATCCTGTCGGTGGCGCCGATCGACATCCAGGTCCACGACACCTACTACGTGGTGGCTCACTTCCACTACGTGCTGGTGGCCGGTTCCCTGTTCGCGCTGTTTGCCGGCGCTTACTACTGGGTGCCCAAGTGGACGGGCCGCATGTACAGCGAAAAGCTGGGCAAGCTGCACTTCTGGTCCACGCTGATCTCGTTCAACGTGACCTTCTTCCCGATGCACTTCCTGGGTCTGGCGGGCATGCCGCGCCGTTACGCCGACTACGCCGCGCAGTTCACGACGTTCCATCAGCTCGCCACCATCGGCGCGTTCTGGTTCGGCCTGTCGCAGCTGATTTTCCTGGTTGCGATCCTGCGCTGCTACATGGGCAAGGGCGAACCGGCCCCGGCCAAGCCGTGGGAAGGCGCCGAAGGACTGGAATGGACGGTGCCGTCGCCCGCCCCGTTCCACACCTTTGAAACGCCGCCCGAAGTGAAGTAATCCCTTATCCATGTTTCAGGCCGCACAGCAATGACACCCGAGCAGCGCCGTCGTAACAAGATCGCAGGACTGGTTCTTCTGGTTTTCGTCATTGCCGTGTTTGCCTGGACGGTGATCCGCGGTTCGGCCTTGCTGACCGGCAAGGCGGTGGGCTAGAGCCTCCGGCCATGAGCGACGACCTTCGCGAAACGTCTCAGCGCAAGCTGAGCTTCCTTCAGACGATGAAGGCGGTGGCGTGGGGGTTCTTCGGCGTGCGCAAGGGCGCGGGCTACCGTGAGGACAGCGCCAAGCTCAATCCCGTCCACGTCATCGTGGCCGGGCTGCTGGCAGCGGCAATCTTTGTGACTGTGCTGGTTTTAATTGTTCGTTGGGCTGTTTCCAGCCTGACTTGAATTACCTAAATCTAAATCTGTACCAGGGAGAAAGCCATGAGTGCAAGTCACTCGGTTCAAGGTAAAGAGGCACCGTACTACTTTGTCCCCGCCGACTCGGGCCATCCCGTGCGCATGGCCGTGGCACTGCTCTTCATGGGCCTGGGGGCCGCGGCCTGGGTCAACGGCGCCGATTGGGGCAAGTGGTCCGTGCTGGTCGGATTCATTGGCGTGATCATCGTGATGTATTACTGGTTTGGCGACGCCATCCACGAGTCCGAGATCGGCCTGAACAGCAAGCGCATCGACGGCTCGTACCGCTGGAGCATGAGCTGGTTCATCTTCTCCGAGGTCATGTTCTTTGCCGCGTTCTTTGGCGCGCTCTGGTACACGCGCACCATCACGACGCCGTGGCTGGGCGACATCGACCACCGACTGATGCTGTGGCCGGACTTCCAGGCGGCCTGGCCCAACTTCGGCCCGGCGGGCGTGGTCGAACCCTTCCAGACCGTGGGTCCGTTCTGGCTGCCCACGATCAACACGGCGCTGCTGCTGAGCTCCGGCGTCACGCTCACCATTGCCCACCATGCGCTGCGTGAGAACCACCGCGGCAAGGCCAAGTTCTGGCTGGCGGCCACCGTCATCCTGGGCTTTGTCTTCGTGGGCTGCCAGGCGTTCGAATACATCCACGCCTACCGCGACCTGAACCTGAAGTTCAATTCGGGCGCGTACGGGTCGCTGTTCTACATGCTGACCGGCTTTCACGGATTCCACGTGATCCTGGGCGCCACGATGCTCACGGTCATCCTGATCCGCCTGATCCGCGGCCATTTCACGCCGGATCATCACTTCGGGTTCGAAGGCGCGGCCTGGTACTGGCACTTTGTCGACGTGGTGTGGCTGGGCCTGTACCTGTTCGTGTATTGGTTCTGACCGCATTGGCCCTGACGGCGGCCGGCAGCGCCGGCGGCCGTTGCGGCAGGGAAAGCGCGAAGGGAGCCGGGCGGCAAGCCGGCCTCCGTCGCGCTTTCAGCCCATCTGGCGGGGCGCGGCGGCAGGCGTCACGCGAGGCCCGGGGAACCGGGCGGCGGGCAGCCTATCTAAATCCGGTGCTCTCGATCCACCCCATGTAATGGGCGAACAGCACGAACAGGAACAGGGCGACCGACAGGCCGATCCGGACCGTCAGCGCGTTGACCGTGCGGTTGGTGGTACCTTTGTCCCGCATCAGGTAGACCAGGGCGGATGCCAGACTGGCCAATATCCCGATGAAGGCCAGAACGACGAAAACGCGCATTGTGGTCTCCCGACAATTCAGATTTAGCAACGACAGATGTCCCGACCGCATTCCACCCGCTACACGGTAGCCGCCTTATTGTTGCTTGGCCTCGCCGTGGTGGTCCTGGTGTCGCTGGGACAATGGCAGATGCGCCGCAGCGATGAGCGACGCGCCATTCTGGCCGCGATCGAAGCCGGCCGCAAGCAAGCGCCCCTGCTTCTGACGCCGGCGACGCCGCCCGCGGACATGACGCCGTGGCGCGTGGCGCAGGCCAGCGGGACATGGCTGCCGCAATTCAGTGTACTGCTGGACAATCGCAACCACGACGGCAGGCCGGGCTACTGGCTGGCCACGCCGCTGTTGCTGGATGCGGCCACGAATCGCGCGGTGCTGGTGCTGCGGGGCTGGCTGCCGCGCGTGATCCAGGGCCAGGGCGAGCCGCAGCTGCCGGCCACGCCCGAGGGCATGCAGACCGTGCAAGGCGAGCTGTCCGTGCGCGTGCCGCGCCTGTTTGAACTGTGGTCGCTGGGAGGCGCCGACGCCTCCGCGCTGCCCGCGGCGCTGCCGGTTGCGGGCGGCGCGGTGCCGCAAGTGCAGAACCTGCCGCTGGACGACTACGCGCGCGCGACTGGCTTGAATCTGCTGCCCACGGTGCTGAGCCAGGGCGGCCAGGTGGACGACGGCCTGGTGCGCGACTGGCCCCAGCCGTCGGTGGATTTCCAGCAGAACACGTCGTACGCGGTACAGTGGTTCGCTTTCGGCGCAATTGCGGCGATTGCCTGGCTGGTGGTGCTGGGGGGCGCCATCCGCCGCAGGCGCCAACGCGTGGACCAGCAGGCGCAGGCTCGCATGCGGGCACGCAGATGACCAACGCTATTCCAGGATACAAAGTGGCTCGCGACATTTCATCCAACAAGCCCGCACGCAAGCGTTCGCTGATGCCGATGGTGCTGGTGTTCCTGTGCTCGCTGGCGCCCATCGTCGCCGCGTTCGTGGTCTACATGAACCCGCAATGGTGGCCCAGCGATTCCAGCAATTACGGCACGCTCCTGTCGCCGCAACGCCCGATGCCCGAAGCGTCCGAACTGCGCCTGACCACGCTGGACGGCAAGCCGTTCGACCTGCAGAGCCTGAAGGGCAAGTGGCTGCTGGTGGCCGCCGATGGCGCGGCCTGCCCCGAAAGCTGCGCGCGCAAGCTCTTCATCACCCGCAACAGCCACGCCAGCCAGGGCAAGAACGTGGATCGGCTGGCGCGCGTGTGGTTCATCACCGATGATGCGGTGGTGCCGGACAAGGTGCTGGAGGCGTACAAGGGCACGGTCATGGTGCGGGTGGATCCGGACCAGCTGGCGCGATTCCTGCTGGCGCGCGACACGGCCGCGGGGCAGCCCGGCCTGCAGGATCCGATCTGGGTGATCGATCCGCTGGGCAATCTGATGATGCAGTATCCCGCCGAGGCGGATGGTGTGCGGGTGCGCAAGGACATCAGCAAGCTGGTCTATAACTCGCGCATTGGTTGAATGGTTTTTTGGTTTTGATATGGAACGCATCAAAGCGCGTTATCGCAAGCTGGTTTTCTTCACCTGGTTCCTGACGCTGGACCTCATCATGTTCGGCGCCTTCGTGCGCCTGACCGATTCCGGGCTGGGCTGTCCGGACTGGCCCGGCTGCTACGGCAGCGTCACGCCGATCGGCGCGATGGGCGACATCCACGAAGCCTCGCAGGCCATGCCCTTCGGCCCGGTGACGCTGTCCAAGGCCTGGATCGAAATGATCCACCGCTACGTCGGCGCCATCCTGGGCATGCTCATCATCGGCATCGTCTACATGGCCTGGCGCTATCGCCGCGAACTGGGCCGTTCGCCCGCGCTGGCCATCACCACGCTGGTTGCCGTGTGCGTGCAGGGCGCGTTCGGCGCGTGGACCGTGACCCACAAGCTCATGCCCGCCGTCGTGACGGCCCACCTGGTGTTTGGCCTGTCGGTGCTGGCGTTGATGACCTGGCTGTCCTCGCGCGAGCGCCCGCACCTGCCCGTCAGCGCCGAGGCCGTGCGGTGGAAGCCGTGGGTGGCGGTCGGATTCGGGCTGCTGCTGGTGCAGGTCACGTTGGGCGGCTGGGTCAGCACCAACTATGCGGCGCTGGCCTGCATGGACTTTCCCACGTGCCACGGGCAATGGGTGCCGGAAATGGACTTTCACGGCGGCTATTCGGTCATCCGGGGGCTGGGCGAACTGCCGTCCGGCGAAATGATCTCGCAGCCCGCGCTGACCGCGATCCACTGGGTGCATCGCAATTTCGCCTTTGTGGTGTTCGTCTACCTGGGCATCCTGGCCTGGCGGCTGCGCGCCGCCGAACCCGGCCTGCGCGGCCCGGCCACGCTGATGTTGGCCCTGTTGGCCGCGCAGCTGTTCACGGGGCTGACCACCATCTTCTTTCAGTGGCCGCTTCTGATCGCCGTCCTGCACAATGGGGGCGCGGCGGGCCTGACATTGTCGGCCGTGGTGTTGTTGGTGCGGCTGGCGTCTGCCGGCCGCGAGCCGGCGGGGCGGTACGACCCCAATTTGGTGCGCGTTTAAAATGAGGTCCACTATGACCAGTCTTGCCGCTCCTCAATCCGGATTGCTCCGCCAGTACCTCGTTCTCACCAAGCCGCGCGTCACGCAGCTGGCTGTGTTTTGCGCCGTGATCGGCATGTTCCTCGCGGCGCCCGGCATCCCGGACATGCGCCGGGTGCTGTTCGGCACGATCGGTATCTGGCTGCTGGCCGCCGCCGCCTTCGCCATCAACTGCCTGATCGAACAGGAAGTCGACGCCCGCATGCTGCGCACCGCGCGCCGGGCCACGGCGCGCGGCACCATTTCGGCATTCCAGGTGCTGAGCCTGTCGGGTCTGCTGGGCGGCGCGGGCATGTTCGTGCTCTACCACATGGTCAACCCGCTCACCATGTGGCTGACGTTCGCCACGTTTGTGGGCTACGCCATCATCTACACCATCATCCTCAAGCCGCGCACGCCGCAGAACATCGTGATCGGCGGCCTCTCGGGCGCGATGCCACCGGCGCTGGGCTGGGCGGCCGTCGCCGATTCTGTGCCGGCCGAGGCCTGGGTGCTGGTCCTCATCATCTTCATCTGGACGCCGCCGCACTTCTGGGCGCTGGCGCTTTACCGCAACCACGATTACGCCAAGGCCGGCCTGCCCATGCTGCCGGTCACCCACGGCAACCAGTTCACGCGCCTGCACATCCTGCTGTACAGCCTGGCGTTGATGGCGACCACGCTGTTGCCCTACGCCATCCGCATGAGCGGCGAACTGTATCTGCTGTCGGCGCTGGTGCTGGGCGGCATGTTCGTGTCGTATGCGTGGCGCCTGTACCGCGCATACAGCGACGAGCTGGCCCGCAGCATGTTCCGTTTTTCCATTCTCTACCTGGCGCTGCTGTTTGGCGCCCTGCTGGTGGACCACTGGGTCGCCCTGTTGCGCTGACCCCCTGGAGGTTGACGATGTCCGTGTTTTCCGCCAGCCGCCGGCTGGCCCTGCGACTGGGCGCAGCTGCCGCCGTCGCCGCCGCCCTGGCTGCCTGCGGCGACAGCAAGCCCGTCTTCAAGGGTAGCGATATCACCGGCACGCAATTGGGCCGCGGCATGGAACTGCCCGACCACAACGGCAAGCTGCGCCAGCTGTCGGACTTTTCCGGCAAGGTCGTGGTCGTGTTCTTCGGTTTCACGCAGTGTCCAGACGTGTGCCCCACGGCGCTGGCTGAACTGACCGAAGTCATGAAGAAGCTGGGTCCGGATGCCGATCGCGTCCAGGTGCTGCTGATCTCGGTGGACCCCGAGCGCGACACGCCTGAGGTGCTCAAGCAGTACGTCACGGCGTTCGATCCGCGGTTCCTGGGCCTGACGGGCACGCCCGACCAGGTCAAGAAGGCGGCGGCCTCGTTCAAGGCCTATTACGCCAAGGCGCCCACCAAGGACGGCAATTACACGATGGACCACACGGCCGCGTTCTACCTGCTGGACGGCAAGGGAGAATCGCGCGTGCTGGTCAACAACAACGTCGGCGTGGACGCGCTGACGCAGGACATCCAGGCGCTGCTGAAGGGTTGATTCCCCCGGGCGGGCTCAGGCCTTTGCCGCCGCCCACGCGGCCAATGCGGCGCGGGCCTTGTCGCTGAGTTCGGCGGCGGAAATATCGCGCCGATGCGCGATGATCATCAAGGCGTAGGGCGTGGCAAGCGCGGCCGCTTCGGGACACAAGCGCGCCTCTTCACCCACCGAGGGCGACGTGTTGCGCCAGTAGTTGATGGCCTGTTCGAGTTGGGGCAGCGTGATCGAATCCATGCGCCTATTGTCCACGAATGCCCCACCCTGTCCACCCTCCATCCACCCTTCATCCGCCCTGCAATGAAGGGTCACCATCGCAACATGCCGAAACCGCGCGCGGGTGCTATACCACTGCCGGTTAGTTACGATGGAGCATCGTCATGAATACTTCGACCTCTACCGCGTCGCCGCGCCGCGGCCTGCATCCGCTGCTTGCCGCCGCAGCGATCGCCGTCATCGTCATGTGCTCGGTGGGCGTGGCCGCCGTGCTGGGCTGGCTGCCGTCGCCGTCGGCTAACCCGCACGCGGAACAAGCCGTGGCCGAGGCCGGCCCCGAGGACGCCAACCTGGCGCCTGCGCCGGCTGCCGAGCCGCCTGGAGCGGGCAGGCCCGCCGGCCAGATGCGCGAGGCGCAGCAAGCGCAGGCCGCCCCGGTCCCGCGTCCGGCCGCCGCGCCCGCACAGCAGGCGTGCGCCAGCTGCGGCGTGGTCGAGACCATTCGCCAGGTGCAGGTGCCCGCCAAGGATGACAGCAACCATCTGGTCGGGACCATCGCGGGCGGCGTGGCCGGCGGCGTTGTGGGTAATCAGTTTGGTGGAGGCAACGGCAAGACCGCGCTGACGGTGCTGGGCGCGGTCGGCGGCGCTTTGGCAGGCCGTGAAGTTGAGCGTAATATCAGACAGCAACAAACAGTGACGCACTATGAGCTCACGGTCCGCATGAATGACGGCAGCAAGCGCCAGTTCCGCAGCGCGCAGCCGTTCTCGTTTGCCTCCGGCGACCACGTGCGCGTGGAGAACAATCAGTTGCTGCCCGGCTGATCCCGGCCGACGACGGCAAGCATCCCACTATGGAGAGATCTGGAATGAGCGACCAATTCAACAACCCGTTCGTCCTGCCCGGCATGGGCCAGAATTCCGATCTCTCGGGCAATCCGCTTCTGGCCAGCATGGAGATGATGCGCCAGGCCTGGGCCGGCCTGACTGGCCCCGGCGGTCTTGCCAGCAGCCTGCCCATGGCGCCGCCCATGAATCTCGAAGACCTGGACCGCCGCATCGCCGAACTGCGCTCGGTGGAGAACTGGCTGCGCATGAACCTGAGCATGCTCTCCAGCACCATCCAGGGCATGGAGGTGCAACGCTCCACCATCAGCACCCTGCGCGCCTTCGTGGACAGTGCCTCGCGCATGGACATGGGCGCAACCCCGGAAGCCGGGGCGCCGTCGCCGCTGGAAGTCGCACTGGGCTTGAAGCCCGCGCCCAAGACAGCCGCGTCCGCGCCGTCCGGCAATGCCGCGGCTGCCAGTGAAAATGCCGGCGCGCAGTCCGGCGCCAATGCGCAGGGCGAAGACACCGCCACCGGGCCGGAGTCGGCCGCGGCCATGAGCGAGCAGATGGGCGCTGCGGCGCAGTCGGCCTCC
Organism: Achromobacter sp. GbtcB20; assembly: GCF_019091095.1. Classification (NCBI taxonomy): domain Bacteria; kingdom Pseudomonadati; phylum Pseudomonadota; class Betaproteobacteria; order Burkholderiales; family Alcaligenaceae; genus Achromobacter; species Achromobacter sp. GbtcB20. The sequence goes on along the minus strand of NZ_JAGXJZ010000005.1, from coordinate 243,776 downwards.
AAGGCGTGGTGGGAGTTGCTGCAGCAGCAATTCAATCAGATCGCGGCCGCCACCGCGGCGTCCATGCCCGCCAGCGCACCGGGCGCGGCCACCAGCGCCAAGTCCGAACCCGCAAATCCCAAGGCGTCGGCCGAGACGGCTGCCAAGTCCGGCAAACCCGCGGCCAAGCCCGCCGCCACCGCACGCAAGCCGGCCGCCGCCAAGAAAGCGGCCAAGCCAGCGGCCAAGACAGCCAAGAAAAACGGGCCTGCCGACGGCAAGCCTTGACACCATCCTTCAATCGACACGCGGAGCCGCCGCAAGGCCGCCCGCCCGTCTCTCAACCTACTGGAACTTATGCTTAATGTAGTGATTCTTGCCGCCGGACTGGGTAAACGCATGCAGTCCGACCTTCCTAAAGTGCTGCACACGCTGGCCGGCAAACCCATGCTGGCGCATGTGCTGGACAGCGCACGCCAACTGAATCCCGCGCGCATCGTCGTGGTGGTCGGCCATGGCGCCGATCGCGTCAAGCAGGCATTCGAAGGCCAGCCGGATCTGCACTTCGTGCTGCAGCAGCCGCAGCAGGGCACGGGTCACGCCGTGCAGCAGGCCGTGCCGCAACTGCTGGAAGGCGACGGCAAGGACGACGTGACGCTGGTGCTGTACGGCGACGTGCCGCTGGTGCAGCCGGAAACGCTCAAGCGCCTTCTGGACGCGCGCGGCCAGGGCACCGCCGTGCTGACCGAAGTGCTGGCCGATTCCACCGGTTATGGCCGCATCGTGCGCGACGCCAAGGGCAGCGTGTGCCGCATCGTCGAACACAAGGATGCCTCGGAAGCCGAGCGCGAGATCAAGGAAGTGAACACCGGCATCCTCACCGCGCCCACCGCGAAGCTGAAGAACTGGCTCACCCGCATTGACAACAACAACGCCCAGGGCGAGTACTACCTGACCGACGTGGTCGGGCTGGCCGTTGTCGACGAAGTGCCCGTGGGCGCGGCCCAGCCGGGCGCCGCCTGGGAAACGCTGGGCGTGAACAGCCGCGTGCAGCAGGCCGAACTGGAGCGCCGCTGGCAAGCCGAGCAGGCCCGCCGCCAGCTTGAAGCCGGTGTCACGCTGGCCGACCCGGCGCGCTTTGACGTGCGCGGCACGCTCACTTGCGGCCGCGATGTCTTCATCGACGTGGGCTGCGTCTTCGAAGGCCAGGTGTCCCTGGCCGACGGCGTGCGCGTGGGCCCGCATTGCGTGCTGCGTGACGTCAGCGTCGGCGCGGGCACGCACATCGAGGCCTTCAGCCATCTGCAGCAGGCCGAAGTCGGCCGCGATGCGCGCGTGGGCCCCTACGCCCGCCTGCGTCCCGGCGCCGAACTGGGCGACCGCAGCCATGTCGGCAACTTCGTCGAGATCAAGAAGAGCGTGCTGGGTGCGGACAGCAAGGCCAACCACCTTGCGTACATCGGCGACGCGGACATCGGTGCGCGCGTGAACGTGGGCGCGGGCACCATCACCTGCAACTACGACGGCGTGAACAAGCACCGCACCGTCGTCGAAGACGACGCCTTCATCGGCTCGGACACGCAGCTCGTCGCGCCGGTGCGCGTGGGCCGTGGCGCGACGCTGGGCGCCGGCACCACCCTCACGCGTGACGCGCCGGCCGACAAGCTGACCGTGTCGCGTCCCAAGCAGGTCACCGTTGACGGATGGCAGCGCCCGGTAAAGAAGTCGTGACGCAGGATCAGGAAGCGGCCCCGGGGGGCGGGGCCAGGCCCGCGCACCCCGACGGCCTGCCGGCGCCGCGCCGGTACTGGGCGGCGGCCACTGTGATGACGGGCATCAGCCTGTCGGTGCTGGACACCACCATCGCCAACGTGGCGCTGCCCACGATCGCCAAGGATCTGAACGCCCTGCCCGCGCAGGCAGTCTGGATCGTCAACGCCTACAACCTTGCCGTCGTGATGGCGCTCTTGCCGCTGTCCGCGCTGGCCGAGCGCATCGGCTTTCGCCGCATGTTCACGTTCGGGCTGGTGCTGTTCACGCTGGCCTCGCTGGGCTGCGCGCTTGCCGGCACGTTGTGGCAATTGACCGCCGCGCGCGTGTTCCAGGGGCTGGGGGCGGCCACGCTCATGTGCATGTTCGGCGGCCTGGTGCGCAACATCTATCCGCTCAAGATGCTGGGCCGGGGCATCAGCATCAATGCCACCACGGTGGCGGTCATGTCGGTGCTCGGGCCCACCATCGGCTCGGCCATCCTGTCCGTGGCGCCGTGGCCGTGGATCTTCGCCGTCAACCTGCCGATCTGCGCGCTTGCCATGTTTGGCCTGCGCCATCTGCCGGAAGTGCCGCGCAACGATGTGAAGCTGGACTGGATCAGCGCGCTGCTGTGCATGGCGACGCTGGGCGTCTTCATTTCGGGCGTGGACATGATGGGCGAGGAGCTGCTGCGGGGCATCGGCCTGGTCGCGATCTCGGCGGTGGCCGGGCTGGTGCTGGTGCGCCGCGCCAGCCAGCAGACCGCGCCGCTGGTGCCGGTGGACCTGCTGCGCATCCGCCCGGTGGCATTCGCGGTGGGCGCCTCGGCCTGCACCTTCGCCGCCCAGATGGCGTCCTACGTGTCGCTGCCGTTTTACTTCCAGCAGGTGCTGGGCCGGCCTTACCTTGAGGTGGGCATGCTGATGGGCGCATGGCCCGTCGGCACGGCCATCATCGCGCCGCTGGCTGGACGCCTGTCGGACCGCTACTCCGCCGCTACGCTCAGCGGCATTGGCGCGGCGACGATGGTCGCGGGCATGCTTTGGCTGGCGCTCCTGCCATCCACGGTGTCGAACTGGCCCGTCATCGCCGGCATGTTCGTGGCGGGCGTGGGCTTCGGCTTTTTCCAGACGCCCAACAACCGCGCGCTGCTGTCTGCCGCGCCCCGGCTGCGCAGCGGCGCGGCGGGCGGCCTGCAGGCCACGACCCGGGTGTTCGGCCAGAGCTTTGGCACGGCGCTGGTGGCCATCGCCTTCAGCGTAAGCGCGGCTCACGGACCGGGGCTGGCCCTGGTGCTGGGCACGGTGTGCGCGGCGCTGGCCGTGGTGGTCAACACCGTCCGCTTCAACAAGCTGCGGGCCTAGCGGCGGCAGCGGTCCAACACCCCTCTAACCCCGCCCGGCCCCCCGGGCGCGGGCCGCTTCTATAATGGCGGCCGGCGCCCGGTTTCACTTTCCGGGCGCGAAGATTACCTATTTTGAAGGCGCACAGGCATGAAGATCACGGTCGTGGGTACCGGTTACGTAGGATTGGTGTCGGGAGCGTGCCTGGCGGACATGGGCAACGATGTCATGTGCCTGGACGTGGATGCGGCCAAGATAGCGCTGCTGCGCCAGGGCGGCATTCCCATTTACGAGCCGGGCCTCGAAGACCTGGTGCGCCGCAACGTGCAGGCCGGGCGCCTGCACTTCACCGACGACATCGCGCAAAGCGTCGCGTTCGGCGACGTCCAGTTCATCGCCGTGGGCACCCCGCCCGGCGAAGACGGTTCCGCCGATCTCAAGTACGTGCTGGCCGCCGCGCAGAACATCGCGCGCCACATGACCTCGCGCAAGCTGATCGTGGACAAGTCCACGGTGCCCGTCGGCACGGCCGACAAGGTGCGCGCCGCGGTCGCCAAGGAACTGGCCGAGCGCGGCGTCGACATCCCGTTCACGGTGGCGTCCAATCCGGAATTCCTGAAGGAAGGCGCGGCCATCAACGACTTCATGAGTCCGGACCGCGTGATCGTCGGCGCGGACGACGACTACACGATCGGCGTCATGCGCCGCATCTATGAACCCTTCCAGCGCACCCACGACCGCCTGATGGTGATGGACGTGCGCTCGGCCGAACTGACCAAGTACGCCGCCAATGCCATGCTGGCCACGCGCATTTCGTTCATGAACGAAATGGCGAACCTGGCCGAAGTGCTGGGCGCCGACGTTGAACAGGTGCGCCGCGGCATCGGCGCGGACCCGCGCATCGGCTATCACTTCCTGTACCCGGGCGCGGGCTATGGCGGCTCGTGCTTTCCGAAGGACGTGCAGGCGCTGGTCAACACCGCGTCCGAACATGGCCTGCCGATGCGCGTCATCGAGGCCGCCGAGGCCGCGAACCACGCGCAGAAGTTCCGCCTGGCTGAAAAGCTGGTGGCGCGCTTTGGCGAGGACCTGCGCGGGCGCAAGATCGCGTTGTGGGGCTTGTCCTTCAAGCCCAACACCGATGACATGCGCGAAGCGCCCAGCCTGACGGCCATCGCCGAACTCACGCGCCGCGGCGCCGAGGTGCGCGCCTATGACCCGGTGGCCATGCACGAGGCCGGCCGCGTGCTGGCCGGCCATCAAGGCGTCAGCTTCGCCGCCGACATGTACGACGCGCTGGACGGCGCGGACGCGCTGCTCATCGCCACCGAGTGGAAGGTCTTTCGCGCGCCCGACTTCGATCGCGTCAAGGCGCTGCTCAAGACGCCGCTCATCATCGACGGCCGCAATCTCTACACGCCGGCCGACGTGCGCAGCCTGGGCTTCGAGTACTCGGGCATCGGCCGCGCATGAAGATCCTGCAACTGAACTTCGAAAAGGGCTGGCGCGGCGGCGAGCGCCAGACGCTTTATTGCATGCGCGCCTTTCGCAAGGCGGGCCATGACGTCGAAGTGATGTGCCGCGAAGGCGCGCCGCTGGCCGAGCGCGCCCGCCAGGAAGGATTCGTCGCCCACACCGTGCGCAACGTGCCCGGACAGCTGGCCTTTCTGGCCGGCGCCGGCCGCTACGACATCATCCATGCGCAGACCGCCAACACCATCACCTGGGCCGTGCTGACCAAATGGCTGCACCGCCGGCCCGTGGCGTTCTCGCGCCGCACGTCGTTCGTGGTCAAGCCGGGCGACGAATGGAAGACCGGCTACAAGTGGCGCCACGCCGACCTCTTCGTGGCCATCAGCGAAATGGCGGCCAGCGAGCCGCGCCGCCTGGGCATCGAACCCGTCATCATCCGCAGCGCGGTCGAACCTCATCAGATCAACGCCGAGAACGTCGCCAACCTGGTTCGCGAGTTCGATCTGGAAGGCAAGAAGGTCATGGCGACCTCCGCCGCGCTCATTCGGGACAAGGACCCGGTCACGCTGGTGCGCGCAATCGGCGAACTGGCCAAGACGCGCCGTGATTTTGTCTTCCTGCACTTCGGCGCTGGCGGCGACCGCGAACAGCAGGCCAAGGACGAGGCCCACAAGCTCGGCATCGAAGACGTCTACCGCTTTGCCGGCTTTCGCAAGGGTGTGGAAGACTTCTACAGCATCCTCGACGTATTCGTCATGAGCTCCGAGGAAGAAGCGCTGGGCAGCAGCGTGCTGGACGCCTTCCTGCAGCGCGTGCCGGTGGTGTCCACTGACGCCGGCGGCCTGAAGGAAAGCCTGGCCGACGGCCGCGGCGTGCTATGCGCCGTAGGGGATCATCAGGCGATGGCAGCTGGCATGGCGCGTTGCCTGGATGATGCGGGGTTTCGGCACGAGGTCACCGAACGTGCTTATGAGTACGTGCGCAATGAACACGACGTGCAGAAGATGGGGAACCGGTACCTGGCGCAGTTTGAGCGGCTGGTGGGGCGCAGGTAGGGTTGAACGCCTCTAGCGATGCGCAACGGGTCCGGATGCTGAGGCGTCAGCGCCATTGCGCAACCTTCTCCTTCGCCCACGCAGCGGTCTTATCCAGATCGGGCAAGCGGTCGGTTCTGATCCTATCCCAGGCGACCCGTTGAGATGGCCTTTGCAACATATGCGTCAGGGCGGCGTCCAAGCCATCAAGCTTGGCTTTTAGAAGCGATGCCAGCGCCTGCTCGGGTATTGCGCCTGCAGGCGCTTCGGTCTGCAGCACAGCCCAGTCAAACAAATCCCGTGCAGTCAGCGCCCAACCGCGGAAGAACAGTTTTTTCGCCAACACCTCGGCCGGCGGCTCCAAAGGAAAGCGGGTTTCTGGCGCAGAAGGGTTCCAGATATCAGGCGTGTCCGGCAGTAGAGGTGCGGCAACGACGAAATCGATTTCGCCCTCGGCAAAGCGCAGCTTCACATGGGCGTTGTCCTCGTTGTAGCCCGACAGTTCGTTCTCGAAGAGGTCGTTAAGCCGCGGCGAAACATACGGAAGCCATCCTGGCGAATCAACGAATAGGTCAACATCGTCGCTGATTCGATGATTGAGGGCGAGCATCAAGCGTGTTCCGCCGCCCAGTACAGGCCGGAATGAATCGCCGCCATGATGGCGGGCATCCTCAACCAGAGCCTGCGCGCGCGATTCCAAACGCGTCCACGGGCCGGATGCGCGATGAAGCAGGATATCTTTCCTTGACGTCCCCATTCACAGCACCCCCTCGAGCGCTTCCTCCCACCGCACAGCCCGGGGCAGGTCGAAATGCTGGCGGGCGTTCTGGTACAGCGCGTCAGCTTCTTCGAGGCGCACACCCGCTTCAAAGCTGGCTCGACCAATGAACTCCGGTTCCAGCTCAAAGAACATATGCGCGAGTAATTCTTGCGCAAGTGCGTCGTGCGCAACCGACGCCAAATCGCCGTGGCGCAGTGCGGCGGCGACATCAGTCGGGCTTACCACCTCGCCATAGGGGGCGTTGAGGTGGGTGGCTATCATCTCGAGGTACGGGGTGAATTGCGTTGGCAAGGTCAACTCCTGAAAGATCGGCGACGGCCTTTCGTGCATCTTCGCCGCATTATCCACCCGTCGGGGTCGGCGCGCTTCGTTCATGATGAAATTGCGCGACTGCCTCACCCCCGCACATCGATCCGCGTCTCGAACTTGGCCCGATGCACCGAAAAAAACGTGCGCACATTGCGCACGTTGGCTTGGGCTGTGAAGGCGCGATGCACCAGCGCGTGGTAGGCCGGCATGTCCTTTACCTGCGTGATCACCACGAAATCCGGGCCGGGCGACACCCGATAGCACTGCAGCACCGCCGGTTCGGTCACCATGCTTTGCTCGAAGGCGTCCAGGCTTTCGGCGGCCTGCACGTCCAGCGTGATCTCCACGATCGCCGTCAGCGTGCTGCCCAGCTTTTCGGCCGACAGGATCGCCACCTGGCGGTCGATCACCCCTTCTTCCACCAATCGCCGCACCCGCCTCAGGCAGGTCGGCGGCGACGCGTGCACCCGCGCGGCCAAATCCTGGTTGGTCAGCGAGCTGTCTTCTTGTAACTGTTCAAGAATGCGCCGGTCCAGATCATCGAGTTCGGGCAGGGAAATTGGGGCGTTTTGCATGATTAATTCAAATCTGTCGATCCGACGAAAGATAATTTAATCACATTTGTGTAAGGGAATTAACTGCCAAATAAGTGAACATAAAGAAATCAAATTTCTTTAGGGCTCGCGCACAATGCGTCGGTACTGAACTTACCCGGAGTTACTCCTATGTGCGGCATTGTTGGCGCCGTCGCCCAGCGCGACATCACCCCGATCCTCGTTGAAGGCCTGAAGCGCCTGGAATACCGCGGCTACGACTCCTGCGGTGTCGCCGTCTACGCCGACGGCCATCTGCGCCGCACGCGCAGCACGCAGCGCGTGGCCGAACTGGCCGATCAGGTTGCGCAGGACAAGGTCCAAGGCTTCACCGGCATCGCCCACACCCGCTGGGCCACGCACGGCGTTCCCGCCACGCACAACGCCCACCCGCACTTCTCGCACCTGGGCAACGATGAGCCGCGCATCGCGCTCGTGCACAACGGCATCATCGAAAACCACGACGAACTGCGCGCCGAGTTGCAGGCCGTCGGCTACGTCTTCGAAAGCCAGACCGACACCGAAGTCATCGCGCACCTGGTGAACCACCTGTACGCGGGCGACCTTTTTGAAGCCGTGCAGAACGCCGTGCGCCGCCTGCATGGCGCATACGCCATCGCCGTGTTCTGCCGTGACGAACCGCACCGTGTGGTCGGTGCGCGTCAAGGCTCGCCGCTGGTGGTGGGCGTGGGCCAGAACGAGAACTTCCTGGCGTCCGACGCGCTGGCGCTGGCCGGCACGACGGACCAGATCATCTACCTGGAAGACGGCGATGTCGTCGACCTGCAACTGTCGCGCGTCTGGATCGTGGACGCCGCCGGCAAGAACGTCGACCGCGAAGTGCACACCGTGCACGTGCACACGGGCGCTGCCGAACTGGGCCCCTACCGCCACTACATGCAGAAGGAAATCTTCGAGCAGCCGCGCGCAGTCGGCGACACCCTGCAGGACATCGAATCCATCACGCCGGAGCTCTTTGGCGACGACGCCTACAAGATCTTCAAGGAAGTCGATTCCCTGCTGATCCTGGCCTGCGGCACCAGCTACTACGCGGGCCTGACCGCCAAGTACTGGATCGAATCGATCGCCAAGATCCCGGTCGCCGTCGAAATCGCCAGCGAATACCGCTACCGCGACAGCGTGCCGAACCCGCGCTCGCTGGTCGTGACGATCTCCCAGTCCGGCGAGACCGCCGACACGCTGGCCGCGCTGAAGCACGCGCGCTCGCTGGGCATGGAAAACACGCTGACCATCTGCAACGTGTCCACCAGCGCGATGGTGCGCGAGTGCAAGCTGTCGTACATCACGCGCGCCGGCGTCGAAATCGGCGTGGCTTCGACCAAGGCCTTCACTACCCAGCTCACCGCGCTGTTCCTCCTGACCCTGGCGCTGGCGCAAACGCGCGGCAAGCTCATGGAAGAGCAGGAAGCCGAGCACCTGAAGGCGCTGCGCCACCTGCCGTCCGCCATCGGCTCGGTGCTGGCGCTGGAACCGCAGATCATGGCGTGGGCCGACCGCTTCGCCTCGAAGGAAAACGCCCTGTTCCTGGGCCGCGGCATGCACTACCCGATCGCGCTGGAAGGCGCGCTCAAGCTCAAGGAAATCAGCTACATCCACGCCGAAGCCTATCCGGCCGGTGAACTGAAGCACGGCCCGCTGGCGCTGGTCACCGAGCACATGCCGGTCGTCACCATCGCGCCCAAGGACGAGCTGCTGGAAAAGCTGAAGTCCAACATGAAGGAAGTGCGCGCGCGTGGCGGCGAGCTGTATGTGTTTGCCGACGCCGACAGCAAGATCCAAAGCGCCGAAGGCATGCACGTGATCCGCATGCCGGAACACTATGGCAAGCTGTCGCCGATTCTGCACACGGTGCCGCTGCAGTTGCTGTCGTATCACACGGCATGCGCACGCGGCACGGATGTGGATAAGCCGCGGAATCTGGCGAAGAGCGTGACGGTGGAGTGACGCGGTAGCGGCTACATCGGTTGAGAAGGATAAATAAAGTCGGTCGCGCGCAATAAAGTCGGTCGCAGCGACGACTCCTATCGTTTCTTTCCATCTGCCCGCAATATCAGCTTTGTTCAAGTGCAAGGGCCGCGTAAGCGGCCCTTTTTCACATTTGCCGCGCGCCGCACGACGTGCCAGGCCTGGATGGGCGACGTGCGGGCAGTTAGGTTGCGGCGGGCGCCCTTTGGAGGCGTTTTGTAATTTCTGCTTCCGGCACGGCTTTGGAGAACAGGAATCCCTGCATTTCGTCGCATCCGGCAGCACGCAGGAAGTCGCGTTGTGCGGCCGTCTCCACCCCTTCGGCATTGACCGTCAGGCCCATCGAGCGCCCCAGCGTCACCACCGCGTTCACGATGGCGGTGGAATCGCTGCCCTCTCCGATGTTTGCGACGAAGCTCCGGTCAATCTTGATCTTGTCGACGGCAAACCGTTGCAGGTAGCTCAAGCTGGAGTAACCCGTTCCAAAATCGTCCAGCGCGATCCGGAAGCCGGCGGCGCGCAGTTTGCCGATAGCCTTCTGCACCCGGCCGTCGTCTTCGATGAGCACGCCTTCAGTAACCTCCAGCTCGATCTGCGCCGGATCGACATCAGCGCGCCGCACCAGATCGATGACGCGTTCCGCAAAGTCGGCGCCGCGAAACTGCTTGGGGGAGAGGTTTACCGCAATGGACAGGCTTGGCCATTGCCGCGCCGCGCGGCAGGCTTGTTTCAATACCCATTCCCCGAGCGGCACGATGAGGCCGGTGGATTCAGCCACCGGCACAAAGATCTGCGGCGACACGGGGCCCTTGGCCGGGTGGTTCCATCGCACCAGCGCTTCAACGCCCACGAGCTGCTGCGTGCCGCTGTCGATCTGCGGCTGGAAGTGGACCTGAAGCTGGTCGCTATCCGCCAGCGCGGCGCGCAAATCCTCTTCGATCACGGCCTTCGCCTTGAGCGTTTCGTCCATCTCGGGGGCGAAGAAGCTGTACTGGTTTCTGCCTAGATCCTTGGCGCGGTAGAGCGCGATGTCGGCCTTGCGCAGCAGCTCGCTGCGCGTGGTGCCGTCGCGCGGGGCCATCGATACACCGATGCTCGCGCCCACGAAGGCGCGGCCGCCCAGCAGGTCGAAAGGCGCGCGCACATCGGCCAGGATGCGGCGGGTCAGATCGGTGGCGCCCGCTTCGGTGGCGTTCTGCATCAGGACGGCGAACTCATCACCGCCCAGGCGCGCGACCGAGTCTTCCGGGCCGACGGCAAGCTTGACGCGTCGGGTGAACGCCTGGATGAGCGCATCGCCCGCGGCATGGCCCCATGTGTCGTTGACCTGCTTGAAATGGTCCAGATCCAGCAGCAGCACCGCGCAGCTTGCATCGGGCCGCCGGCGGGCCAAAGCCTGATCGACACAGGTGCCGAAATACGCGCGGTTTGGCAGGCCGGTCAGCACGTCGTGAAAGGCAAGATGGTGGGCGTGCGCTTCGCTCGCCTTCAGTTCCACATGGGCCTTGCGCAGGGCGGAGAGGTGCGCCTGCTGTTGGCGCAGAAGCCGGTAGGTGCGCAGTGCCAGCAACGCCACCAGAATGAGCGTGCCGGCGAGCATGGCGGCAACGGCGGGCAGCATGGCGCGCCAGAGTTCGGAACCGGGCAGATCCGGCCGCCACATCAGGTAGCCGAGCAAGGTGCCGTCTGAGGACCGGAGGCGCTCCTCGCGCTCGTCGGCCTGCACATGGCGGGCGCGCACGGGATGGTAATGGAGCGCGTCGATCAGGTTGTCCCGGGAGAACGCGCGCAAAAAATCGCCATCGATGAACCGGACGCTGACGAGCAGATTCCGTGACGCGATTGTCGGCGTGTCCAGGTTGGGCGGAAACCGTGCGACGCGCATGACGCTCACGACGGCTGGCCGTTGGCCGATCATGGCAAGGTCGGTGGCGTGCACCGCGGCCGCTGTGGTGCGTGTGGATGCGTCGGGCGCGGGCGGGGGCCTGCGCCACGTCGTCCAGGACGTTGCTGATCGCCAGATGCAATTCCTTGCTCTGGCGCATCGCTGACATGTCGTCGCTTTTTTCGACGGACAAGTGCAGGGAAAACAGCATCGCCGCCAGAAATACGCCAAAGGCAATCAACAGCAGGACAAGCAGGCCGCCGGCGGAACGGGGAAGCGATCCTTCTGATTGTGTCATGCCGGTACAGCTCCGTTTTGTTGAGAGCGGTAACGCAAATTACGTGCCCGCACGTTCGCTCCGCACGCATCTGGGACTTTGCGGCATGGTATTTGCTGCAAGCAATGCCCCCGCAACTGCGATCCGCTGCGGATCGAAGATTCCGATGGTTTCTGCGCAAGCACACAGCTGGGCCGACGATCCGTCGCTGCCCCAATCTCCCCTGGCCGTGATATCGCCTCATTTGGATGACGCCATCCTGAGTTGCGCCGGCTTGCTCGCTGCGCGCCCCGGCAGTACGGTCGTGACGGTGTACACGGCACGGGCGCCTACGCCGAACCTGCTTACGGACTGGGACCGCCGCTGCGGTTTCGCCAATGCCGCCGCCGCGATGGAATGCCGGCTGGCGGAAGACCGGGAAGCGCTGCGCAGCGTGGGCGCGACCGGAAGGGGGCTGGATTTTCTGGACAGCCAATACACATCGACGGCGGACGAGGATGCACCGCTGATCACCGAGCGTCTGTTCCACCTGCTGATGAGGCTTGCGCCCGCGACCGTGGTCATGCCGCTGGGCCTGTTCCACAGCGATCACGTGCGGGTCAGCGACGCCGCCCTGATGATCCGCGATGCGTTGCCGGGCGTTGCCTGGTTCGGTTACGAGGATGTGCCATACCGCCAGCAGCAAGGTGTCGTGCAGGCACGGCTGTCGCAGTTGCAGGCGCGCGGCGTGACAGCCACGCCGGCGCACCTGGCGGTCGATGCGGCGCGCAAGGCGCGCGCCATCGGCGTCTACGCGTCGCAACTGATGGGGCTGGACAGCACGGCACTGAAACTGGCCGTGCATGAAACGTATTGGCGGCTTACGGACAGCGCCAGGGATGCGGTCTGAGATGGCGCGTTGGGAGACGCTCGGCTATAGCGGGTGACGTCATCGAACCGCGTGCATCAGAAAAGGACAGGCGACCGCGCGGCAGCCCCGAGGGCTCAGCCGCGTGGCCGCCTTATCGTTCTATATGAAGAACGCTGAAGCCAAAAATCGCCATCTACCGCCAGATTGTCCCGCCGAATATAGTTCTGGTCATGGCAGCGACGCGCTGCAAGCAACACCCCAAACCTACCTCTCCAAGGACACTGACATGACCCAAACCACCGCCAAGCTCGAAGTGCTGACCCCCGAAAACAGCCAGATCATCTTCATCGATCACCAGCCGCAAATGGCCTTCGGCGTGCAGTCGATCGACCGCCAGACGCTGAAGAACAACGTCGTGGGGCTGGCCAAGGGCGCCAAGGCGTTCGACATTCCGGCCATCATCACCACCGTCGAGACCGAATCGTTCTCCGGCTACACCTATCCGGAATTGCTCGATGTCTTCCCGGAAAAGAAAGTGCTGGAACGCACCTCGATGAACTCGTGGGACGACCAGAAGGTGCGCGATCAGCTGGCCGCCAATGGCCGCAAGAAGGTGATCGTGGCCGGTCTCTGGACCGAAGTGTGCAATACCACCTTCGCCCTGAGCGCGATGCTGGAAGGCGAGTACGAGATCTACATGGTCTCCGACGCGTCCGGCGGCACGTCCAAGGAAGCGCATGACATGGCCATGCAACGCATGATCCAGGCAGGCGTGGTGCCGGTCACCTGGCAGCAGGTGCTGCTGGAGTGGCAGCGTGACTGGGCCCGCCGCGACTCGTATGATGCCGTGATGGAAATCGTCAAGGAACACTCGGGCGCTTACGGCATGGGTGTGGATTACGCCTACACGATGGTGCACAAGGCCGGTCAGCGCACGCAGACCGCACACGAGGCGATCGCGCCCGTCGCGGCGCCGGTTACCGCTCGCTGAATCCCAGGCCCGCGGCCAATGCCGCGGGCTTTTTTTTCCATACCGCCTGGCAGCCCGGAGCCTTCCATGACGACAGCCGACACCCGCCCCGCCGACGCCCCGCCGTCCTCGCCTTTCGCGTACTCCGCCTTTTCAGTGATCTGGATCGCCACCGTGCTGTCCAACATCGGCACCTGGATGCACGACGTGGGCGCGGGCTGGCTCATGACGTCGTTGTCGCCGTCGCCGATGTTCGTGGCGCTGGTGCAGACCGCGGGCGCCTTGCCCGTCTTCCTGCTGTCGCTCCTGGCCGGTGCGCTGGCCGACACGATGGACCGTCGCAAGCTGCTGCTGATGGTGCAGATTGCGATGGGCGTCATTGCGCTGGCGCTGGGGCTGGTGGTGTGGTTTGGCCTGACGACGCCGTGGGTGCTGCTGGGCTTCACGTTGCTGATGGGCATCGGCACGGCGCTGTCGGCGCCGGCCTGGCAGGCCATCGTGCCCAGCCTGGTGCCGCGTCCGTCGCTGCAGCAGGCCATCGCCACCAACAGCGTGGGCATCAATGTCAGCCGCGCCATTGGTCCGGCGCTGGCCGGCGTGCTGATCACCAGTATCGGCGTGGCGATTCCGTTCTTCGTCAATGCGGTCAGCTTCATCGTGGTCGTGGCCGCGCTGATCTGGTGGAAGCCGCCCGCCGCCGCTGAAAAGCGCCTGCCGCGCGAGCAGCTGTTTCATGCCATGCGTGCCGGCGTGCGCTTTGCGCTGCACAGCAAGCCGCTCAAGTCCACGCTGGTTCGCGCCGTCGCGTTCTTCCTGTTTGCCAGCGCCTACTGGGCCTTGCTGCCGGTGATCGTGCGTCAGGTGCTGCAGGGCGGCGCCTTGCTCTACGGCATCATTCTGGGCTGCGTCGGGGCGGGCGCGGTGATCGGCGCGATGGTGCTGCCGCCGCTGCGCAAGAAGCTGGGGCCTGACCGCAGCGTCATGGCCGGCACGTTGGGCACGGCGTTCACGCTGGTGGTGTTTGCGGTGGTGCCGCATCCCGTGGTGGCCGGTGCGTTCAGTTTCCTGGCGGGCGCCTCGTGGATCATGGTGCTGACCTCGCTGAATGTCTCGGCGCAGGTTGCGCTGCCGGACTGGGTGCGTGCCCGGGGCCTGGCGATCTTCGTGACGGTGTTCTTTGGCTCGATGACCGCAGGCAGCATGATCTGGGGTCAGACGGCGGTGCGTGCCGGCGTGCCCGCCGCGCTGCTGATCGCCGCCGCTGGCTCGGTGGTTGCGATGCTGCTGACCCGCAAGGCCAAGCTGCAGCTGGGCGCGGACCTGGATCTTGCGCCGTCGATGCACTGGCCCGAGCCCCTGATCGATCCAGAGGTGTCGCATGATCGCGGTCCGGTCATGATCACGGTTGAATACCTGATCGACCCGGCGCGCAGCGCCGACTTCGTGCAGGCCATGCAGCACGTCGGCGCCGAGCGCCGCCGCGACGGGGCCTACGCCTGGGGGATCTTCGAGGATGCGGCGCAGCCAGGCCGCTACCAGGAATACTTCCTCGTGACCTCGTGGCTGGAGCACCTGCGCCAGCATGAGCGTGTGACCCACGCCGACGCGGACCAGCAGGCCGAAGCGCGCGGTTTCCACATCGGCGACGCGCCGCCGAAGGTGTCCCACTTCGTGGCGCCGCCGCTGTCGTAATCGTGTTGTCATCGGATGCGGCTCACGCGAGCCGCATTCTTTCGTTCGGATGCTGCCCTGGGCTTCATCCGTCTTCGAGTGGGACGGACAGGCAGTCCCGCGCTGATCCGCTCAACGTTCCGGCGCCAGCGCCTTGAGACTTTCAAGGCGTTCCAGCTCCTTTTTCTCCCGCTCCTTTCGGGCGCCTTCGCGATGAGACTTGATCGCGAGGAACATGCACACGCCCAAAATGGCGAGCTTGAACGTACCGAAGACGACGGGGATCCAGAAATTCATCATTGCCTCAAAATGCTGCCTTCAGCAGCTTCGTGAACTCCCCGGCGATGCCCAACAAGGCCAGGAGCGCGCAGCGCGAGCGCTATAATCCATACAAGTTCGCAAATTCTACCGCCAAAATCCATACAAGAAGTTGAATCGTCCGGCCCCGACTGCATTCCCTCTCGCCGGAAGCGGCAGAAAACCCATACATAAAGAAAAGCCATGGCTCTCTCGCGTCGCCTGAAAAAAGCCAACACGTCGTGGGTGCGGCCGCTGACCGCGGGCTCGGGCTCCCGGTACCAGCAGATCGCCACGCAAATCGAGACTGCGGTGGAGGACGGTGTTCTTCGGCCCGGCGACCGGCTGCCCCCGCAGCGCGAACTGGCCCAGACCTTGGGCGTCGACCTGACGACCGTCACGCGCGCGTACACGGAAGTGCGCCAGAAGGGGATCCTGGAAGCGCAGGGAGCAGGCGGGACGTACGTTTCCTATTCGGGATTGGAGGCGGGCGGGACGATCGATCTGGGCATGAACATCCCGCCATTGCTTGGCAGTGCGGCGTTTGCAGACCTGCTTGCGCAAGGCAGCGTCGCCACCCAGGCGGCCGCAAGCGCAATGGATCTGATGAGTTATCACGTGGGCGCCGGCGCCAACCGGCATCGTGCGGTAGCCGCGACGTGGCTGCGGCCGATGACGGGCGACACGGACATCGAGCGGATCGTGGTCTGCCCGGGCGCGCAAACCGCGATCGCGGCGCTGCTGCTGTCCAAGAGCCAATCGGGCGACGCCATTGCGTGCGATGCATTGACCTACCCGGGCTTTCTGGCCGCGGCCCGCCTGCTCCAGCGCTCGGCCGTTGGCGTGAAGTCAGATGAATTCGGCATGGACCCCGCCGACCTCGAGCGCGTGTGCGAACGGCATCGTCCCGCCATGCTGTATTTGAATCCGACGATTCAGAACCCGACGGCGATCACGCTGTCCACGGAACGTCGAACGGCATTGCTGCGCGTCGCGGCTAAACATGCGCTGCCGGTCATTGAAGATGATCCGTACTGGCTGTTGGCCGAGCATGCGCCCAGCACGATGTTTTCTCTGGCGGCCAACACGTCGGCGCCGGTGTACTACGTGTCGACGCTGTCCAAATGCATCGCGCCCGGCCTTCGAACCGCTTATCTTGTCGTGCCTGCCGGCGAGCCGTTGAGTCCGGTGCTGGACGCCCTGCGTTCGCTAGCGCTGATGCCCACGCCCTGGATGACGGAGATGGCGACGACGTTGATCGAGTCGGGCGCTGCCGTTCAATGGCTGGCGCAGGTCAGGAGCGAGCTGCAGCATCGCCAAGCCGTCGCGGCGTCGATCCTGCCGGGCAAGATTGATGCCGACCGGAACGGGCTGCACCTCTGGCTTGAGTTGCCGCGTCATATCGACTGCTACCGGCTCAAGCAGACGGCGCTGGCGCAAGGGGTGAGTGTGACTGACTCGGCGTCATTTTCCACGGGGGCGTCCAGCCCCTTGGCGCTGCGTGTGTCGTTGGGCGGGGCGATTGACCGGACGCGGTTGACGCACGGTCTGACCCGGTTGGCGGAGCTGCTCAAGGGCGATGTTGCGGCGTCGGTTTCTCGGGTTTGATTTGCTTGGGTGCCGGGTCTTGCGCGTCGACGTCGAAGTGCCGGGAGACCTGGCGACGCCGAGCGCGTCAGAACGCTTCTCCCTGGCGCACCGCCAGCGCAGCCGCCGCCGCGCGCGTTTCCACGCCCAGTTTGACGTAGATGTGTTCCAGATGTTTATTCACCGTTCGTGGCGACATGCCCAGTATCTCGGCGATGTCCCGATTCGTTTTTCCCTTGGCCAGCCAGCGCAGCACATCGGCCTCTCGCGGCGTCAGGCCGTAGGCCGTGGCCAACGGCGCCGTCTCCTGCAACAGCAGCAACGTTTCGCCGCTGCGCCGTGAGGCCGACAGGCTCAAGGTCAGGCGCCCTCGCGCGCTGACCAGCACCAAGGGCCCGGCCGCCGGACCGGCCGTCAGGTTGCGCGCCACCCAGTCCGCCAGGGGCGCGGGCAGCTCTGACGCATCCTCGGCGCAGCCAAAGTACGCCGACAACCAGATCCGCGCCTTGCCCGTCTTCCAGATCGGCTGCCCGCTCGCATCCAGCGCCACCACGGCGCGAGCGGCCGCATCGATCGCGTCAAAGGCGGCCGACAGGCTGCGCGCATTGCGCAGATGCGTTCGCAGCCGGGCCACCACCACGTCCGGGTCCAGCGGCTTGGTCACATAGTCGACGCCGCCGACGCGAAACGCCTTCAACACGTGCTCGGGCTCGGTCAAGCCCGTCATGAACACCACGGGCACGTCTCCCGCCGCGGGGTGCGCTTTCAAGCGGGCGCAGGTCTCGAAGCCGTCCATGCCCGGCATCACCGCATCGAGCAGCACGATATCCGGCACCACGAAATCCACCCGTTCGATCGCCGACTGGCCGTCGATTGCCACCAGCACCTGATAGCCCGCCGCATCCAGTGCGGTGGACAGCATTTTCAGATTGTCTGGCGCGTCATCGACCAGCATGACGAGGTTCTTATCGGGCGTGGGCATGGTGACGCTGCACATGGTGTTTAAGCACCTGATTGAATTCACTCAGTTGAAACTCGCCTGCCAGCGCCCGCAGATGCGCCGTCAATTCGCGCGTTTCGGCGCGGCGGCCCCGTATTTCTTCCAGCTTGGCCTGGATACCCTTGATGTAGCCCATGGCCCCCAGTTCCAGCAGCGCCTCCGCATCCTCGCGTTCCAGCGCCACCCGATGCAGGTCACCCGCGGGCATCGCCGCTTCGACCGGCGCCACTTGCCAGTCCAGCTTGAGCAGGCGGCCCAGATGATTCAGCAAATCCTCGACCATCACCGGCTTGGCAATGAAGGCGTTGTGCCCGCTCTGTGCCGGGTCTTTCGGGTCCAGCCCCAGGATGTTGGCCGACAGCATCACGATGGGCACGGCCACGCCTTCATCGCGCAGGCGCCGCACAACTTCCCATCCGGTCATGTCCGGCATCGAGACGTCCATCAGTATCAGCGCAGGCCGCAACGTGTGCACGCAGGCAAGGCACGCGGCGCCATGCGGCGCTTCGTGAACCTCAAAGCCCAGCGGCTCGAGCAGGTCGCGAACCAGGTGCCGCTGCGAGGGCTGGTCATCCACCGTCAGGATCCTCAGGCGCTCGCCGCGGTAGCCCACCACCAGCCCGGACGGCCGGGCGTCGCTGCGCGGCGAGCGCACTTCCGGCAGGAACAGTTTCAGCGTAAACACACTGCCGCGGCCGACGACGCTGCGCACTGTCAGCTCCCCGCCCATGATGCCGGTCAGCATGCGGCAGATGGTCAGCCCCAGGCCCGTGCCGGAATCGGCCTGTTCGACCCCCGCCCAGCTGCGCTCGAAGGGCAGAAAGATGCGTTCGAGATCCTCGGCCGGTATGCCTCGGCCGGTGTCCTCCACTTCGAACAACACCATATCCGCGGCCGACTTGACGCGCATCGACACCTGTCCCGCCGAGGTGAACTTCAGCGCGTTGCTCAACAGGTTGATCAGAATCTGCCGCAGCCGCTTTTCGTCGATATGCACGATGGCGGGAAGTTCGGCCGCTTCATAGCAGAAGGCCAGTCCCTTGAGCGTGCTTTGCGGTCTGAACATCTGCACGATCTGCTCCAGAAACTCGGGCAGGCGCAGCTCGCTGTTCTCGAGCCTGAGCCGGCCCGCCTCGATGCGCGCGATGTCCAGCAGACCGTCGATAAGACCGATCAAATGCTTGCCGCTGCGATGAATCACGTCGATCGCCTCGCGCCGCGCCGGTGGCAAGCTCGGGTCGCGCTGCAGAATCTGTGCGTAACCCAGAATGCTGTTCAACGGCGCGCGCAGCTCGTGGCTCATCCCCCCCATGAATCGGCTTTTGGCCAGATTGGCGCTTTCAGCGGCCTCTTTGGCCTGTTGCAACTGCGCGTCGGTCTGCTTGTGCGCCTGGATCTCGCGCAGCAGCAGGTGGGTCTGGCGATCTGATTCCTCTTGCGCCACGCGCCGGCTTTCGTGCGCCAGCACCAGCCACCAGGCCGCCACGCCGCCGATCAGTAGCAACGCGGCATACAGCTTCAGGAAAGTTGGCCGCAACCCCGCGGGGTCCAGCCCGCCCCGCATGTGACTGGCGTATTCCTGGTAGTAGATCAAGCCCAGAATGCCGGCCAGCAGTGCGCCCATCCCCATCACAATCAGGAGGTAGTGGCCCAGGCGGCTATGCAAGAGCGGTGTGACCCGCGCCGGCAACACCCGGGCGAGGACCGCCTGCACCTGATCCTTCAAGCGTCCCTGCTGCTTGCAGCGATCCTGGCAGCGGGCGTCCAGCGTGCAGCACAAGGAACAGATGGACCCGTTGTAGGCCGGGCAATGCGCCATGTCCGGCTGTTCGAAGCGATTGGCGCAGATCACGCAGACATGATCGGAACCCGCGACATCGACCGGCGTGCGCGCCAGGTTGTAGCGGCCGCGCGTGCGCCAGGCGATGACCGGCGCGCAGACAAAGGCCGCCAGCAAGGCGACGAACGGCGACAAGGCCTGCGCCAGCGCGCCCGCCGTGCCCGGGAACACGCCGGCAAAGGCCAGCAGGCCCAGTGTCATGGCGATCAGCATGCTGCCCACACCCACCGGATTGATGTCATACAGATAGGCGCGGCGGAATTCGATCCGGGCCGGGGACAGCCCCAGGGGCTTGTTGATCACCAGATCGGCCACCAGCGCCCCTATCCAGGCCAGTGCAACGTGCGAGAACACTGCCAGCACGTGCTCCAGCGCGCCGAACACGCCCATTTCCATCAGGACCACTGAGATCAGCACGTTGAAGACCAGCCACACCACCCGCCCGGGATGGCTATGCGTGATGCGGGCAAAGAAGTTGGACCAGGCCAGCGAGCCGGCATAGGCATTGGTCACATTGATCTTGACCTGCGAGATCACCACGAAGGTCGTTACCAAGGCCAGCGCCAGGCCGGGATGGCTGACGACATAGGTATAAGCCGCCAGATACATATGCGTGGGGTCGCCCGCCTTGTCGGGCGGCGTGCCCAGGGACAGGGCCAGCCAGGCCAGAAAGGCCCCGCCCAGGATCTTGGCCGCGCCGGGCATGATCCAGCCGGGACCCGCGCAGACCAGGGCGAGCCACCAGCGCGTGCGGTTGGCGGCCGTGCGTTCGGGCAGAAAACGCAGAAAGTCGACTTGCTCGCCGATCTGCGTGACCAGCGAGGCGGCCACCGCAACGGCCGAACCAAACATCAGCAGATTGAAATTGCCGCCCCGGCCGTCGTAACCCGGAAACCGCAGGAACTCCTGCAATGTCCCGGGATCGCGCCAGGCGATGAACGCATAGGGCAAGAGCAGCAGCACCAGCCATATCGGCTGCGTCCAGGATTGCAGCCGGCTGATGAAGGTAATGCCATAAGCCACCATGGGCAGGATGACGACGGCGCACAAGAGATAGCCGATGGACAGCGGCAGGCCGGTCGCCAGCTCGATGGCCAGCGCCATGATGGCCGCTTCCAGTGCGAAAAAGATGAAGGTGAAGGAGGCGTAGATCAGCGAGGTAATGGTCGAACCGATGTAGCCAAAGCCGGCCCCTCGCGTCAGCAGATCCATGTCCAGACCATGGCGCGCCGCGTAGTAGGCGATCGGCAACCCGGTCAGGAAGGTGACGATCGCCACGGCGATGATGGCCCAGAACGCATTGACGAAGCCGTAGTTCAGCGCCAGCGCGCCGCCGATGGCTTCCAGCGCCAGGAACGACACGGCGCCCAGCGCGGTATTGGCCACCCGTAACTCGGACCACTTGCGAAACGACACGGGCGTAAAACGCAGCGCATAGTCTTCCAGCGTCTCATTGGCGACCCAGGTGTTGTAGTCGCGACGGATCTTGACGATGCGTTGGGGCGCGCTGGCAGACAAATCGGGCTCCGCGGAATGGGGGGGATACGTCATTGAACGTAGGTGCCGTTGTAACGCCCGGGGGGCGGCGGTGGCTCTACGTCAATCAACGTATGTTGCAGTGCGTCATAGGCTCCTAGTATGCCCTCACCCTCCGGGCTGCGGCATGTGCCGCGCATGCTCGGTTTCCCTGGTCGTGATCCATTGAGGAGTCATCGATGTCTGGCAAAACCCCTTTTGATAATGCCCCGGAGCTGCCCTCGCGCCGGCGCCTGGCCCTGGCTTTTGCCTCTCTGCCGCTGCTGGGCATACCGGCGCTGTCGCGGGCCGCTGCGCCGGCCACCTCGGCCATCAACACCACCGGCCTGGCCATTACCGACACCGAAGTCACGGTGGGCCAATTGCACTCGGCGACCGGCACCATGGCCATCAGCGAGACGGGGTCGATTCAATCCGAGCGTCTGGCGATCGAGCAGATCAATGCGATGGGCGGCATTCTGGGCCGCAAGATCAAGATCATCCAGGAAGACGGCGCCTCGGACTGGCCGACGTTTGCCGAAAAGGCCCGCAAACTGCTGGTCAGCGACAAGGTCGCCACGGTGTTCGGCTGCTGGACCTCGGCGTCGCGCAAGGCGGTCCTGCCGGTGTTCGAGAAAGAAAACGGCCTGCTCTACTACCCGACCTTCTATGAAGGCCTGGAGCAGTCCAAGAACGTGTTCTATACCGGCCAGGAGGCCACGCAGCAGATCCTGTCCAGCCTGGACTGGCTGGCGCGCGAGAAGAAGGCGCGTTCCTTCTACCTGATCGGCTCTGATTACATCTGGCCGCGCACGTCCAACAAGATCGCCCGCAAGCACATCGAGAACGTGCTCAAGGGCGAAGTGGTCGGCGAGGAATACTACCCGCTGGGCCACACGCAGTTCGGCTCGCTGATCAACAAGATCAAGCTGAAAAAGCCCGACGTGGTGTTCGCCGTGGTGGTGGGCGGCAGCAATGTGTCGTTCTACAAGCAGCTCAAGGCGGCGGGCGTCACGAGCGGCAAGCAAAAGCTCCTGACCATCTCGGTGACCGAGGATGAACTGCTGGGCATCGGCGGTGAAAACGCCGAGGGCTTCTGGTCCTGCATGAAGTATTTCCAGAGCCTGGACAACGCCAACAACAAGAAATTCGTCGAAGCCTTCAAGGCCAGGTATGGCGCCGACGCCGTGATCGGCGATGTGACCCAGGCGGCCTATCTGGGACCCTGGCTGTGGAAGATGGCGGTGGAGAAGGCGGGCAGCTTCGATGTCGACAAGGTGGTCGCCGCGTCGGCCGGACTGGAATTCAAGGAAGCGCCCGAAGGCTACGTCAAGATCGACCCCAACCACCACCTGTGGAGCAAGACCCGCATTGGCCAGATTCGCAAGGACGGCCAGTTCGACGTGATCTTCGAAACCCCGGAGCTGATCAAGCCCGACCCCTTCCCCAAGGGTTATCAGTAATCACGTCGATCCGGGCGCCGCGCGCGACGCCCTTTCCACTGCCGGGAGCCATCCATGGAATCCTTCTCCGATCTTGGGGCCATCCTGCTGATGCAGGGCTTTAATGGTTTATCGGTCTTCAGCGTGCTGTTGCTGATGGCCCTGGGCCTGGCGATCATCTTTGGCCAGATGGGCGTCATCAACATGGCCCATGGCGAGTTCCTGGCGGTGGGCGCCTATTGCACCTATCTCTGTTCCGAACTGGTCCAGCAGTACGCGCCGGGCCTGATGCCGGCCTATTTCTTTGTCGCCATCCTGCTGGCCTTTGCGGTGACCTTCAGCCTGGGCTGGCTGACCGAGTGGCTGATGATCCGTCATCTGTACCGCAGGCCGCTGGACACGCTGCTGGCGACCTGGGGCTTGTCGCTGGTGCTGCAGCAGACCTTGCGTTCGCTGTTCGGTCCGCGTGAAGTCAGCCCGACGCTGCCCGATTGGCTGATGGGCTCCTGGCAGCCGCTGGACGGCGTGGACATCCCGATCAATGGCCTGTTCGTCATGTCGATCAGCATCGTGCTGACTGGCGCGCTGCTTCTGGCGTTGTTCCGGTCGACCTGGGGCCTGCATGTGCGCGCCACGGTGCAGAACCGCGCCATGAGCGGCGCGGTGGGCATCGATACGAAGCGCGTGGACCGCGTGACGTTCTCGCTGGGTTGCGGGATTGCCGGCATTGCCGGCGCCGCGTTCACGACCATCGGTTCCACCGGCCCGACCAGCGGCTCGCTCTACATCGTCGATACGTTCCTGACGGTGGTGTTTGGCGGCGCGGCCAGCTTGTTCGGCACCATCGCGTCGGCCTTCGTCATCGCGCAGACGCAATCGATCTCGGAGTTCTTCATGACCGGTTCGATGGCCAAAGTGCTGACGTTGTCGGCCATCGTGATCATTCTGATGCTGCGCCCGCAAGGCCTGTTCAGCATCAAGGTACGCAGGTAGGGGGCGCATCATGCAGAAATTCTTTCACAACGTGATCGGCGGGCGCGAAGGGCTTGCAGGGCTGGCCATTCTGGCGCTGCTGCTGTTCGTGGTGTTTCCGCTGGCGCTGGACGTCTTCCGGCTCAATCTGATCGGCAAGTACCTGTCTTATGCCTTCGTCGCGCTGGGCCTGGTGCTGTGCTGGGGCTATGGCGGCATCCTGAGCCTGGGCCAGGGGGTGTTCTTCGGGCTGGGCGGCTATTGCATGGCGATGTTTCTGAAGTTGGAAGCCTCGACACCGGAGGCCACCAAGATCCAGTCCACGCCCGGTATTCCGGATTTCATGGATTGGAACCAGCTGACGTCGCTGCCCTGGTTCTGGGTGCCCTTCAAGAGCTTCTGGTTCACCGTGATGGCAGTGCCGGTGCTGCCCTGCCTGCTGGCGTTGATTCTGGGCGCGGCCATGTTCAAGCGCCGCGTGGGCGACACCTATTTCGCCATCGTGACGCAGGCCGTGGCGCTGATTCTGTCGGTGCTCATCATCGGCCAGCAAGGCTGGACGGGCGGCGTCAATGGCATCACCGATCTGAAGACGTTGCTGGGCTGGGATATCCGCACGGACAGCGCCCGGCTGGTGCTGTACTTCATCAACGGCGTGCTGCTGTTCGCGTGCATCCTGTTCGGCCGATACCTGCTGTCGTCCAAACTGGGCAAGCTTCTGATGGCCATGCGCGACAAAGAGGAACGCGTGCGCTTCTCGGGCTATGACGTCGCCAGCTTCAAGGTCTTCGTGTTCTGCGTGGCCGCCGTGTTCTCGGCGATCGGCGGGGCCATGTTCACCTTGCAGGTCGGCTTCATGTCGCCTTCCTTCGTGGGGATCGTGCCTTCCATTGAAATGGTCATCTTTGCCGCGGTCGGCGGCCGCCTGTCCTTGTTGGGCGCGGTCTACGGCACGCTGCTGGTCAACTTCGGCAAGAGCTATTTCTCCGAGAGTTTTCCGCAGCTCTGGCTGTTCCTGATGGGCGGGCTGTTCATTGCGGTCGTGATGGCGTTTCCCAACGGACTGGCCGGTCTGTATCACCAATACACCCAGAAGCGCATGGCGCGCAAAGCATCGCGCCAGCAGGCGGATGGCGCCGCGGAGGCAGCATGAACCCGTCAGAATTCGCGTTGTACATCGAAGGCCTGACCGTGTCGTTCAACGGCTTCGTCGCGGTCAACGACCTCAACCTGTATGTCGATCAGGGAGAACTGCGCGTGGTCATCGGCCCCAATGGTGCCGGCAAGACCACGCTGCTGGATCTGATCTGCGGCCGCACCAAGGCGACCGCGGGCTCGATCCGATTCAAGGATACCGAGCTGACCGGGCTGGCGGAGTACGAAATCGTGCGCGCCGGCGTGGGCCGCAAATTCCAGACGCCCTCCATCTACGAAACCCTGTCTGTTCGCGAGAATCTGGAAGTCTCGTTTCCGGCCGGGCGCAGCGTGCTGGGCGCGCTGACCTTCAGGCGCAGCGCGGCCGTGATCGAGCGCGTGGAACAGGTGGCCGAAGAGATATTTCTTGCCGACCAGCTCGACCGCTCGGCGGAGCTGCTGTCGCACGGCCAGAAGCAATGGCTGGAGATCGGCATGCTGCTGATGCAGGAGCCCGAGCTGATGATGCTGGACGAACCCGTGGCCGGCATGAGCGTGTCCGAGCGCGAACGCACCGCGGAACTGCTCAATCGAATCAGCCGGAATCGATCGCTGATCGTGATCGAGCATGACATGGAGTTCGTCAAGAACATCGCGCACAAGGTCACGGTGCTGCACCAGGGCCGTGTGCTGGCCGAGGGCAGCATGGACAAGGTGCAGTCCGATCCGCGCGTGGTTGAAGTCTATCTCGGCCACTAAGGCCAGGAGGCAATATGTTCAATATCGCTGGCCTGGTGTCGGGCTATGGGCAAAGCAAAGTCATCCACGGTGTCGACCTGGCCGTGGCCCCTGGTGAAATCGTCGCCGTTATGGGACGAAACGGCATGGGCAAGACCACGCTATTCAAGACGATGATGGGGATGCTGCCCGCCATGCAGGGCTCGATCTCGCTCGACGGCAAGGCGCTCGAACGCCTGGAAAGCCATCAGCGCGTGCGCAGCGGCGTGGCCTATGTGCCGCAAGGCCGCATGATCTTCCCGACGCTCACTGTCGAGGAAAACATCCGTACCGGCATGCGCGGGCGAGCACTGCGCAACTCCATTCCGGAGGACATCTACGCGCTGTTTCCGGTGTTGCACGAGATGCGCGGCCGGCGGGGCGGCGATCTGTCAGGCGGGCAGCAACAGCAGCTTGCCATCGCGCGCGCCCTGGTCACCAACCCCCGCGTGCTGCTGCTGGACGAGCCCACCGAGGGCATACAGCCGTCCATCATCAAGGACATCGCCCGCAGCCTGCTGGAGATCCGCAAATTGCGCAGTCTGGCCATTGTGGTGTCCGAACAAGTCTTGAGTTTCACCATGCAGATCGCCGACCGGCTCATCGTGATCGACAAGGGCCGCTTCGTGCACGAAGACCCGCGCGGGCGCGTGGACGAAAAGACGATCAGCAAATACCTGTCTGTCTGAAGCCGTTGTCCATCCAAAAGGAGCATGACATGCCTGAAACCCTGATCAAGGTCGACCTGGCCCAATCCCCCTACGAAAACGAAGGCGTGCACAATCGCTGGCATCCCGATATTCCCATGGCGACGTGGGTCCGGCCGGGCGATGATTTCGTGCTCGAAACCTACGACTGGACCGGCGGCGCGATCAAGAACGATGACGATGCCTCCGATGTGCGCGACGTGGACCTTTCCACGGTGCACTTTCTGTCGGGCCCGGTCGGCGTCGAAGGCGCCGCGCCCGGTGACTTGCTGGTGGTGGACTTGCTGGATATCGGCGCCAAAGAGGAAAGCCTGTGGGGCTTCAATGGCTTTTTCAGCAAGAACAATGGCGGCGGCTTCCTGACCGAACACTTCCCGTCGGCGCAAAAGTCGATCTGGGATTTTGAAGGCATGTTCACGACCTCGCGCCATATCCCCGGCGTGCGTTTCGCTGGCCTGATTCATCCGGGCCTGATCGGCTGCCTGCCGGATCAGGCGCTGCTGGACAAGTGGAATGAGCGCGAACAGAAGCTGATAGACAGCGATCCCGATCGCGTGCCGCCGCTGGCCAATCCCCCCGCGCCCAAGACGGCGCACATGGGCAAGCTCAAGGGCGCCGAGCGGGATCGTGCCGCCGCCACAGGCGCGCGCACCGTGCCGCCGCGCGAGCACGGCGGCAATTGCGATATCAAGGACCTGTCGCGCGGATCCCGGGTGTTCTTTCCGGTCTACGTCAAAGGTGGCGGCCTGTCGGTGGGCGATCTGCACTTCTCGCAGGGCGATGGCGAGATCACCTTCTGCGGCGCCATCGAAATGGCGGGTTGGGTGCACATGCGGGTGTCGCTCATCAAGGGCGGCATGGCCAAGTACGGCATTCGCAACCCCATCTTCAAACCCAGCCCCATCACGCCCAACTACAAGGACTACCTGATCTTCGAAGGCATTTCGGTCGACGAAGGCGGCAAGCAGCACTATCTGGACGTGCACATCGCCTATCGCCAGGCCTGCCTGAACGCCATTGAATATCTGAAGAAGTTTGGCTATTCGGGCGCGCAGGCGTATTCGATATTGGGCACGGCGCCGGTGCACGGCCACATCAGCGGCGTGGTGGACATTCCCAATGCGTGCGCGACGTTGTGGCTGCCGACCGAGATCTTCGATATCGACATCCAGCCCAACGCGCTGGGCGACGTGCCGCAGATCAAGCGTGGCATGGACATGCCCATCGCCGAAGACCTTTAAGGAGCCCGCATGCCGCTCTATGACTATCGTTGCCCGGACTGCGGCGAGTTCTCGGTTCTGAGGCCGTTATCGCAATGGCGTGACCTTGCGTCCTGCCCCGATTGCGGCGTCTCCTGCGAGCGCTTCGTCAGCGGCGCACCCGCGGTCTCGGCGCTGTCCTCGGCAATGCACCGCGCCCGCGCCGCCAACGAACGCGCCGCCCATGAACCCCGCAGCACGCGGGGCGGCCACGGCATGGGGTGCGGTTGTTGCTCAGGCGCGAAAGCCGCGGGTCGGACGCGCCAGACCGCGGACGGCGGCAAAACTTTCGCTGGCGCCCGGCCTTGGATGATCAGCCACTGAAGACGGATGGCAAGGCAAACCGGGGCTGGCCTTGCCACGCCCCGCCCTCACAGCGTCGACCTCTGCCCCGGCAACCACAGCGCCAGTTGCGGCACGGCCGAATTGAGAGAGTTTTGTTATTACGGGTAATCCCGGCATCGCTCGCGGCTTGACAGGTTGGTTGTAGTGAGCAACATTATGGTTGTGCAATACAACCTAACGGACGCGCCATGCAGATGCCCGCCAAATCAATCGACGAAATCCGGTCCGCATCGCGCACCATCGTGCGCGAACTGGGCTTCATGCGGCCGACGCTGGCGGGCACCGCCTACTCCGCCTCGGCCGTGCACGCGTTGCTGGAAATCGATGCCCAAGGCGGGGTGTCGGCGGCCCACCTGGTCACTGCGCTTGGCCTGGAGAAATCCAGCGTGAGCCGCATGCTTTCCAAACTGATCGCGGCCGGGGACATCGCCGAGTCGGCAAGCGCAGAGGATGCACGTCTGAAGCAGCTGACGCTGACCGGCCAAGGCAAGGCGTTGGTCAAGAAAATCCATGCATACGGCCGCAATCAGGTCACCTCGGCAATGGCGCACTTGAATCCCTCGCAACAGCAGGCAGTCGCGCAAGGGTTGTCGGAATACGCCAGGGCGCTCAAGGCGAGCCGCGGCGCGCACTCCGCCGCGGCCCGCGATACCGTGCAGATCGCGCCCGGCTATCGGCCCGGTCTGGTGGGACGCGTGGCCGAGATGCATGCCGCCTTCTATTCGCGGCACTCGGGCTTTGGCCAGTTCTTCGAAAGCCAGGTGGCCACGGGAATCGCCGAGTTCGCGGGGCGGCTCGGCGAGCCGTGCAATGGGGTGTGGACGGCGATTCAGAACGACCGGATTGTCGGCTCCATCGCCATCGATGGGCAAGACTTGGGCAATCGCCAGGCGCACTTGCGCTGGTTCATCCTGGATGACGGATGCCGAGGCAGCGGGACCGGCCGAAAGCTGATCGAGGCGGCGCTGGACTTCTGTGACCGGTTCGGTTTCTCCGAGTGCCAGCTCTGGACCTTCAAGGGCCTGGACGCGGCGCGCAAGCTCTATGAGTCCGTGGGATTCAAGCTCGTGCATGAGGAAGCGGGCCATCAGTGGGGCAGCATCGTCACCGAGCAGCAGTTCACCCGCGTCAAACCCACGGCCTGATCCCCGCGCGGCCGACCTGTCATGCGCACCGGGCGCACCGCAATCGCCGCCGCTGCGACCGTGGGGATGCTCGTGGGCGCGGCGATGGTTTCCACAAGCGTGGTGTCCAGCGCCGTCTCGCCCGCAACACTTGCATTCCTGCGCTATCTGATCGGTGCGGCGGTCCTGCTGTTGCCGTTGGGCCCGGCCGTACGCACGACCTTCTCGGTCAAGGACGCAATTGCCATCGCTACGCTGGGCGTTTTCCAGTTCGCCGTGCTGGTGCTGTTGCTCAACCAAGCGCTGTTGACGGTGTCGGCAACCGTGTGCGCGCTGGTGTTTGCCACGATGCCGCTCGTGACGATGTGCCTTGCGGTGATCACCGGCAAGGAGCCATACAGTGGCCGAGGCCTGGTTGGCGTGTGCACGGCGGTGGCGGGCGTTGCGTATCTGCTGCTGTCGCCTTCCGCGTCTGCGGCGGGCGTGGCGCACAACGGCTGGGGGATGGTGTCGCTGGTGTCCGCCACGATCGTCGGGGCCGTGACGAGCATCCTGTACGGCCCCTATCTGCGCCGCTATCCGGCGCTTGCGACCTGCCGGCTCGCGATGGTTTCCGCGGTGGTGTTTCTGCTGGGTTTCTGCGTCTTCACTTCGCAGCCGCTGCTTCCCTCGCTGAATCGGCTTCAGTGGGCCAACGTCGTGTTCATTGGCCTATCGAGCGGGATGGGCTATTTTTGCTGGTTGTGGGCGTTGGGCAGGCTGGCTGCCAGCAAGGTCACGGCCTTTCAAGCCCTGGGTCCGGTGACCGCCGCGCTCATTGAGTCGCTGCTGTCGCAGCGGCTTGCGCCGATGACGGTGCTCGTTGCGCTCGCGATGGTTTGCGCGGGACTGGTCATTGCGACACGAAGGCTTGAGGCGAACTGAACAACCTGTTCTATCTGACGGTGACGGCGGCCGCGCCGCCGTCACCGTGGGACTCGCAGGATGCGCATCATCGCCGCGCACCGTCTGCGACCGGCTGGATCAAGCCGAAAGTTCGTTACGAACCAACGCCGCGCCCGCGCTCAACGCCTTCAGCTTGCCATTGGCCACGGCACGCGGCAGCGGCGCCATGCCGCAGTTGGTGCACGGGTACAGCTTGTCGGCATCCACGAACTTGAGCGCCTGGCGCAGCGTGGCGGCGACTTGCTCGGGGGTTTCGATGGCGTGGTTCGCCACGTCGATGGCGCCGACCATCACCTTCTTGCCGCGGATGAGTTCGATCAGGTCGATGGGCACATGCGAGTTCTGGCATTCCAGCGACACGATGTCGATGCTGGATTTCTGCAGCTTGGGGAACGACTCCTCGTACTGGCGCCATTCGGAGCCCAGCGTCTTCTTCCAGTCGGTGTTGGCCTTGATGCCGTAGCCGTAGCAGATGTGCACGGCGGTTTCGCACTTCAGGCCTTCGATCGCGCGCTCCAGCGTGGCGACGCCCCAGTCGTTCACCTCGTCAAAGAAGACGTTGAAGGCGGGCTCGTCGAACTGGATGATGTCGACGCCGGCAGCTTCCAGTTCGCGCGCTTCCTGGTTGAGGATCTTGGCAAATTCCCAGGCCAGCTTCTCACGACTCTTGTAGTGGGCGTCGTACAGCGTGTCGATCATGGTCATGGGACCGGGCAGCGCCCATTTGATGGGCTGCTTCGTCTGCTGGCGCAGGAATTTGGCGTCTTCGACGAACACGGGCTTCTGCCGGCTGACGGCGCCGACGACGGTGGGGACGCTGGCGTCGTAGCGGTCGCGGATCCGGACGGTCTCGCGCTTTTCGAAGTCAACGCCGTCCAGATGTTCGATGAACGTGGTGACGAAGTGCTGGCGCGTCTGCTCGCCGTCGCTGACGATATCGATGCCGGCCAGCTCCTGTTCTTTCAGGGCCAGGAGCAGCGCATCCCGTTTGCCTTCGGCCAGTTGCTCGTCCTGCAGGCTCCAGGGCGACCAGAGCTTTTCAGGCTGGGCAAGCCAGGACGGTTTGGGCAGGCTGCCGGCAGTCGAGGTGGGCAAGATTTTTTTCATGGCGAAGTGTCCGTCTGTTTTCGGTTTATTGATGGGAGTAGCTGGCAGCCCATTGATCAAGCACGTGCTTGTACGGCTTGATGAAGTGCGCCTCGGCAAACTTGCCCTGCTTGATGGCGAGCTGGCTGCGTTCGACGCGGTCGTACACGATCTGCGTCAGCGAGTAGTCCTGGTTCTTCAGGCTGGGTTGATAGCGCTTTCCAGCCGCGGAATTGGCGTTGTAGATTTCGGGCCGGTAGATGCGCTGGAACGCTTCCATCGTGCTGATCGTGCCAATGAGTTCAAGATTGGTGTAGGCGCCCAAGAGGTCTTCCTGGAAGTAGAACGCCAGCGGCGCCACGCTGTTGGGCGGCATGAAGTAGCGGACCTGCAGGCCCATCTTCTCGAAGTAATGATCGGTCGAGGAGAATTCGCTTTGTTGATATTCCACGCCCAGGATCGGGTGGTGGTTGTCGGTGCGTTGGTAGGTCTTGCTGCTGGAGACGCTGATGCAGATGACCGGCGGCTTCGCAAAGTGCGCCTGGTAGGCCTGCGATTGCACGAAGTGCTTGAAGAGCTTGCCGTGCAGGTCGCCAAAACCTTCCGGCGTGCTGAACGTGGCTTTGTTGTCGTTGAATTCGGGCAGCAGCACGCTGAAGTCGTAGTCGCGCACGTAGGAAGAAAAATTGTTCCCCACGATGCCGTCGATACGCTTGTCCGTTTGCCTGTCGACGATGTTGGTCTTGAGCATTTCGATCAGCGGAAACGCGCTTCCGTCTTGGCCCAGCGTCATCTCGGCGGTGATGATGTCCAGTTCAACGGCGTAGCGGTCGCCCGTGGGGTTGTCCCAATGCGCCAGGTCATTGAAACGGCTGTCGATCATCTTCAGCGTATTGCGCAGGTTTTCCTGGCGGCTGGCGCCTCGGGCCAGGTTCGCGAAGTTGGTCGTGATGCGCGTGCTGTCCGACGGCTGATAGTTCTCATCGAAGCGGATGCTCTTGATGCTGAAGGTGAAGTCGTTGCTCATGGGTGTCGGGTGCCAAAAATGCTGCAATAAACGTGTATTCGTTGCCGGCGCGACCAGCGTGTGCTGTCACGCTGCCTGTTCGGCGATTGGTAAGGGGGGCCTGGCGTCAGGCCGCCAGGACTTCTTCGGCCGCGGCGGCGCGGGCATGCCGCGTCAGTTCGACCAGCGGCAGGGCGCGCTGGACGGCTAGACCGGCCCGCTGGATCAACGCGTCGTTCTGAAGCCGGTAGTCGGCAAAATCCTCGTCGGTCGCGTAGATGCCGAGCGGCAAGGTGCGCGCCTGAAAGAAGCTGAACAACGGCCGCAACTGGTGGTCGATCACCAGCGCATGGCGCTGGCTGCCGCCGGTCGCGGCCAAGAGGACGGGCTTGTCGATCAAGGCGTCCTGATGAATGAAATCGAAGAAGTGCTTGAACAGGCCGGTGTACGAGCCCCGGTAGACGGGCGTTGCCACCACCAGGACATCGGCTTGCTCGACCGCAACCAGCTCGCGCTCGACCGTGTCGGGCAACTGCGAGCGCCAGACCGCGCCGGCAAGCTGCGGCGCCAGCCGGCCCATTTCGACCAGCCGGGGTTCGCAGGGGATTTCGTTGGCGATCAGCGCCAGCAGCTGTTCTGCCAGGGCGGTGGTCTTGGAGGGACGTTGCATGCCGCCGGAAACGGCGACCAGTCGCAGGGGGTGTGTCATCGTTGCTTCCATGGAGCCAATCGGCACGAAAGGGGTCGACTTGCCATGGAACGTGCGCGTTGATCAGGTCAACTTGCGGAACACAGCGGCAAACAAAGAATGCAATGCTAAAGATCAATATCCATGACGTAAAATGGTTTTATTTCACAAATCCATGAATCTGGATCATATAAATGCTTGAGCGCATCCATCTGAGCATCGTGCAGCAGGTCGAGAAACAGGGCTCCTTGACGGCCGCCGCGGGCGTGCTGAACCTGACCCAGTCGGCGCTGAGCCACAGCATGAAAAAGCTGGAGCAGCAGCTGGGCACCGATATCTGGCTGCGCGAAGGAAGACGGCTTCGCCTGACGCAGGCCGGCCAGTATCTGCTGGCAGTGGCGAACCGGGTGTTGCCGCAGCTGGATCTGGCCGAAGAGCGGCTGGGCCAGTTCGCCCAGGGCGAACGCGGCGCGCTGCGCATCGGCATGGAATGCCACCCGTGCTATCAGTGGCTGCTCAAGGTGGTGGCGCCGTATCTGGCGGCGTGGCCGGACGTGGATGTGGACGTGAAGCAGAAGTTTCAGTTTGGCGGGATTGGGGCGCTTTTCGGCTACGAAATCGATCTGCTGGTCACGCCCGACCCGCTGTTCAAGCCGGGGTTGAAGTTTGAACCGGTGTTCGATTACGAGCAGGTGTTGGTGGTGGCCAAGGGCCACCCCTTGGCATCCGTCGCGTACGTCAAGCCCGAGCAACTGACGCAGGAAGTGCTCATCAGCTATCCCGTCGATATCGAGCGGCTGGATATCTACAACCAGTTTCTCTTGAAGGCGGGCGTCACGCCCAAGCGGCACAAGGCGATCGAGACCACCGACATCATGCTGCAGATGGTGGCCAGCGGCCGCGGCGTGGCGGCGCTGCCGCGCTGGCTGGTCGAGGAGTACGCGGTCAAGATGGACCTGGCGCCGGTGCGCTTGGGCCCGCGGGGCATTGCCAAGCAGATCTTTCTGGGATCGCGCGAGGCCGATGACGCCCTGGATTACCAGCGAGCGTTCATCGAGATGGCGCGTCAGCCTGCGGCTGCTCGTCGCGTGGCATCTGCCGCGAAAACCGGTCGCTGAATCACCCTATTCCTTCGACGATTTGAAGGATTGGTGAGAATTAACGATTCATTAATTCTTCGCCCTCTATAGTCGCGCTCGTCAGCCGGCGCGGGCCCGTTCAGGGTCCTGGCGCTTGTCCAGCGCGAATTGTCATGAGCCGGTTGCCAACAACAACAAAAGGCGAATGATGAATCTGGCAGCCATGAAAGTGAGTTCGCGTCTTGCGATCGGTTTTCTCTTGCTTGTTCTTGCGTTGGTGGTGCTCGGGGGCCTGTCCCTGTACGCCGTGAGGACGCTGGACAAGTCGATGTACGACATCGTGAACGTGAACAACCAGCAGTTGAAGCTGGCGCTGCAGATGCGCGAGCTGGTGCAGGGCCGGGCGATCGTGGTGCGCAACATCGTGCTCTACACGGACCCGCAAGCCGTGGCCAATGAGATCGCCCGGGCCGAAGACATGGCGGCGCGCTATCGCCAAGCCAATGAACGTCTTGCGCAGATGTTTGCGAGCGATGCCAATACCCTTGCCGCGGAAAGGGATCTGCTGGCCGCCGCCCGCCGCGCGGAACAGGACGCGACGCCCATCTACCTGCGTGCGCTGGAAGCCGGGCGGCAGAACAACACGCAGGAAGCCGCCCGCATTCTGCGGGAAGAGCTGCGCGCCAAGCAGGACGCGTGGCTCGACCAGTTGCTGTCGCTTGCCAACCTTGAATCCCAGCTCAACGATGAATCGGCGAAGCAGGCGGCGGCGACGTCGGCGCGTCTGCAGAGCACGATCATTGTGATCATGTCGATCGCGGTGCTGGTGGGCGTCCTGTCGGCGTGGCTGGTCACGCGCAGCATCCTGCGGCAGCTGGGCGGAGAACCCGCCGACGCGCAAAAGCTGGCGGGCGCTATTGCCAGCGGCGATCTCACGACGGCGCTCAAGCTCGATGAGCGGGATCATTCGAGCCTGATGTACTCGCTGGAAACGATGCGCAGGCAGCTTGCGTCGACGGTCGGCACGATCGTCAGCGCGGCGGAATCCATTTCGACGGCGTCGGCGCAGATTGCCGAAGGCAATGCCGACCTGTCGCAACGCACCGAGGAGCAGGCCGCATCGCTTGAGGAAACGGCCGCGAGCATCGAAGAGATGACCTCGACGGTGCGGATGAACCAGGACAATGCGGCCAGCGGCAGCAGCCTTGCCGTCGATTGCAGCCAGCTCACGGTTGAAGCGGGCCGCGTGGTGGGCCAGGTGGTCGATGCGATCGGGGCGATCTCGGCCGATGCGCAGCGCATGGGCGAGATTGTGTCGGTGATCGATAGCATCGCCTTCCAGACGAACATTCTTGCGCTCAATGCGGCCGTGGAAGCGGCGCGGGCCGGCGAACAGGGCCGCGGCTTCGCCGTGGTGGCGACGGAAGTGCGCGCGCTGGCGCAGCGCAGCGCCACGGCCGCCAAGGAGATCAAGGGCTTGATCGAGAACTCCCAGCGTGCGGTGGAGGGCGGCGAGTCGATGGCGGCCACGGCGGGTGGGCAGATGGAGAAGGTGCTCGACGCCGTGGCAAGGCTCAAGGAGGTGACCGTTGAGATCGCCTCGGCCTCGGCCGAGCAGACTGCCGGCATCGAGCAGGTGAACGTGGCGGTGTCGCAAATGGACACGATGACGCAACAGAATGCGGCGTTGGTCGAAGAGTCCGCTGCGGCGGCCGGCGCAATGGCCACGCAGGCGAAAGAGCTCTTGCAAGCGGTGGCGCGCTTCAAGACGGAACGGGAGCCTGGCGCGGCGCAGCCCGGCGCGCGTTACGAGCGGTTGGCGCTGGCAGCACCTGCGCACGCCTGAGGCCGCAACCTGACCGTATGATGCGGCCTGGGGCGGCGAGCGCGCGGCCCCATGCAGCAGCTGTCAACGCACACGGAAGGGGAATACTGACATGCGAGTTCTGTTGGTTGAGGACGACGCGATGTTCGCGGACGCGTTGACGCTGGCGCTCGAGGAATTGGACTTCGCGGTGACGCTGGTGCAGGACCTCGAAGCCGCCAAGGTGCTGCTGCTGCAGCACGCCTTCGCGCTCGTGCTGCTGGATATCGGGCTACATCGCGGTTCGGGATTGGATGTGCTGCGTTTTGTGCGCCGGCGCGGCGATGACGTGCCGGTGATCCTGATTACCGCGCGGGACGCGTTGAGCGATCGCATCAGGGGGCTTGATATTGGCGCCGATGATTACGTCATCAAGCCGTTCGAGCCCGCGGAGCTGTTTGCCCGCATGCGCGCCCTGCTCAGGCGCAGCGGCGTTCCGGGCGACAAGATCCTGGCCTGGCGTCATGTGAAGCTGGATCCGGGCCGGCGCGAAGCCTTCGTCGACGAGGCGCCGACACGGTTGTCGGAGCACGAGTTCCGCACGCTGGAGATGCTTCTCAGGCACGCGGACCGGCTGGTGTCCACGGAAGAGCTGCGCGTGCACCTGTATGGCGCGGGCCGGCCTGGCGAGAGCAACACGATCGCCGTGTTCGTTCATTCGCTGAGAAAGAAGCTGGGCAAGGACATCATCGAAAATGTTCATGGTCAAGGCTACCGGCTGGCCCGGGATAGCGGCTGATGCGGCGGGTCACGAATTCGTTGCGCGCACAGGTCCTGTTGGGCATCTTCAGCGCGCTGCTCGTGTCGTGGCTGGTGCAGTTTGGCTTGTATTGGAACAGCGTGACCCGGGCCGAATCCGGGTTGCGCGATCATGAATTGAGTGCCGTGGTCGACAGCATGGCCTTCTTTCTGGCGATGGTGCCCGCCACACAAGACATCACCCGCGAACTGCCGGTGCCCGCCTTCCTGGTGCGTCAGGCCGTCGGCAAGACCGAGATCCAGGTCTGGGACCGCGTGACGAATCGCCTGGTGCTGGCGTCCAAGGACGCGCCGCGCAAGCGGATGGTGCAGGGAAACACGGTTGGATTTTCGTGCGTCGTCCAGGATGGGGATACGTGGCGGGTGTACACGGGGCTGGACGAGTCCGCGCGCTTCGAAATCGTCGCGGGCACGCCGACGCGAGCGTTCTATGCCGGCCTTGCCGCCCGGTTCGAACTGGGCTCGATCATCACGTTGCTGATGTTTGCCGGGATCGGGGGCGTCACGATGCTGGTTGTCTGCCGTTCCGTGCGCAAGCTTGGCTGTGTGGCCAGGGAGATTGCCGAGGCTAGCGTGACAGACGGCGTGACCGTTGATGAGCGGGCCGTCCCCGCCGAGCTGGTGCCGTTGATACGCGCGATCAATGAGCGCCAGCGCCGGGTGGCGGCGTTGATCGAGAACGAGCGCCGGTTCATCGGCGATGCCGCCCACGAGCTTCGCACGCCGCTGGCGGTGCTGGCCGTGTATGCGGACACGGCGTATCGCGTCAACGATCCCGTGAAGGCCAGGATGCTGATGCAGAAGATCGCGCAGACCACGCGCCGCAGTTCCCGCATCGTCGAACAGCTGCTGGACCTGGCGCGCACGGACCGCAACGACATCCGCCTTGAGCCGGTGAATCTCGCGTCCGTGGTGGCCTTCGTGCTGCGGGACATGCAGGCCTCGTTCATCCATCGCGGCCAGCAGGTCACCGTGGATGCCGCACCGGTCCTGATCATGGGCCAGGTGGATGCGCTGGGCATTCTGGTGCGCAATCTGGTGGACAACGCGGGCCGGTACAGCGGCGAGAACAGTGCGATCAGCGTTGCGCTGCATTGGGAGCCGGAGGGCGTCACGCTGGCGGTCGCGGACAACGGGCCCGGCATCGCGCGGTCATTGCGCGAGCGGATCTTCGATCCGTTCTATCGCGGGCCGGGTGCGCCAAGCCACGGGAGCGGGCTGGGGCTGGCCTTGGTCGCCAGAATTGCCCGCTCGCACGAGGCGCGCGTGACCGTTGACGAAGGGTCCGAGGGGCGCGGCGTCTGCTTCAACGTGGTATTCCCGCTGCCCGGCGCAGCAGCCGCCGGGCTTGCGTGACGAGGACAGCGGCGCGTTGCGCGGCCGTCGAGGCGGCCTTCATTCAAAGGGCGCTTGCCGGATTAATCAAAAAGGCCAAAGCGGGACGGGCCCGCGTGTCATTTTGTGACTGAATGCGGCGTCGCCAAGCGCTCGGGCCGTGCGTTCAGCCGATTAAAAGATGGTATCCAGTCACGGCTGATTTTGCCGCTCGGATGGTATCCAATAATTCAAATTAAATACTTTGGATAATATCTTCGCGGGTATACCTAGCATTATCAGGCGTATGCCGTAGACCTATTTTGATAATTAACGGGATATAACCCTGATTATTAACGGGGACGCAAAAAAAAACGTTATACAGTGCCTCCTTTTTTCGAGAGCTGACCCTAAATTCACGCCGGCTGCATTATTACTTGCCGATACGTTTTAAACATATCGGCAATAGGTGAAAGGAAGCTCGATTAATCCGGAGGATTGAAGTTTTGGCACACGGCACAAAGAAGTGGCTGACGGCGACGCTCGCCTTGAGCGCGTCCTATGTGGGCAGCGTCACCGCTGCGGACCTGACCATCGGGGCGGGCAATACGCAGGTGTTTGACGGGTCGGCCAACTTTCCCGGCGGAATCGATGTCAATGGCGGGACGGCGGTAATCGGCGGCAATGGGGGCGGCGCGGGCGTGACGATCGGCGGCAACGTCAACGCCATGTCCGGCGGCACCGTGGCGGGTTTTGGCGCGATCAACGGCGACCTGAACGTGACGGGCAATGCCCGCGTCGCGCCGGGATACTGGGTGGACACGCCCACCGGCGTTTCCAACGGCAATCTCGTTGTGAATGGCAACCTGGGCATCAACAACGGCGTCTTCGATTTCGAGACCGGCTATGCCGGACTGCCCATCACGCAGCCCGGCACGGGCGACAACATCACGGTGGGCGGCAACGTTGCCCTGAACAACGCGACGTTGAACGTGAAGGTCAGCACGCACGGCGTCAACGCGGGCTTCTACCGCATCATGTCGTACGGCGGCACGTTGAGCGGCAGTGGCCTGACGCTGGGCACGGTCTCCGGCGACTCGGTGCCGGCCGCCACCATCCAGACGCTGACGGGCGACAAGCACATCAACCTGGTTCTGGGTCCCAGCACGACCAACCTGTGGAACGGCAATGGCGTGGCCTCTGCGGCAAACGCGGGCGGCGGCAACGGCACGTGGAGCGCCGCGAGCACGAACTGGAACAGCCCGACCAACGCCACCGGCGCGCTGCCCAGCGGCGGCTATGCGATCTTCACGGGCGCGGCGGGCACAGTCAACGTTGATGGCAGCGCGGGCCCGGTGCGCGTGTCGGGACTGCAATTCGCGACGGACCGGTATCGCCTGCAGGGCGCGCCGATCACGCTGGCCGGCACCGGCGGCAACCCGCCCGTCATCGTCGTCGGCGACGGCACGTATGCGGCGGGCAGGTTCGTGGACGTCATCGACAACCCGCTGCAAGGCACCGAAGGCTTCGTGAAAACCGGCGTGGGCTCGATCATCCTGAACGGCGACAGCAGCAACCTGTCCGGTCCGATCTTCATCGCCGACGGCGCGCTGGAGATCAACGGCAAGCTGAATGGCCCGATGGACATCGGCCGCGAAGTGGTGCTGGCCGGTGTCGGCCAAGTGGGCAGCACGACGCTGTACCCCACGGCCGTCATCTCGCCGGGCAACGACGGCACGCCGATGGGCACGCTGACGGTCAACGGCAACCTGAATTTCGGCCAGGACACGGTTTACCGCGTGCATGCCGATCCGGCCAGCACCCTGAGCGACCGCATCCACGTGACTGGCGTCGCCACGCTGGACGGCACCGTGGCGCATGTGGGCCCGAACGGCAACTACGCGCCGCGCGCGACGTACAACATCCTGACGGCCGACGGCGGCATTCAGGGCCGTTTCACGGGCGTGTCTAGCGCGTATGCGTTCCTGACGCCGTCGCTCAGCTATGACGCGAAGAATGCGTTCATGACGCTCGCGCGCAACGACGTCCCGATCGGCAGCGTCGGCGGTTCGGAAAACGAAACCAACGTGGGCGGTGCGCTGGACCAGCAGGCGCCGCCTTCGAGCGGCAATGGCTCGGCACCGGCAGGCAACGGCGCCGCGCCGTCGGGTAGCGGTTCCAGCCAGGCTGGCAGCGGCTCGGCCTCGGCGGAAAATGGCGCGCCTTCGACCGGCAATGGTTCTGCGCCGACGGGCAATGGTTCCGCGCCGACGGGTACCGGCTCGGCCACCACCGGCACGGGTACGGCCTCGGCCGGCAGCGACGCTGCACCGGTCGTCACCCAACCCGTTGCGCCCGGCGCCGATTCGTCGCTGATTGCCAGCGCCAATGGCGCGGGCAAGGCGACGGGCGCCAGCCAGGTCACGGATGCCGTGCTGGCCATGACGCCGGGGCAGGCGCGCGTGGCGTTGAAGCAGTTGTCCGGCGAAGCGTACGCGAGCACGGGCAGCGTGCTGCAAACCCAGGGCGACGCCGTCACCACCTTGCCGCTGTCGCATCTGCGCGGCAATCTGGACGCGCCGATGCGCGCCGGCCGGCCGACGGCGCAGTTGGGCGCGACGTCCTCCGACGTCCTGCCGCAAAGCGGCGCATCGCCGATCTGGGCGCAGGCGTTCGGCAACTGGAGCACCTTCAACGGCGACGGCAATGCGTCCACCGTGCGTCAGTCCTCGGGCGGCCTGTTCGTGGGCGGCGATGGCGACGTGGGTGGCGGCTGGCGTCTGGGTGGCGCGGTCGGTTATACCGGCAGCCACAACTCGATCTCCGACGTGTCCTCGCGCATGAGCGTGGACAGCTACACGGCGACGGTCTTCGGCGGCAAGAACTTCGAAGCCGGTCCGGGACACGTGCGCTTCATGGCGGGCGCGGCCTACACCTGGCACGAGATCGACGCCAAGCGCAACGTCGCGGCGGGCAGCCTGAACCAGCGTCTGGAATCGTCCTACAACGCGTCGTCGACGCAACTGTTCACGGAGCTTGGCTACAAGCTGCCGCTTTCGGACGCCTATGCGATCGAGCCCTTCGCCGGCGTGGCCTGGAACCAGATCCGCACGCGCGGCTTCCAGGAGACAGGCGGCTCTGCGGCCCTGCGCGGCCAGAGCAACACGGACGATGTGACGAGCACCACGCTGGGCCTGCGCGGCGCCATGCTGATCGGCACGGACAGCGCGCCTGGCCGCTTGACGGCGACGTTGGGCTGGCGCCACGCGATGGGCGATGTGAAGCCCACGCAGAAACTGGCCTTTGAAGGCGGCAGCACCTTCACGGTGTCGGGTGTGCCCATCGCGAAGAACGCGGCGGTGCTGGGCCTGGGCGCCGAAGTGGCGATCACGCGCAGCACGACCGCGGGCGTGGCTTACGACGCGCAGTTCGGCAGCGGCAACCGCCAGCAGTCGGGCATTTTCAAGCTGATGACGCGCTTCTGAGGCGCATCGGCGTGGCCGCATGACTGCCCGTCAGGGCAGGATTGCGCGCCGGCCCCGCACGCCTGCAACGCGCTGAGTTCGGGGTCCACGGGCCCGGCCCTCAGCGCGTTTTATTTTCGGGGTCTGCTTTGGAAATCGGAGGCGGCAGGGGCAGGCCCTCTGCCCGGGCCAGTCTTTCCATCGCGACTTCCAGAATGGCGCGCGCCTGCCCCGCGGCGCGGCCCAGGTCGCTGTGCAGCTGCGCGTCGTCATCGTTGCGGGACGCGCATTGCACGCTGTAGCGTTCGAAGCTGCCCACCATAAGCAGCAGGTCGGCCAGGTGCTTCGGGCATTCGCAGGCCAGGCCGCTGCCCGAGGCCATGATGGTGAACAGCGCATGCTCGTCAAAGCGCAGATCCAGCGTGGGCTGGGCAGGCGCGGTCGGCAGCCGTTCGCCGGCTAGCGCCGAGCGGCACAGCAGCAGCAATTCGCCGATGTCCGCCGGAACGCGGGCCGCCAGAAAACCGTGGGCGCGCAAGGCGCGGATGGTCGCGCTGGCGCAGAACCGGTAAAGCACCAGCACGGCGACGTCGCCGCACGCCTTTGCGGCCGCCACGATCAGCGGCAGCGCGCTTTCATGCAGCTCGGATAGTTCGATCACCAGAACCTCGAGGTCCGCCTCTTGCGGCGTGAGGGCGACCTGTTCAAGGTGCGGCCAGCTCTGTTGAACGATCACGTCCAGGCCGTCGCGTCCGCTGCCGGCGATGCGGCGGGCCAGGTTGGCGCCGGCCACGCCCAAGCGCAGCGGCCCCTGCGCCGCGGGTTGGCGCGCGGCGGCGCCAGCCAGTTCCTGCAGCTGTTCGATGGACATGGGCGCAAGCACGCCGATGGCATGCCCCTGATCGACCAGTTGCTTGAGCAGGCTGAGACGGCGCACCTGTTCGGCGGAATACAAGCGCTGGCCGCGCGCCGAGCGTTCAACATCGGACAGGTTGTAGCGGCGCTCCCAGACGCGCAGCGTCTCGGGCGAGAGCCCCGCCAGGCGCGCCGCCACGCCGCTGCGGTACGTGATGCGGCCGTCGTCGGATTGCTTGGATTCCATTGTTTTCCTTGACCCGGTATTGAACCGATATGTTTGCATAATAGCGGTTCAAATCGTCGACGAGAAGAAGGCAGCCGCGTAAATTCCTTCATCAAGCGGTTCAACTTCCCCCTATTCGAGGCCGCTTTCGGAACCCGCGCTCGCGGGAGGTCACTGGACAAGGAGTCAATCATGAAACGTCTTTTGGCAGGAATTTCGCTCACCCTGGCGCTGGGCACCGCGCACGCCGCCGACATCGTGGACACCGCCAAGTCGGCCGGTTCGTTCAATACGCTGGTCACCGCCGTGCAAGCGGCCGGGCTGGTCGACACGCTGAAGGGTCCGGGCCCGTACACCGTGTTCGCGCCGACCGATGAAGCCTTCGCCAAGGTGCCGAAGGACAAGCTGGACGCGCTGCTGAAAGACAAGGCCGCGCTGACCAAGGTGCTCACCTATCACGTCGTGCCGGGCAAGGTCATGGCCAAGGACGTCAAGCCGGGCAAGGTGAAGACGGTTGAAGGCAGCTCGTTGACCATCGCGGTCAATGGCGGCAACGTCACCGTGGACAACGCCAAGGTCGTGAAGACCGATGTCGCGGCGGACAACGGCGTCATCCACGTCATCGACACGGTGCTGATGCCGAAGTAGGGGTTTGTGCAGGTAGCAGGCCGTACCGATGTCCGGC
This sequence comes from Achromobacter sp. GbtcB20, assembly GCF_019091095.1. Taxonomy (NCBI): domain Bacteria; kingdom Pseudomonadati; phylum Pseudomonadota; class Betaproteobacteria; order Burkholderiales; family Alcaligenaceae; genus Achromobacter; species Achromobacter sp. GbtcB20. Next base: position 200,903 of record NZ_JAGXJZ010000005.1, on the reverse strand, counting down.
CTTGATAGGCCACCTTGACGGTGCGTGGCCTATCTTTTTTCTTCATGACCGGCAAGCCGCCTTACCGGCTTGCCGGTCCCGGCATCAGTTCAGTCCGGGATGATATTCAAGGCCGCCGCGCCGACGCTGCCCGTTTAGCGGAAAATGTGCCGGCCAGGCGATGCGTCCGTCTCGCGCTTGCGATGCGCGAAATTGAGCGTCACCATCAGCCCCGCTGCCATCGAGAACAGGTGCTTGAGCGTGTGGCCGCTCATGAACGCGAACGTCTGGTAGATCTGATAGTCCAGCAGTTCGGCGGCCTTGGCCAGCACGTAGAACCCGATGGCCGCGCCGAAGTACAGCCGTTCGCGCAGCGGGGTGCCGTTTCTCCATTGCAGCAGCGGCACCAGCACCAGCGGCATGAACTGCACGAAGAGGTACGGACGCAGATCGTCCGTGGACGTATGGTCGGTGTACCACCACCACGCCACGCTGCCCACGGCAAGCGCGGTCCACAGCACATCGACCCAGCGGCCGTCGCCGACGGTTTCGCGCCAGACGGCCGACAGGATGCCGGCGCACAGCAGCGCGATCGGCAGGCGGTCCCAGATCAGGCGCGCGTTGTCGGGCAAGAGGTGATACCACCCGGAGCCGAAGGCGGTCAGCATGAGCGCAAGGAAGAACACCGTGTAGCCGGGGCGGATGGCGTCCAGCGCACGCAGGTGGCGCGAGTGCATGACCAGCGCCAAGCCATACCAGCCGACCACCGCGAAGCCCAGGTTGGAGAGCACATCGCCCGCGTTGGGAATGCCCAGCCACGCGCGCTTGTCGGCAAAGTCGTGATAGTGCTCGAGCTGGGCGATCGGCCCGTGCAGCGCGAGGCCCACGGCGACCAGGATCACCACTGTCCACGGAAGCAAGCGGCGCGTGTTCAGGCCGGGGGGCGTTGCAGCAGGTAGTGTGCTCATGCGGTTCTTCCCCGGCAGGCGGGTGTGCCGGCTAATGCTGATAGTAAAGGCGGCGCCCGCCCGTCTCCAGCCCCGGCGCTGCGGGTTTCGCAGGATTTTTATGTCGTTGTGTATCGGCGCGCCGGCAGCGCCGGGATCAGCCGGCGCGCGGCAGCCAGTCCGAGACGGTCGCGAGGACCTGCTCGGGCATCTCGCGGTGCGGCACGTGGCCGCAGTTCTCGAAGATGACGGGCTGCGCGCCGGCCAGCTGCGCAATGCGCTCGGCGTGCACCGTGGAGCCGTATTCGTCGTTGTCGCCGTGCAGCGCCAGCGCGGGGCATTTCACCTGCGCCAGCTGCGGGTCCAGCGTCCAGTCCGCGAAGTCCGGCGACAGCCAGGTGTCGATCCAGGCGCTAAGCACCCAGGCCGCCTTGTCGCCGTGGTACTTCTTCAGGCGGTCAAGCTGTCCGGGCTGCGCGAAAGCCTCGCGTGCCTGGCGGATGCCTTCCAGGGTGCGTTCCTCTGCGTAGACCTGCGCGGATTCGGTGATGAGCGCGCGGCACGACTGCGGATACGCCGCGGCGCTGGCAATGGCCATGCCGCCGCCCACGCTGTGGCCAAACGCCGCGAACTGGTCCAGCTCCAGCGCTTCGCGCACGGCGCGAAATCCCTCGATGGCTTCGCGCACCACGAAGTCCACACCGAGGGTGCCCTTGTACGGGTCGGACCGGCCAAATCCCAGGCGGTCGTAGGCGATGACCTCGCGCCCCGTCGCGCCGGCCAGCCGTTCCGGAAAGTCTCGCCACAGCTCCACGCATCCCAGCGAATCGTGCATCAGCACGATGGGCGCGCCGCTGCCGGCAGACGTGGCGGATGCGGCGGGCGTCCAGCGCCGCACGAAAAGCTGGCCGCTGGCGGCGGGGACGAATACATCTTGGAATTCGACGGACGACATCACGGGTTCTCACGGATCAGATGGCACGGGACGCCTCTGGGGCGCGGCAGCACGCCAGCCGCCTCCCGGGGACAGTTCGAAATAGTAGCGTAGGCGCGCGCAGGCGCTTGCTGGCGTTGCGCGCCGGTATCAAAGGCGTGACGTTACGAATGCAATTGCTACTGCACCACGGCGGACCGTGTCCGCACGCACATCATTTGTCGCATTACGTGCCCTGCCCGCGCGCCGATTTTCGCCGGCGCGCCACTACGATGGCCGCAGTTATTTACCGCACCAGGAGCAAGTCATGAAAATCCCTTTCCGCCACCTCGCCGGCGCCGCCGCCCTCATCGCGGCGCAGTGCTACGCAGGCACCGCCTCCGCGCAGTGGCTCGATGCCGTAAAGGGACAGATGGAAAGCGCGGGCCAAGGCAGTGCAACCCAAGGCGGCGGCGCCCAAAGCAATGCCGGGCAAGGCGGAATCCTGCAGGGCCTGGGTAATAGCCTGCCGCTGTCTTCGCTTACCCCGGCCTCGGCCGGCAACGCGGCCGGCGTGCTGGAGTTCTGCATGAAGAACAACTACCTGGCCGGTGGCGATGCGCAGGCCTTGAAAGACAAGCTGATGGGCAAGATCGGCGGCGGCTCGACGCAGAAGGCCAAGTCGGATTCGGGATACCTTGCCGGCCTGCAAGGGCTGCTCAACGGCAGCGACGGCAAGTCGGTGGACCTGAGCGGCGGCGGGCTGAAAGAGGAACTGACCCGCAAGGCGTGCGATCAGGTGCTCAAGCACGCCAAGTCGTTCCTCTAGCGGCGCCCCATCGCTACTTCGCCGCCCCGAAAATATCCTCCCGCGCCGCGCGGCTTAGCGCCACCACCGCCGGGTGCTCCAGCCGCTGGTCGGTGGTGATGGCGTAGAACTGTTCCTTCACCGCCGGTGCGTGTCCGATGGCGCGCACACGGTACTGCTTGCACAGGTACGCGGCGGTCGCCGTGGGCGCGACGAAGAGGCCTGTCCCGGTCTGCCCAAAGGAGTTCATCAGCGCGCTGTCGTCGAACTCGCCCACGATGCGCGGGCGGATGTCCTGTTCGTCGAACCAGCGCAGCAGCCGCGGCCGGATGGCGGCGTCTTCGCCCGGCAGCAGGAACGGCGCCTGGTCCAGCAGCGCCGGAAACGTGCCCGGCAGGGTGTCCAGCAGTTGCGGCGATCCAAAGAAGGTCAGTCCGCACTCGCCCAGCAGATGGCTGAAGCCGCGCACGTTCAGGTTGCCGGGCATCGGGCGGTCGGCGATCACCATGTCGAATCGATGCACCGCCAGATCAGCTAGAAGGAAGGGAAGACGCCCTTCGCGGCAGATGAGCCGCACGTCCTCGGCCAGCTGCAATGCGGGTTCGATCATCCGGTACACCATCGCCTTGGGCATGCCTTCGGCCACCCCCACCTTGAACTCCAGCGCGCGCCGCGCGGGACGCTCACGCAGGTCATCCAGCAATTCGTCGCCCAAGGTGAAGATGCGGTCCGCGTAAAGCAGCGCATGGCGCCCCACGTCGGTCAGTTCAAGGCCTCGGCCGGCGCGCCGGAAAAGCTCGGTGCCCAGCGCGGATTCCAGATCCTGGATCTGGCCGCTGATGGATTGGGGCGTGCGCTGCAATTGCTGCGCCGCGCGGGCGATGCTGCCCGCCTTGGCCACCGTCCAGAAATAGCGCAGATGCTTGTAGTTGAGCGTGACCATGGCTGATCGCTCCAAAAAATCTGACTATCGGGTCATCTTAATGCGAATTGTTGGAGCAATCGCGCCGCACTAGACTGGCCTCGTGCGAATGCAGTCCCTGTGCGCCCCTTGCGCGGCTCGCGTGGCGCGAGGGAAGGAGGCGCCTTTCATGAACCGGGTCGAAACCTTTGCGACGCTGCCGATGTGGGCGGGATTCGTGGGTTTCGTGCTGCTCGTGCTGGCGCTGGACCTGTATGCGTTCGGCGGACGCCGCGCGCACCGCGTGTCCTCGCGCGAAGCGATGTGCTGGGTGCTGGCGTGGATGACGCTTGCCACGTTGTTCGGCGGCCTGATGTGGTGGTATCTGGACGCCGCGCTGGGGCGGGCGGTGGCACATCAGAAGACGCTGGAGTTCTTTACCGGCTACCTCATTGAACTGTCCCTGTCCGTGGACAACATGTTCGTCTTCTCGCTGATCTTCACGTACTTCGCGGTGCCGCTGGAGCTGCAGCGGCGCGTGCTGCTGTACGGGGTGCTGGGCGCCATCGTCATGCGGGTCAGCATGATCCTGGCCGGCGTGTGGCTGCTGTCGCAATTTACGTGGCTGTTTTACGTGCTGGGCGCGTTCCTGGTCTTCACGGGGCTGAAGATGCTGTTTACCGCAGGCCGGCAGCCGGATATCTCGCGCAATCCGCTGGTGCGCTTCCTGCGGTCGGCAATGCGGATCACCAAGGACTATCACGGGCAGTCATTCTTTGTGCGCATCGACGGGTTGCGCTACGCGACGCCGATGTTCGTGGTGCTGGTGATGATCGAGGCGACCGACGTCGTGTTTGCCGTGGATAGTATCCCCGCCATCTTTGCCGTGACGACCGATCCGTTCATCGTCTTCACGTCCAACATATTCGCCATCATGGGGCTGCGGGCGCTGTATTTCCTGCTGGCGGACATGGTGGCGCGGTTTCACTATCTCAAGTATGGCCTGGCAACGGTGCTGGTCATCATCGGCGGCAAGATGCTTGCCGAACAATGGGTCCACGTGCCGGTGCACTGGTCGCTTGGGGTGGTTGGCGTGATCCTGCTGGCGTCGGTGGGCGCAAGCTGGGTGATGCCGGGAAGGGGCGCGCATAAGCCCGCGCGCTCCGAAACCAGGAAGTCATGACCCGGAGGTCTGCCATGAACACGATCATTCTTGCTACCGATGGGTCGCTGCACAGCGACGCGGCGGCCCGATTTCTGGTGGATAGTCCCTTGCTGAACCGGGATTTCGTCGTGCATGTGGTGCACTGCGAGCCCGACGTGGGCGGGGACGTGAAGTCCTTCATCGGAAAGGCGGACATCGAAGCCTGGCACCACGAGGAAAGCGGCAAGGCGATGCAATCGGTGGTCGGCATTCTGACCGCCGCCAATGTCAGCCACGAATGCCACGAGCTCGTGGGTTTCACGCCAGAGAAGATCGTCGAGTATGCGAAGCAGGTCGACGCGGCGGCCATCGTGCTGGGGTCGCACCATCACAGCCCGCTGCTCAACGCCATTCGCGGCTCGGTGTGCGGGCGGATTCTGGCGCATGCGCCCTGTCCGGTCATGCTCGTCTGACGTGGCGGCGGCGCCGTTCGTGCCGCATGGGCGCGGGCAGTGGTATCTTCTGCGGATCTTTCGCCCCAAACCCGCGCTCATGTCCGACGTTACCGCTCCCGCCGATTCGCCCGTTACCGACGCGCCGGCGGCGCCGCACCGGCCTTTCATCCAGAATGCCGGCACCCGGCGCACCCTGCATTTCACGCAGCAGGAGATCCAGAGCAGCATGTCGCTGCTCAATCCGGACGCGCTGGAGATCGAATACACGCGGATGATGATGGGCTTCGTGCTGTTCAAGCCGGAACCGGCGGACATCCTGATGGTGGGCTTGGGGGGCGGATCGCTGCCCAAGTTCTGCCATCGCTATCTGACGGGGGCGCGCATCACGGTGGTGGAGATCGATCCGGCCGTCATCGCGCTGCGCGACGCGTTCATGGTGCCGCCGGACGGCGAGCGCTTTCAGGTGATCGAGGCCGACGCGGCCCGGCACCTCGCGGGTCTGACCGAACAGGCCGATGTGATCTTCCTGGATGGATTCGTGGCCGGGGGCATCCCCGACCCGCTGTGCAGCGCCGGCTTCTACGCCGACTGCCACCGCGCCTTGCGCGACGACGGCATCCTGGTGATCAATTTCCACGTCAACCACCCTATGCATCACGAATACCTGGACCGCGTGCGCGCGTCGTTCGGCTCGTCGATGTTCGAGGTGGTGGACGACGACATGACCAACAGCATCGTGTTCGCCTGCAAGGGCGATCTGCTGAACGACCCCGCCGCGGCGCAGGTGAAGCGCCCGGCATCGATGCCCAAGGACGCGTGGCGCCAGCTCATGCCGACGATGCGCGTGATCGGCGCGACGTTGGAATTGCGGTAGGCGGGGCGGCGGCTACGCCGGATCGCCCAGCATGATCGACAGCAGTTCGCGGGTCGCGCGCGACAGGTCGCGGGGCGCCGGTGCCTCGCCCTTTTCTCCCAGCGTTGTCGTCAGGCTGGACACCGTCTGCGCGACGGCTTCGTCGTCCAGCATCGTGGGCGCAGGTCCGGCGCCCGCGGCTGGCACGGGCGGCGGCGTGATGTGTTTTCTGGCCGCTTTGAGCAGGTCCGCCACCGGATCGGTCTTGCCGCGCGCGTTGACGCGGTCGGTCATGGCGGTGGCCAGGCTCTTGCCCCCGCCGCGGGTCCGCAGGCCGGACCGCTCGCTGGCGGCCTCCCAGGCGCCGCGCTGCGCGGCGTAGGCGGTAAGCAGCGCGAAGCGGTCCGCGTCGATGAGCAGCGGCGATTCGGCCACCGCGATCAGGAGGGACTGGTAGGCGGCGCTTGCGGCCGTGGCATCGTTGCCGATCAGGGCCTTGGAGACGTCTTTCCACAGATGATGGAACGGCAGCGTGGTGGCCGCGGCGAACATGTCCGTGCCCAGCGTCGCGCGCTGCTCGAAGGCCAGGACCAGATAATCGACGTCGTTCACGGGCTCGGGCTTGCCCGCGCCTTGCTGGCGGTGCAGCACGCCGTCCACCAGTTGCAACCCCGCCAGCTTGTCCTGCGAGTCCGCGCCCGCCAGGACGCGATAGCCGCTACGCCTCAGCGCATCGCCGTCGTAGACGCCGAAGCGCACGCTGACGCCATCGGTGCCGAACAGCTTGGCAAGCGGGGTGAGCAAACTTTCGCCCGTCTTGACGATGGCGCCGCCCACCGGGCCGCCCAGCATCGTGACCGCGGTGGAAACGAAATCCAGGATGCCGCGGGAAAGGCTGCTGTCGGCGAAACGGCACAGCGCCGCATACATCTCCAGCCCGTCGCTGGCGTAAGGAACGTTGCGCGCCACATAGACGTCGCGAAACGCCACGCGGCGGGCGCCGGCGTCCGCCGCGGCCGCGCCCAGCGCCTGCTGGATGAGGTCGTAGCCGACGATGTACGGAATCTCGCGCCGGACGCCGTCCGCGCCGTATCGCAGGAAGAACGTGCAGAGCGGCAGGAACTGGCTGAGGTAATTGCCCGCCTCGCACAGGCGCATTTCGACCAGCCGGACGCTGAAGTAGCACTGGCCGGGCACGAAGGCGGCGCCGTCCAGTCCCTCGGCCAGCGCGGTGTTGCCGGCAGGCGGCTCGATCTGCGCATAGAAGTTGCGTCCCGCGGGGACGGTGGGCAGGAGGGCGCCCGCGCCGTCGCCGCCTGCCGCCTTGCCGCCGATGCCGCGCAGCACGCCGAATAACCCATCCATGTCAGCTCCTTGTTCTGGGCCGCGCGCAGCGGCTTTGCGCTCAGTCGCGCACGATGGCCACGGCCGACGCCCAGGTCGGCAGGTCGCCCGCGTCGCCCTGCGCGGCCTTGCACGCGTAGCGATAGGCCTCCGCCAGGTCCTTGGGCTGCGCCGCGTCCAGGTACACGTCGTAGAAGCGCTGGATGTAGCGCGCGCAGGATTCCTCTTCGACCTGCCAGCGAAACGCCAGCACGCCGGCCGCGCCGGCGCGCATGACTTCCAGCGCCGTGCGCACCGACGCGCCGCTGCACGAGGACAGCACCAGCAGCTTGCATTTGCCCGCTTCCATCCACTGGCCGATCAGCCGGATCGACAACTGCCACGCTTCGCCGTCCTCGCCGGGCAGCACCAGCATCGTGCTTTCGCCCTCGGACACCGAATGGCCGGCGAAATGGAAGATGTCGTAGTTGCCCGTGCGCAACCGTTCCTCGATGCGGCGTTGCAGGTCCGCGCCCACCAGGCCCGTTTCGTCGGCGGCGCGCACGTGATCGATGATGAGGTGACCGGGTGCGCGCGCCGCCAGCTCGGCCAGGTGCTCGCGTTCCTTCGCGACGGACTGCAGCGGCCCGAACTCCATGGCGGGCAGCGGCGGGCCGCCGTCCTCGCGCCGGAAGGTGACGGTGCCGAACACCGAACTGGCGTCCATGAACAGCATCCGCACCGGCTGGCCGGGCGCGCGGGCGTCCGGCTCCCAGCGCGGCGCGGGCGCCGTGCCTTCCAGATGGAGGCGCCGCGCCATCGGCAGCTCCAGGCACAGGTAGCGGCCGCTGTCGGCGCCGAACTCGCGGCCCATCTCGAAGGGCAGGTTGAACAGGCGCGAGACCTCCTGGCTGGCCAGGTTGAATTCAAAGCGCAGGTCCAGTCCCGCAAAGGCGCCCGCCCCTGGCGATACTTCCTCGTCGCGCGCCCGCTGGATCAGCTTGGCGACGGGCGCGCCCAGGCTGTGCGTGACCATGGCGCTGAAGACGTCTTCGCCCACCCCGCTCAGGTCCTTGAGCCATTGCGGCGCCTTGGTCTCGCCCAGATACGGGCTGAAGGTCTCGATGCGGCCCACCAGCGCGGAGATCCGGTCGCGCTCCTTGTAGGGCATGTCTTGCGAGGAATATTCGTGCCGCCCCATCTGGATGCGGTAGGTGATCGAATGCTCGCCCACGCGGATGATGAGCCGCCGCCGGCGCTTGGGCGCCAGCGGCGTCAGGCACGTGAGCACGGTGGCGACCTCCGCGCCGCTGTTGACGGCGGTCTTCGCGTCGTTGGTCCACATGAAGACTTCCGGGCGCTCCAGCACGTAGCGCTGCACGAGCTCGGGCGGGTCCACCGCCAGGACCAGCAAGGGCACCGAAGACCGCCGCGCTATCCATTCCAGCAGTTCCACCGCCGCCGCGCCGGGCTTGCCGCGCTTGCTGGCGGTCGAGCCCAGCCGGGCGTCGATGATGACGAGCCGCGGTTCGATGCGGGGCGTCGAAAGATCCCAGGATTCGATCTGCGTCTTGGCGCTTTCCAGCGAGGTGCGGCGGCGCAGCTCCGCGCCTACGAACGGCGCGATCGCGGGGTACTGCTGCAGGTGGCGGTGCAGTTGGGCGAGGTTGTTGGCCCAGTCGTCCTCGTGCTCGTCGTTCATGCTGGCCAGCAGGATGAAGTTGGGTCCGGCGGGGTCGTGTTCCATGATGGCTGTCCCAGGTTCCCGATGCCCTAGCCCGCCCGCAGCGGCAGGATCAGCGTGAACGCGCGCCACGGCGGCGTGACCGTCGCGTAGGCTTTGTCCGGGTGCAGCGGCGCAGCTGACAGCGGCGGGTCGGTGACCAGCGCGCCGCCGTGGTCGATCACGGTTTCCTGTATCTGGGTGATGGCGATGCTGGCGCCGTCGTGCGCGGCGCGTTCGGCGCTGAGCAAGGCGTCGTCGGGCACGGCGTGGGCGGGCGGATCGGCCTCCCACCGTTGCTCCTTGCTCAGGCCGAAGCGGATCGTGCAGCCGTCCGGGCCGGCATCCAGGTCGATCGTCACGCGGGCGTCGTCCGCGTTGCGGCAGCGCAGGAGGTAATCGGTCATCGACCGGAACGCCGCCGAGAGCGCCTGCGCATCGCCGGAGACGGTCGGGCCGTCCCGCGAGGCCGTGTGATTCGTCAGCGCAATCCGGCGCTGGTCGCGCGCGGGCATGGCGGCCACCACGTCCTGCAGGCGCGCGCCCAGTTCGACATCGCTGTGCATGGCGCGGGCGCGCCGCCGCGATTCGCTGGCGCCCGCCAGGCGCTCGAAGGTGATGTCGGCCTTGCCGATCTCGGCCACGATGCGCTGGCTCAGGTCCTGCGCCTGGGCCGCAACCTCCTCGGCCGGCATGCCCTGGCGGGCGTCCTCGTGCAGCAGCACGGTCTGCGATGTGAGGCTGCACGCCAGCGACAACGAGGTGCGCGTCTGCCGCGCCACCTCGGCCACGGTCTCGCGCAGGTAGCGCAGGTCGCGCGCCCACCCCAGGTCCGCGATGTCGGTGAAGAACCAGATCGACATGTCCAGGCTGGGATCCAGGTCGGTGCGCGTGGCCAGGACGGAGCGGGGCTGGCCGGTGCTGTCCAGCAGTTCGATGCGTTCGCGCTTGACGGTGAAGGGAGCGGTCAGGATGCCCAGCGTGGCTTCGTCGCCCGCAATCGCGTAGTCCGTGATCGCCGGGGCCTCGTCCAGGCTGCGCCCGCGCCGGGGCTCAGCGCCCAGCATGTCCGTTGCCACGCGGTTCATCTCGATGACGGCGCCCTCGCGGCCCACGAACACCACCGCCTGTTCGGTTTCCGCCATCAGGCTTTGCTTGGTCTGGTTGAGCAGATGCTGCGCCAGGCCTTCTTCCAGCGACGCGATGATCTGGAGCAGGTCGTCGATGTCCGGCCCCTTGAAGGCGTGCGAGACCGACGATTCCACGTCAAGCAGCCACCGTATCCGGCCGTTCAGGTGAATGGGCACGGTCATGGCCGAGCGCAGCGGACGCTTCGGTCCTCCGTAGCCGTGTTGCGCATAGGCCGGGTTGCCGATGTCGTCCACCGCCAGCAGGCAGCCCTGCGCCAGCGTGGCGCCCAGCATGCCTTGCGAGGTGGGCTGCTGGTATGCGGGCGGCAGCGCGTAGGCCGGCGCCAGGCTGTGCTGGGTGACGACCTCGAAGCGCTTGTCCTGGCGGTTGACGCGATACAGCGCCACGTGGTCCCACGAAAAATGCTGCGCAAGCTGGACGATGATCTCTTCGGCGGCCTGGCGCAGCGACGCGGCGGCCATCACCTTGCGCCGCAGCGAATCGGCAAATTCGGCGCGTTCGTCGTCGCGCTCTTTTTCAAAGCGCATCAGCACGGGTTCCAGGTCCAGCGCGCGCAGCATCTCCAGGTGCCGCTCGCCGTAAGCGCCCGGTTGGCGCGAGCACAGGCTGAGCGCCGAACTGTAGCCGTCCGGGCGTGTGACGGGCAGCGTGACGGAAGCTTCGATGCCCAGGTCCTGATAACACCGCACGACCTCGTTGCCGGGCTGCGGCATGTTCTTCTGGACGAAGGCGCCGATCTCGTCGACCCAGGTTTGGCCGGAATCCAGGAATGCGCGGATCGTGGGCGGCAGATCCATCCAGCGCGCGGGCCACAGCTCCACGCCCTCCGGGCGCACGGCGATCGCGCGAAACAGCGACACGTCATTGCCATAGATGCCGAAGACCGCGTGCTCGAACGGAATGAGGCGTCGTATCTGCTCCAGGATGCGGTCCAGCTTCAGCCGCCAGCCGCCGATTGCGGGATCCAGGGCAATGCGCCGGATTTCGTCGCGGGCGGACTCCAGCGTGCGCGACTGAATGACGGCAATGACGCCCAGCAGTTCGCCGTTGGGGGCGGGATCGGGCGTCATGACCAGCTCGAACTGCCGGTCGGCGTCATCGGGAACCGGGATGGCGATGGTCACCGCGACCATCGCATCGCCTTCCGTGTCTTGCACGCAGCGCAGAATGGCGCGCTGCACGGGGCCGCCGTCTGATGGCCGAAAGCGCGCCGCGAGCCGGGTGCCGCACAGGGCCTCGCGCGGCAGGCCCAGCGTGCGCGCCGCCTCGGGGTTGGCAAAGCGGATCACGCCCTGCGTGTCCAGCCGGAACACGGCGTAGGGCGTGCGCTCGAAACGATGCGATTCGGCCTCGCGAAACGGCGCGCCGTCGTTGACCAGCACGATGAGTTCGCCGCTGTCCAGCGTGCACAACGGGATGAGTTGCGCGGGCACGCGTGCGCCGCCGGGGCTCCGGTACACGACGTCGACGGCGCCATCGCCCATGCGCAGCGGCTTGGCAAGCCCGTAGACCTGGCTCACGTGCCGGTTGACGAGCGCCTCGCGCGCCAGCGGCAGGACGGCGCTGGCCGCGACGATCTCGCCCGATCGGGCCAGCACCAGGCAGGGCACGCCGACCTGGGACAGCACGCGCGCCACCTCGGCAGGCTCGCCAAAAAGGGAGAACTCGGGCAGTGCCGCGCCCTGGGCAAGCGCCGGCGCGTCGCGATAGGGTTTCGGCTCCATCTCTGTCATGACAAGCCCTCTTCACCCGCGGTCACCGCTTGATGAACGCGATGACCTGCTGTTGCGTGCCCTTGTCGTTGTCGAATCCGCCGTGCGTGCTGGACGCCACGGGCAGGACACGGGCGTTGGCCGGCGCGCTACCCTCGGGCGATACGTGGAGCGCGTCGCAGGCAATGCCGGCATCCCGGAAATAGCGCTCCATGCCCAGCAGCGGTGTCGTGGTGCCGCCCTCGAACGATTCGCTGACCAGATACAGCAGCGAGCGCCGGTACGGGCCGCAGGTGGGATCGTCCTCTTCGGCGCGGTCCGACAGATGGAACTGCTGGTAGCGCTTTACGCGGCTGCCCAGGTGCGGCACGACCAGGTCCTTGAAGGTCTGCAGCCTGACGGCGGGCGCCATCAGGCTCAGCGACTCCAGCTCTCCGCCGTCGGCGGTCAGGCGCTTGACGAAGTGGCTGGCGACGATCGCGCCGGCCGAATGCCCCACGATGTGCAGGCGCACGCGGCCGCGCGCGACGTGCGCCTTGAAGTGCTTGTACAGCAGGATCATCGCGGCCTCCTCGCCGCCGTCGCGGACGGGCTCGCTCATGGCTTCGGCGTTCTGCTTCATCTCGCCCCAGATCACCGTGCCGGGCCGCGCCAGCCAGCGTTCAAGCCGCTGGTTCCACCAGCGTTCCAGCCGCTCGCCGATGCCGCCGGTGGTGCGCGGCACGTCGCTCGCGGCGTCCCGGATGATGTTCCTGACGGTGGTGATGAAATCCGTTTCCCACATCAGGAAGACGGGAAAGATCTGGCTGTCGTAGAGCAGCGGGATCCATTCGGCGGCGGCTTCGGCCGCATCGTTCTCGCCGACCAGCCCGCCGTGCGCGTACACGCACACGTCCATCGGCTTGTCCTTCAGGTTCCAGCGCTCGCGCGCGGCGCTCATGTGCACGTCCACGATGGCGCGCAGGTCGTCGGGCGTGGTGCGAAACGCGCCGCTGTTGCTGAGCTTGCCGTTGTTGCCCACGTTGACGATGAACGGCGTGAGTTCCCGGTCGCGCAGCACCTTGCCGGCGGCCAGCGTCACCTTCCGCCCTTCGGTGCGCAGGCTGATGCTGTTCGAGATCCGCTCGTGCTCGTGCGTGACCACGCCCAGTTGCACGACCCAGCAGTCCATCGCATTGCGCAGCCAATCGTCGTAGGTCAGCACGGCCATGCCGTGCGTGCCCCATTCCTCGCCCCAGGAGTTCTGGATCAGGAAACCGTCCTGCGTGTAGCCCACGATGACGAAGGCGTGGCCCTGCATCGCCGTTTCCTGGCCGGTGGCCGGAATCACCCAGAACGGCCGCGTGACGGGCGTGGGTTCATCGTCGTGCGGCGTGACGCCGTGACCGTCGTCCCAGCCGTCGTGGCAGCCCGCGCTGGCGTACAGGATGCCGACCTCGTTCAGCGCGGCGTGCATCTCGACGATGCTGCGCGTGTCGATGCGGTAGTAGGCCCCGAGCGGGCGCTTGACCGCGTCCAGCCACCAGTCGTCTTCGGGGCGTTTGGCCGCCGGCGGCATGTCGAGCGTGGGGAATAGCGCCTGCGCGCAGGCACCGTGCCGGAACCAGCCCTTCAAGGCGCCGCGCAGGCTGGAGCCGCTGTCGTCAACCGATCCCGGAAACTCGTCATAGCGCCGGGCCATGGAATACAGCATGAATGGCGAGATCGCGGGGCGCGTGTCGCGTTCGGATTTGCGCAGCAGGTATTCGACCACCGTGGACAGCGCAAATCCCGTGCAGGCCGACGTTTCGCCTTGGTGCTTCACGGTCAGCCCCATCACGGGGATCATCTCTGCCTTGGGCGTGACGGAAATGTTGGGCCGGAACAGGATGTCGCGCGCGTCGAAGGCATCGGGCTTGGCGGACCGCTCGAAGCGCCGCGCGGCCGGGGCGTCATCCTGCTTGCGGCGCTTGCGGGCCTTCGGGGCCGGATCTTCCGGCGCCGCGGCGGACGCTTGCGCCACGCGCTTGCCCTTCTTCTTGGCCGCGGGCTTGGCCGCCGTGCGCGCTGCCGCCTTTCGGGTCGCCATGTCGTTCTCCCAATGCCGGCCGCCGGCTAGGACGCCAGCTTCAAGCTGGCGATGTAGCGCGGCGCGTCGGCGGCCAGCTTGGCCTGCACGTCGTCGCGCAGCTGTTCATATAGGGCGGCGTTCAGCGTCAGGCGCTGCGCGCAGGCCCAAAAGTTCACCTGCCGCGCGCCCCACTGCGCAAACAGGAACCGCTTGCGGCTGTCCACGGCGCGAAAGTAGTAGGCGCCCAGCGCCATCGACAGCCCGCCGCCGCGATCGCGCTGCACCGCGCCCAGCTGGAAGTTGCCGCCCGACTGCGACGACGCGTGAAAGTCGAAGAGCTTTACGGTGTCGTCGTCTTCGGCCAGCTGGCCCAGCGCGGACACCGCCTGGTCCAGCACCGCCAGCTGATCGCGCCGCGCGACGGCCAGCAGCAGGTCGACGGCCACCTGGTCCATGCGGAACTCACGCTCGTCTTCCTCGTGATGGGTAAAGTGCATTTGCCCGCTGGTCCACCCCAGGTTCTCCAGCACTTCCACGTAAGTCTGATACCAGGCCTGCGATTGGGTGAATCGGTCGTGGGCGGCGCTGGCTGCGCGTTGCGCCAGCTGCAGCGAATACAGCACGTCGCCGCGTTCCTGTTCCTGCAGGCCCGCTGCAAACGACAGCACGCTGCCGGCGTTGATGCTGGCCTGCGGCGCCTGCCGCGCTGTCTTGCCCGCGGCGCCGGCACGCAGCACGGCGCCCGAACGTTTGGCGGGCGTGCGCCGCCGCGCGACGGGCATGCCGGGCGGCTCCAGCGTCTGCACCGCCAGGTCGTTCAGATAACCGTGGATACCAACCGCGTTGACGCCGTGGTCCGGCATGGTGGACAGGGGCGCGGCGCGTTTGGATGCGCGGCCCGCGGGGCGCGGCGGCGGGGCAGGTGATACCAGCGCGCCGTCCTCGGAGAACGTGGCGGCCAGGATGAACTCGGCTTCCGCAGCGGAGTAGGCTGGGTCCCAGTGCGTGTTTTCGGGGACATGGCAATGGCCGTAGTGCCCGCTCTGCGAGTCCCAGACGGCGGCATCGCGGTTATGGCCGCCGGGGTCCTTGCCGTTCTTGGCCGGCAACGGGCGGCCCGAGGGCCACTTGCGGGGGATGCCGTGCTGCGCTTCGATCCAGCGGCACAGACGCGCCAAGTTGGTCAGCGCCCGGCTGTCCTTGGGCAGGTGCGCAAAGCCTACCAGCTCGATCTGCACGGCCGAATCGCGGTTGGTCTGGACGCCGCCCGCATCGTTGCGCAGCGCCCGCGCGCCTTCGGCGGTGTCGACGTGCTGGAAGATCGTGGTGGCGTCGACCGTGAAGTGGGGATCGGATCGGTTGCGGCGGAACGCGTCCATCGCGCCCTGCGCGGTGCTGCCTTCCGTGGTGTGATGGACGATCTTGAAAGGGCCGCCAAGGTGCGGCCCGGACGATCCCGATATGGGCCGCCACGTCGCGAATGGACATCGTGCCATCGATGGTCTCCTCGGAACGGGCGCGGGTGTTCTTGGCAAGACGACATGACGACGATGATGCGGCGCCCATTGCAGGGATATATATGCGGACCTCATCCGCCTTGCTAGTAGCCGAAAGTATTAATCCTTGAATTTGCAATGGTGCTTATGCATCATCTGGCCCCGGTTGTGCTCGTCCAGACGGATGAGGCGCGGCGTTCACGCTGCCTTGCGGATGCGCACCGGAATCGATTTGTAGCTGGGCGTGCCGCTCGCCGTGTCCTGATAATCCAGCGGGCAGAGGTTGTTCGCCTCCGGGTAGTACGCGCCCACCGAGCCGGCCGCAATGTCGTGCTTGATGGCTGTCAACCGCAGGCGACGGTGCGTCTGCCCCGGCAGGATGGTGACGATTTCAACCTCGTCGCCGTGCGCGATGCCATGGCGCGCCAGATCGGCCGCGTTCATGAACAGCACGTCGCGCCGGCCAAACACACCGCGGTAGCGGTCGTCCAGGCCGTAGATGGTGGTGTTGTATTGATCGTGGCTGCGTAGCGTGGTGAGCCTGAGGATGTTGCCTTCCACGATGTCGGGATCTTCGCGCAGGCCGGCGAACGGAATGAATTCGGCCTTGCCCGAGGCCGTCTTCCAGATGCGCTCGGTGGGGGGCAGCGGCAGGCGAAAGCCGCCGGGGATGCGGATGCGCGCGTTGTAGTCGCGGAAGTCCGGGTAGATTTTTTCGATCAGGTCGCGGATGCGGTCGTAGTCCTCGATCAGATGCGCCCAGTTGACGCGGCTGCGCGGCAGTGTCGCCTGCGCCATGCCGGCAATGATGGCCGGTTCCGACCGCAGGTGCGTCGATGCCGGCAGCAGCTTGCCGCGCGACGCATGCACCATCGACATCGAGTCCTCGACCGTGACCGATTGCGCGCCGCCCGCCTGCACGTCGCTTTCCGTGCGGCCCAGCACCGGCAGGATGATCGACTGCTTGCCGATCAACAGGTGCGAGCGGTTCAGCTTGGTGTTCAGATGCACCGCCAGGTCCAGCTGCCGCATGCCGCGCTCGCAGGCGTCGGTGTCGGGCAGCGCGATCGCGAAATTGCCGCCCAGGCAGATCAGCGCCTTGGCGCGGCCCGCGGCCATGGCCTTCATGGCCTCCACCGCATCGTGGCCGTGCCGCTCCGGCGGCCGGAAGCCAAAGGTCTGTTCGACGTGGTCGAACATGGTGTGGTCGATTTTCTCGGTGATGCCGACCGTGCGGTTGCCCTGCACGTTCGAGTGCCCGCGCAAGGGGCAAATGCCCGCGCCCGGCTTGCCGAAGTTGCCGCGCATCAAGAGCAGCGCGGCAATCTGCTGCACGTTGCTCGTGCCCTTTTCGTGCTGCGTGATGCCCATGCCATACGTGACGATGGTGGCGTTGGATCGCGCATAGGCGTCGGCCACCTGCTCCAGGTCGCGCTGACGCAGGCCGCTTGCCTGTTCGATGTCGGCCCAGCTCGTGGCGTCCAGGTCCTCGGCGAAGGCTTCGTAGCCGTTGGTGTGCCGGGAAATGAATTCGTGGTCCAGCGTGTTGCGCCCGTCGCGGTCCGCGTTCATCAGCGCTTTCATGATGCCCTTGAGCGCGGCGGCGTCGCCGCCGACCTTGACCTGGAAGTACGTGGATGCGATGGGCGTGGAGCCCAGCGTGCCCATTTCAATGGGATCCTGCGGATCGGCAAAGCGCTCCAGGGAGCGTTCGCGCAGCGGGTTGAACACGATGATGGGCACGCCGCGGCGCGCGCATTCGTGCAGCGTTCCCATCATGCGCGGATGGTTCGTGCCGGGGTTGTGTCCCATCGAGATGATGAGGTCGCACACATCGAAGTCGTCCAGCGACACCGTGCCCTTGCCGATGCCGATGGCCTGGGGCAGCCCGACGCTGGTGGCCTCGTGGCACATGTTGGAGCAGTCGGGAAAATTGTTGGTGCCGAATTCGCGGGCGTACAGGCTGAACAGGAACGCCGCTTCGTTGGAGGCGCGGCCCGAGGTATAGAACTCAGCCATGTCCGGGTCGGGCAGGCTGGCCAGCGTCTGGCCGATGCGCGCGAACGCGTCGTCCCATTCGATGGGCTGGTAGGTGTCGCTGGCCGCGTCGTAGGCCAGCGGATGCGTCAGGCGGCCCGCGTTCTCCAGGTCGTGGTCGCTCCAGGTCAGCAGCTCGGCCACGGGATGCGCGGCAAAGAACTCGGGCGTCACGCGCTTGCGGGTGGCTTCCCACGTCACGGCCTTGGCGCCGTTTTCACAGAACTGGAACGTCGACGTATGCGCCTTGTCGGGCCAGGCGCAGCCCGGGCAATCGAAGCCGTCCGGCTTGTTGGTGCGCAACAGCAGCGCGGGCGCCTCGGCGATGCGCATCTGGTTGGCCACCGCCTGCGCGGTCGCCTTCAGGGCGCCCCAACCGCCTGCGGGGGCGTCGTAGGGGCGGATGCCAGCGGGTTTGCCTTGGGTCATGCGAATCTCCGGAACTCAGGGTGCGTTGCGCGCGGCGGCGTCGGGGGCGGGAGCAAGCCGCGCGCCGCGAACGTCGCAGTAACGGCTTGCCAGCACCGAGCCGGCCACGGCGACGATGACGGGAACGAGAAAGGCCTGGTCGACCCGGGTGAACTCCAGGATCAGCACCACCGCGGTGAGCGGCATGCGCATCGACGCGGCCAGAAAGGCGGCGGCGCCCACGACGGCAAACGCGCCGGGCGGCGAGTCGGGCCAGGCCATGCTCCACAGGCCGCCCAGCACGACCGCCATCGACGCGCCCACGGCAACGGCCGGGGTGAGCAGACCGCCCGCCGCGCCGGCACGCAGCGTGAAGACGACGACGGCCACTTTCATCACCGCCAGCGTGGCCGCCAGGGCGAGGGTCAGGTCATTGTCAAAGCTCAGTTGCGCCGGGCCCTTGCCATTGCCCAGCAGCGCGGGCAGGTAGATCGCAAGCAGCCCGAGCAGGGTGAAATTGATGAGGCACGCCACGGGCAGCCGCCAGCCCCGTGCCGCATTGCGGCGCGCGGCGTCGGTCAGCCGCTGCCAGACGTGGGCCGCGCCGCCGAAGACAGGCCCGGCGACGATGGCCCAGACGACCAGGCTGGAACTGATCTGCATGGGGGGAACGGCGTACTGGATCACGTTGCCCAAGCCCGCCCAGGCCACCACCGCGCCGATGCAGCAAGCCGCCAGCGCCGCGGCCACGGCGGGCCAGGCGAACGACCCCACCAGCACCTCCAGGACAAAGAGCGTCGCGCCGAGCGGCACGTTGTACACGGCGGCCAGCCCCGCGCCCGCGCCGCAGGCAATGACGAGACTGTGCTGCGCGGGCGGCAGGCGCAGCAGCGCGGCCAATCGGCCGCCTGCCAACGCGCCGACTTCGCGCGGCGCCACCTCGCGCCCCAGCGGCGAGCCCAGCCCCACCGTCACGATCTGCAGGATGGCATGCGCCATCGTCGTCAGCGCAGGCATCCCGCGCGTGGCGTCGGACACTGCCGCCTTCACGCTGACCAGAGGACGGCCATAGCGTTGGATCAGCCACCATCCGCCACCGGCCGCCACGCCGCACAGCACCAGCGCCATCACGCGGCGCTGGCCGCTGGCGGCTTGCACGCCTTCCAGGAAGGTCTCGTGGTTGACGATCTGGCCCTCGGAGTAGCCATATATCAGATGCTGCACGGCATGGAGCAGCATGCCGAGCAACATGCCGCCCAGCCCCGCGAACAGGCCGGTCAGGATCACCGCGAGCAGAAAACGCGGGCGCAGCCAGGACGGATCATCGGGCTTCAGGTCGTTCATATCAGGATGGGCTCCTGTCGTTTGGCGCGCCGACGCATCGAGGCGCGCATTGCGATGAGGCAGTGTAGGGGCCGTTCCTTTCAAAGCGGCCATTACCAGCCGGAAACCCATACCTATTGGTTAGGCATTAATCCCGAATTCTCTTGCTTGCCGTCAAATACCGCCCAAACTTCGGCTTTATTTCAAATAGTATCCAAGTGATTCAGTACTTATACTTCCCGTTCCATTCAATGGACGGGCGACACGCAGAGCAACGCGGAGCATGTCGTCCCAGTCCGATTTCAACCGATTCGAGGCATTGCTACCGTCGCGTCCTCGATGACCCAGGCGTAACGGGAGTGAAGAAGTGGCGCTTTACCAGAGAACGATGTTGAACAAGGCGATGAAGATCGGTGCGCTGGCGCTGTTGTCGGGTGTGATGGCCGGCTGCGCGACCGAGCGTTCGCAAGCCTTGGCCGTGCCGGCCGTCGCCGCCGCCAGCAAGCCCTACGCGGGCGTGCGCAGCCCCATTTCGGTCGGCAAGTTCGACAACCGCACCAACTACCTGCGCGGCGTGTTCTCGGATGGCGTGGACCGGCTGGGCGGCCAAGCCAAGACGATCCTGGTCAGCCACCTGCAGCGCAGCGGCCGATTCCAGGTGATGGACCGCGACAACCTGTCCGAAATCGCCCAGGAAGCCGCGTTCAACAAGAAGGCCGCGCAGATCAAGGGCGCGCGCTACGTCGTCACGGGCGATGTGACGGCCTTCGGCCGCAAGGTCACCGGCGACCAGCAACTGTTCGGCATCCTGGGGCGCGGCAAGGAGCAGGTGGCTTACGCCAAGGTCGACCTGAACGTGGTGGATGCGACGACCTCTGAAGTGGTCTATTCCGCCTCGGGCGCCGGCGAATACAGCCTGTCCAACCGCGAAGTCGTCGGTTTTGGCGGCACCGCCGGCTACGACTCCACCCTGAACGGCAAGGTGCTGGACCTGGCCATCCGTGAAGCCGTGGACCGTCTGGTCGACGGCATCGAGCAGGGCGCCTGGCAGCCCGCACGCAACTAAGAGAGGCGCGCATGGCAAACCATTTCAATCCCCGCGGCGGCGCCACCTGCGCGCGCGTCGTCCGCGCACTGGCCATCGTGGGCCTGGCCGGCGTGCTGTCGGCCTGCGTGCAGCAGCCCAAGTCCATGTATAGCTGGCAGTCCTACGAGGGCTCGGTCTACGCGTACCTGAAGGACGACGGCGGCGATTACGCGACGCAGACGCTCGCCATGGAGAAGAACATCGAGACGGCGCGCGCGGCCAACGCCGAGCTGCCGCCCGGCTTTCGCGCGCATCTGGGCATGCTCTACCTGAAGATGGGCGAAGGCGACAAGGGCGTCGAGCAAATGCAGGGCGAGAAGGCCGCCTTCCCGGAAGCCGCGCCGTTCATGGACTTCCTGCTGCGCAACGCGGGCAAGCCGCAGACCGTCGCCGCAACGGGCGAAGGCTTGCCAGCGGGGGCGCCCGCCGCGGGATCGCCCGCCGCCGGGTCGCCCACTACCGGCAGCCCCGCCGCCGCCAGCCCCGCCGCGCCCGCCGAAGCTGGCACGTTGAAGAAAGGATCGTGATGATGCACACACTCATGCGCGCCGGCCTCGTGGCCCTCGCGGCGCTGTTGACGGGTTGCGTGGCGCCGCCGCAGAAGCATGTCGACTACACCGCGTTTCGCGAAAGCAAGCCGGCGTCGATCCTGGTGTTGCCGCCGCTGAACACGTCGGTGGATGTGGCGGCCACCTCGGCCGTGCTCTCGCAGGCCACGCGCCCGCTCGCTGAATCCGGCTATTACGTGATTCCGGTCGGCGTCATGGAAGAGACGTTCAAACAGAATGGCCTGACCTCGCCCGACGACATCCATGAACTGCCGGCCATCAAGCTGCGCGAGATCTTCGGCGCCGATGCGGCGCTGTACATGACCGTCAAGCAGTACGGGTCCAGCTACGCGGTCCTGTCCAGCACGGTCACGGTCTCGATCGACGCGGAACTGCTCGACCTGCGCAACGGCGCCAAGCTGTGGAGCGGCACGAAGCAGGTGGTGCACGCCAACAACAACAGCAACGGCGGCCTGATCGGCATGCTGGTGCAGGCCGTGGTGGATCAGGTGATCAACAATCTGACGGACCGCAGCTACAGCGTGGCCGGCATGACGAACAACCTGCTGCTCAGCGCCGGCACCCCCGGCGGCATCCTGTACGGACCGCGCTCGCCGCGTTACGAAGCACAGTAAACCCGCCGGATGACGGCTTACGCCCGCGCGCCAGTTTCGGCGCGCGGGCGATTTTTTTTTCGACGCCTGCGCGATCAAGCGCGCTGCACGAGCGGGTGCAGTTTCCGGGCCCAGCCAAGCAGGGCCTGATCCTCGTCGGTTCGCGCCACCCACTGCACGCCCACCGGCAAACCGTTGTCCGCATGCGCGGTGGGCAGGTGCAACGCCGGCCAGCCCAACAGCGACCATACGCGGTTGAACAGCGACGAGCCTGTCGATCGCGTGCCTTCGGGCGCCTCGGACGGGGCGCTGGGGGTGACGATGAAGTCCACGGCGCCAAAGCGCTCGAGCCACTCGCCGCCCAGCCGCGCGCGGCGTCGCTGCAGCGCTGCGTACTCGGCATGGGTAATGGCCAATCCCCGGTCTATCGCCGTGCGCAGCGCCGGCGACAGCAGATGGCCGTGCGGCCCGCGAACCACCGGCAGCAGGCCGCGCGCCAGTTCAGCGAGCATGGTTTGCGCGTGGATATCCAGGAGCGCCTGCAGGTCCGCGTCAACGTCCGGCGCGTCGATATGGGCGCCGTGCTCGCGCAGCGTGGCCGCGCAGTCGTTTAGCGCTCGCCGCGCGGCGCCGCTCAGGTCGCCGATCGCGCTGCAGGTCAGCAACGCAACACGTGGCGGGCGGTCCGGGCGATGCGCGGCCAACCCGGGAAGCAGCACGGACGCCACCGCTTGCGACTGTTTCACGTCGCGCGTAAACCAGCCGATGGTGTCCAGCGAATCGCATAGCACGTGCATGCCCTGCCGATGCACCCTCCCGAAGGTTGGCTTGAACCCCACCACGCCGCAGAACGCGGCGGGACGGATCATGGACCCGCCCGTTTGCGTGCCCAGCGCCAGGTCGACCATGCCCGCCGCGACGGCCGCCGCCGAGCCGCTTGATGAGCCGCCCGGGGTATGCGCCAGGTGGCGCGGATTGCGGGTCGGGCCCGGCGTGACGTAGGCGTATTCGGCGGTGACCGTCTTGCCGATGGGCACCCCGCCGGCATCGCGCAACTGCGAGACGCAGCTTGCGTCGCGCCGCGCCGGTTCCGCCGATTCCGCAGCGGAGCCCGAGCGCGTCGGCAGGCCGGCGACGTCGATCACATCCTTGACCCCGAAGGCAGCGCCGGCCAGCGGACCCTGGCAGGCTGGCGCGGCGACCGAGGCCTCGTCGGCCAGGCAGACCCAGGCCTGGACCTGCGCATCCCCCGCCTTGCTGCGCGCAAGGGCTTCGTGCGCTGCCTGCATCATTGAACCTTGATCTGCTTTTGCTGGATCAACTGCGTCCACCGCGCGTTTTCGCTGGCAATGAAGTCGCGGAACTGCTCCGGCGTGCCGCCGGCAACCTCGCCACCCTGCGACTCCACCACGGCGCGGTACTGCTTGTCCTGCAGGGCGCGGTTGATGTGCTCGTTCAGCGTCTTGATGACGTCCGGCGGCGTGCCGGCGGGCGCGATCACGCCGAACCAGTTCGAGACCACCATGTCCGGCATTCCCAGTTCCTTGAAGGTGGGAACGTCCGGCAGGCCGGGGGCGCGCTTGTCCGCGGCGACGGCCAGCATCCTGATGCGGGCGTCGGCGCCCGCCGCGTGCGGCAGGAACAGGCTGGGCAGTTCGATGTAGAAATCCACGTTACCGGCGATCAGGTCGTTCACGGCCGGCGCGCCGCCGCGGTACGGCACGTGGGTCGCGTTGGCGCCCGCCTGCTCCTTGAACAGTTCCGTGCTCAAGTGCGAGGCGCTGCCCGCGCCGGTGGAGGCGTAGTTGAGCTTTTCCGGATTGGCCTTGGCATCGCGGATGAGCGCGGCGGGGTCGGCATAAGGCGATTTGCTGCTGACGCCCAGCGCCATCGGGCCCCGCTCGATCAGGGCCACGGGCGCGATGTCCTTGGCCGGATCGAAAGGCATCGTGTAGAGCGCTTTGTTCACTGACATGGGCGCGAAGTTGCCCAGGCCGATCGTGTAGCCGTCCGGCTTGGCCGACGCGATCTGCGCGGTGCCGATGTTGCCGCTGGCGCCGGGCTTGTTGTCGACCACGACGGGCACGCCCAGCGAATCGCTGAGCTTCTGCGCCAACTGGCGCGAGCGCGTGTCGGAACTGCCGCCGGCCGCGTACGGCACGATGAACTTGATTGCCTGCGCCGGATAGGCGGCTTGCGCCAGCGCGCCGGGCGAGGCGAGGCAGAGACCGGCCGCGAAGGCGCCGGCCAGAAGCTTGAGGGTGAAGGACGCAGCAGGCATGGCATTTCCCTTGTCATGAGGGCCGCAGTATGGGCCCGTGGATTGTGCCTGCATGGTAGGAAGCTGCCATTAGGATGTCTAATACCTTATTCTCCCGCTATTGATTCGCCAGGAAAATAAATGCTGATCGACAGCCGTCTGCTTCAGGTGTTTGCCGTGGTGGCCGAAGAGCTGCATTTCGGCCGCGCGGCGCAGCGTCTGCATCTGAGCCAGCCTCCGCTGAGCCAAAGCGTGCGCAAGCTTGAAGAGGAATTGGGCGTGCAGCTTCTGGAACGCACCACGCGCACGGTCAAACTAACGGCGGCCGGCGCCGAGCTGCAGCGCCGCGTTCGGCAGATGGCCGCCGAACACGACGCCACGGTGCGGCACGTGCGGCAGGCGGCCAGCGGCGAAGCCGGACAGCTCACGATTGGTCTCACGCCCAGCGCCGCCTATTCGAACGTGCCGCAGGCGCTGTTCGTGTTCCGCCAGCGCTATCCGGGTGTGGTGCTGGATCTGCAGGAAATGAATTCGAGCGAGATGCCCGAGGCGCTGCATCAGCGGCGGCTGGACCTGGCTCTCTTGCGTCCGCCTTTTGCGGATGCGGACCTGTCGCCCGTGCCCCTGTACTCCGAGCCCATGGTGCTGGCGCTGCGCCGCGGCCATCCGCTAGCGGCGAAACGCTGGGTGACCATGGAGCAGGTGCTGGATCTGCCGATCGTGGGGTATGCGCGCGACCGGTCGCGTTACTTCAGCCAGGTGCTGCGGCAGATGATCGAAGCCGCCGGCAAGCCCGCGAACATCGTGCAGGAAAGCATGATTCCGACGATCCTGACGCTGGTGGAAGCGGGATTTGGCGCGGCCGTGGTGCCGGCGTCGCTGGCGCGGATGCGCATGGACATCCTTGCCTACGTCGGCATCCGAGGGCGCGGCGCGTTCCGCGCCGAACTGGCTGCCGCGCGCCACCCGGATCACCGCAATCCCGCGGTGGATGCTTTCGTGGCGATCATGCGGGACACCAAGCAGCAGCCGCGCCAGAAGGCGCTGTCGTGACGCCGGCGCATGGCGCGCGCTGCATGCGCCTTTGCCGGTGCTGATGGTTCAGTCCCAGTCCGCCGCCAGACCGTCCGGGCTGACCTCGCGGCCGTTGCGCTCCAGCGCGGCGATCTGCGCCATGTCTTCGTCCGTCAGGCGCAGGTCCTGGGCGAGCAGGTTGCTGGCCAGGTTTTCGCGCTTGGTGGAGGACGGGATCACGGCATAACCCAGTTGCAAGGCCCAGGCCAGCGCGACCTGCGCGGGCGTGGCCGCGTGGCGCTGCGCGATCTTGCCGATGACCGGATCCTTGAGCACCTTGCCGTAGGCCAGCGTCATGTACGAGGTCACCGGGATGTCCGCTTCCTTCAGGAACGCGGTGAGCTTGCGATTCTGCAGGTAGGGGCTGAGCTCGATCTGGTTGGTGGCGATCTGGTCGCGGCCCACGGCGGCGATGGCGGCCCGCGTCTCGGCGATGGGAAAGTTGGAAATCCCGATCTGGCGCGTCAGGCCCTGCGCCTTGGCCTCGGCCAGCGCCGTCATGAATTCGTCGACGGACACACCGTTGTCCGGCGCGGGCCAATGGATCAGCGTCAGGTCCACATAGTCGGTCCGCAGCTTGGCCAGGCTGTCCTTCAGGCTGGGGACCAGCTTGTCCTTGGCGTAGTTGGGCACCCAGATCTTGGTGGTGATGTAGAGGTCCGCGCGGGCCACGTTCGATTCCGCGATGGCCTGGCCGACGTCGGCCTCGTTCTCGTAGATCTGCGCCGTGTCGATCGCGCGGTAGCCGACGTCCAGCGCGTTGCGCACGGAATCGATGACGGTCTGGCCTTGCAGGCGGAAGGTGCCGACGCCAAAGGCGGGGATGGGCATGGAAAACTCCTGGGGGATGTACTGGGGCCGGACCGGCGAGGTCCGGGGATGGCGGTAGTGTGCCTGCCGTACCCTTGCAAAAAAATACCGGTATCGGCGAAAGACTTTTGATAAAACGTCAACTATGAAAACCACCCTCGACGAAATGCAGGTCTTCATCGCCATCGTGGACAGCGGCTCGATCACCGCTGCCGCCGAGGTGCTGGGCCAGACCGTTTCCGCCACCAGCCGCACCATGAGCCGGCTTGAAGAAAAGCTGCAGACCACGCTGATGCGGCGCACGACCCGGCGTCTGGCGCTGACCGAAGAAGGCAAGGCCTACCTGGAGCAGGCGCGCCGCATCATTGCGTCGGTCGAGGAGGCCGAAGAGCTGATGAACCTGCGGCGCAACCAGCCCGCGGGCCTCTTGCGCGTGGATGCGGCCTCGCCCTTCATGCTGCATGTCATCGCGCCGCTGGCGCCGGCCTATCGCACGCGCTATCCGCAGGTGGAACTGGAACTGACCAGCAACGAAGGCAATATCGACCTCCTGGAGCGGCGCACCGACCTGGCGTTCCGGATCGGGCGATTGAAGGACTCGTCGCTGCACGCGGTGGCCTTGGGCACGAGCCGGGTGCGCGTGCTGGCCAGTCCGGGTTATCTGGCGCGGCACGGCACGCCCCGCCGCGCGGCGGACTTGGCCTCGCACGTGTTGCTGGGCTTTGCGCAACTGGAAGCGCTGAACGAATGGCCGCTGCTCGATGCCGACGGGCAGCCGGTGCACGTCAAGCCGCAGGTGCGCGCCTATAGCGGCGAGACGCTGCGCCAGCTGGCGCTGAACGACGGCGGCATCGTGTGCCTGTCCGACTTCATGACGCGCGCGGACCGCAAAAGCGGCGCGCTGCAGCCGCTCTTCGTGAAGCAGCTGCTTGAAGTCCGGCAGCCGATCAACGCGGTGTACTACCGGAACACGGCGATCTCCTCGCGCATCAAGTCCTTCATCGACTTCGTGGTCGAAACGGTGGGTACGCGCGGCTTCGAGGAATAGCGGACCAACGAAGATGTATCCAATGGCGACCCCGGCGGCAGGCGCGCGGGGCGCGTCCTTATACTGTCCCCGTTTTGTGTTGAACCCTGGATACGTATGAGCATCTTCTCCCGCTTCTTCGGCCGCAACGAGGAATCCGCCGATTCCGCCGCCCTGTTGGCCAACCCGGACATTGCGCAGCCGTTGAGCCTGCAGGTCCTGTTCGCCGAACCGCTCGCGATCACCGAGGCGGCGCTGGCCGATGCGCTGCGCGCCTACCATCCGACGATGGCCAAGGCGCGCGCGGAAATCGCGCCCGACATGCCGGAATTCCTGGGCATGGCCGGCTGGGACAAGCACGTCGTGCGGCTGGTGGGCTTCAATGCGCCCTATCCCAAGGATGCGCTCGAGACCTGCGTCGCGCCATCGCACTATCCCGCCGCGATGAAGGACGAGGTCCGCGCCCACGCCAGCCACATCATCCTGTACTACGCGGGATTCGAAACCGATCCCTTGGAGCAGTACGTGGCGCTGGCGGCGGTGGCCGGCGCATTGACCGGTTTCAAGGCGCTGGCGGTCCTGAACGAGCATGCGCACACGTCGCTTCCAGCCGGCGTGTTCGCCGCCGAGTCGCTGGGCGAGGAAAGCATGGACCTCTTGCGCACGCTGCCGCTGAACATGCTGTATTGCGGTTTCGTGAAGTATGAAGTCGAAGGCGTGCAGGGCGTATGGATGCGCACGTATGGCGGCGATGCCTTCGGCCTGCCGGACTTCGCCGCGCTGGCGGCAGGGCACGACGAAGGCGAGGTCTACTCGACGACGTTCAACAACATCATGAGCTACATGCTGGAAAGCGGCGCCGAACTGGCCGCCGGCCACACCATGCAGATCGGCGAGGACGCCTACATGAAGCTGCGCGAGCCGGCCAAGGAAGAGTATTTCCTGGACGGCCCGGGGCAGGTGCTGGTGGCCGAGATCATCTCGGCCGACCAGATCAATACGCCAGGTTAAGCACCGCGAAGCGGCGCCAGCCCGGGATCCTCACGCCGCGTAGCGGCTGGCCTCGCCGTTGCGGTTATTGGCGGGCCACAAGCGCAGGGCCAGGGCGGCGGCTGCGGCGCCGGCGGCGGTCAGCGTCACGCCGGTCCAGCCCCAGTGGGCCAGCGCCAGGCTGCCCAGTGCGCCACCGGCGGCCATGCCGATGAAGACGCCCGTCATCAGGATGGCGTTCAGGCGGCTGCGGGCGGCCGGGTCGATGCCGTAGACGATGCTCTGATGCGCGATCAGCGAGGTCTGGATGCCCAGGTCGAAGCCGACGGCGGCGCCGCCGATCAGCCACAGCGCGGCGTGCGGGGGCAGGAAGGGCAGGAAGATCATGGCGGCAAACGACACCATCGTCAGGCCGGCGCCCAGGCTGGCCACGGCCAGCGGGCCCCGCGTGTCGGCCACGCGGCCCGCCAGCGGCGCGGCCAGGGCGCCCGCGGCGCCAGCCAGGCCGAACGCGCCCGCGGCGCCCGCGCCCAGGTGGAACGGCGCGTCATGCAGCATCACGGCCAGCGTCGACCAGAAGGCGCTGAACCCCAGCGACAAGAGGCCCTGCGCGGTTGCGGCGCGGCGCAGGCCGGGATGCTGGCGCCACAGCGTCAGCAGCGAGCCCAGCAACGCGCTGTAGGCCAGCCGCGTCGACGGTTCGAAACGCGGCAGGCCGCGCCACAGGGCTGCGCCCAGCGCAACGATGCTGACGGCGGCGGCCGCGAACATCATGCGCCAGCCGAACTGTTCGGCCACGAAGCCGCTGACCACCCGCGACAGCAGGATGCCCAGCAAGAGGCCCGTCATGACGGTGCCGACGATCTTGCCGCGCTGCTCGGCCGGCGCCAGGTGGGCGGCGGCCGGCACGATGTCCTGGGCCAGCGTGGCCGACAGGCCGATGGCGAAGCTGGCGGCCAGCAGCAGTCCGATCGTGGGCGACGCGCCGGCCAGAAGCAGCGCCAGGCTCAGCACGGCGGCCTTGACCAGGATGATGCGCTTGCGGTCATACCGGTCGCCCAAAGGCGCCAGCATCAGGATGCCGAACGCGTAGCCCAGCTGCGTCAGCGTCGGAATCCAGCCCAGCGTCTCGGCGCTGGCGTGGATGTCCGCGCCCAGCACGCCGAGCATCGGCTGGCTGTAGTAAAGGGAAGCGACGCCCAGGCCGGCGCCCACGGCCAGCAGGAAAACCAGGCCGCGCGATAGGGAGGGGTGGGAAATGGGGGATGACATGGTCGTGTCCGGTGGCATTGGTACGGGGCAAATTCTGGGCTTTCACCCCTGGTTTTGGTAGCCGACCTTCGGGTACATCCGTTATACGATAGGCGTATGACCACCCCCGCTCTCCCCGTTGCCGCCGGCACCGACCGCATGCTGCTCATCGAAACCTTCGTGCGCATCGTCGAGGCCGGCAGCTTGTCGGCGGCCGCCGCCCAGATGGGCGGCACGCAACCCACCGTCAGCCGCCGTCTGCAATTGCTGGAACGCACGATGGGCGTGCGGCTGCTCAAGCGCTCCACCCACGCCATCCGCCTGACCGAAGACGGGCAGCGCTGCTATGAACGCGGCAAGGAGCTGCTCGCCACCTTTCAATCATTCGAAAGCGAGGTGCGCGGCGCGGGCGACGAGCCCGCCGGCATGCTGCGCGTGGTGGCGCCGCACGTGTTCGGCCAGGACCAGTTCATCGAACCGCTGGCCAAGTACCTGAAGCGCTATCCGAACATGCGGGTGGAATGGCTGCTGCACGACCGCATGCCGGACCTTATCGCCGAAAACGTCGATTGCGCGATCCGGGTCGGGGCCGTGACGGATCCGTCGGTGATCGCCGTGAAGCTGGGCGAGGTGCCGCGCATCGTCGTGGCCTCGCCGGACCTGCTTGCCGGCGGGCCCGTGCCGCAGGATCCGCCGGAACTGGCGCGACTGCCGTGGCTGGCGCTGCGCACCTTCTATCGCACCGAGGTGACCCTGACGCATTGCGGCAGCGGCGACAGGCAAAGCTTCGATATCCAGCCGCGCCTGTCCACCGACGGCCTGCACGCGCTGCGTAATTCGGCCATCCAGGGGCTGGGCGTGGCGTTGGGATCCGCGTGGGCCATGCAGGACGATCTGGCTGCCGGCCGTCTCGTGCACCTGGCGCCGCAATGGCGCGCCGACGCCCTGCCCGTTTTTCTGGTCTATGCGCCGTCGCGCTTTCAGCCGGCGCGGCTGCGGCGTTTCATCGAGATCATGCGCGAGCATCTGCCGATGGAGCTGGCCGGACACTGACGCCGGCCGTCGCGCCTGCCGGTCAGGGCGTGATGACGATGGCGCCGGTGACGGCGTTCATGTAGACCACATGGTCGCCCACGCGCAGGTCCGTCACGCCTTCGCCCACCGCCTCGATCACGCCGGCCGCTTCATGGCCCAGCCCCGTGGGCGTGGGCAGCGGATACTTGCCCGCGCGCTGGTAGATGTCGATGTAGTTGAAACCGATGGCCGTCTGGCGCAGCTGCGCTTCGCCGGGCCCGGCTTTCAGTCCTTCACGGATTCGTACACCAGCGTCGCCAGCGTCAGGTCTTCCAGCGCGCTGCCCACCGCCTTGAACACCGTGATTTCCTGATCGTTGCTTCGGCCCGGACGTTCGCCCGCGGCCAGCTGGTGCAGATTGCCGGCGATGCCCTCGCGCGTCAGCACGCCGGCCTCGAACGCCGACAGCAGGTCGCCGGACTTGGTGGGCGCTTCGTCGGTGTCCACGTAGACCGTGGTGCCGTCAAAGCAGGCCGGGTCGGTCTCACGCATCTCGGGCTTGAAGCTGCCGATCAGGTCCAGGTGCGTGCCGGGCCGCAGCCACGCGCCGCGGATGAGCGGTTCGGTGGACAGCGTGGCGCAGCTGACGATGTCGGCCTGGCCGGTGGCGGCCTGAAGGTCGGTCACGGCTTGCGCATCGAAGCCCTCGCCGCGCAGGCGGGCCGCCAGCGCCTCGGCGCCCGCCGGCCGCACGTTCCAGACCAGCACGCGCTCGATCGGGCGTACCGTGCGCATGGCCTGCGCCACCAGTCCCGCGATGCGTCCGGAACCCACGATGAGCAGCGTGCGGGCATCGGCGCGGGCAAGGTAGTCCGCGCCCAGCGCGGCGGCGCCGGCGGTGCGGTACACCGTGACGATGTCGCCGTCCACGTGCGCGACCGGCACGCCCGTCCTGGCGCTGTACAGGTTGTAGGTGGCGTGCAGGCCCGGCAGGCCCTGATGCGTGTTGTCAGGGAAGATGTTGATGATCTTCACGCCGAAATATCCGCGTTCGCTCCACGCGGGCATGATGAGCGAGGTGCCGTGCGCATTGCCGGACTGGATGGCGTGGACGTGGCGGGCGGGCACCGTGGCGCCTTCGCGGAAGGCGTCCCGCAGGGCGGGAATGACGGTGTCGAAGGACAGGGCGTTGCGGGTCTGCTCGGTGTCGATTAAGCGCATCGGATCGTTGCCTGCATGGTTGGTCAATCAAGGGGCCACCGGGCAGTCTAGCAGCGCGAAGGCGGCGGCACCCAAAAGAAATTGCCCGCGGTGGCGCGGGCAATCTCGGGTAGGGCAAGCCGCTCTCGGCCTCAGTCGGCGTCGGGCCGCGGCAGCGGGTCGCCCGCGCCGGTGCGCTCGACGATGAGCTTGTAGTGATGCGGGCTGCGATGCTTGGCGAAATTGAAGACGTGGTCGCGGAACGTCTGGCCCAGCGCGAGGTCGATGCGGGCGGTGATCACCTCGTCTTCCTCGCCGCTTGCGCGGGCCACGATCTCGCCGGACGGCGCCACGATCATCGAGCTGCCGATCATGTGATGACCGTCTTCGAAGCCGCACTTGGCGGCCGCGCCGATCCACACCGCGTTCTGGTAGGCGCTGGCCTGCAGCACGATCTCGTGCGTGGTGGTGCGCAGGTGCGCGGGCTCGTTCCAGTGAATGTTCAACGACGGCGTGTTGTAGCCCAGCACGATCAGCTCGGCGCTTTGCAGCGACATGACGCGGTAGGTCTCGGGCCAGCGCCGGTCATTGCACAGGCACATGCCGATCTTCACGTCGTTGGTTTCCCAAACGCCAAAGCCCAGGTCGCCGACTTCGAAGAACTTCTTTTCCAGATGCTGGAAGGGGGCGTCGGGTTTGTGGTCCGAGTGGCCCGGCAGGTGGATCTTGCGGTACTTGCCGATGATTTTGGCGCTGCGGTCCACGAGGATCGCGGTGTTGAACTGGCGGCCTTGCGGCGTCAGTTCGGCATAGCCCAGGTAAAAGCCGATGCCCAGCTCGCGCGCCGTGTCGAACAGCGGCTGCACGTCGGCGTTGGGCATGCTCTTCTCGAAGTAGCGCTCCACCGCCTCGGCGTCGTCCATCCAGTAGCGGGGAAAGAACGTCGTCAGCGCCAGCTCGGGAAACACGACGAATTCCGCCTGGCGGGCGGCAGCTTCGCGCATCATCTCGACGAGACGGCGCACGACCGCCGCGCGGGAATCGGCAAGATTGACGGCGCCCATCTGAGCGACGGCCAGGCCCATTTTGCGGGACGGGGAAGAGGGGGTCACAGAAATCTCCAGAAGAAAGGCCGAAGGCGGCAAGCATGCCCGGGTCCGAGCCGATCCGATACCGCGCCCGAGCGCGCGCGGGGCGCGCGCAGCCGGCCGCGGGCGCCGATGCAACCCGTTGATCTGCCTGGAAAATTTCGGCATGGCCCCGGGCGGGTCCGTACCTGTGCATAACGCGGGATCATGGGCGTCGCGCAAATTCTGATATCGGGTTTCCCCGTAGTAGGGGCCGCCAAGCCACGCAGGCCGGGATTCTGGCGAGGGCGGCGTGTGGGGCGGGGCCCCGTTTCGAAAGCCACAATTGACGGGTCTGCAGGGGTGAATTTCCCGTTTAAGGATGTGATTCTTCGGTTACATTGCCTTACGCGCAGAATGACTTACCACGCGCCGCCCATGTGTCACCGGTCCCCATGTCACGTCCCAGAATTGCGGCTTTCGTGTTGTTGTTGTCGGCGCTTGGATTCCTCGCGGGGGTGCTGGCTGGACGCCAGATCGAGCTGAATCAGGCCGACGACAGGCTTGCCGGGCATAACGCCCGGCTGCTGGCGCACGCCCTGCGCGTGGCGCAGGAGGGCCACCGCCTCATGGCCGCGGCCACGCAGGGCGGCGCCCTGTGTTCGGAGTCGGACGTGGCGACCCTGCGCGTGCTGCTCTTTAATTCCACCTACATCCGCGACATCGGCCGCACGCTGGGCGGCATGCTGCGTTGCTCGGCCGCCTGGGGCAAGCTGCCCGAGCCGCTGGCCCTGCCGCCGCCGGCGTTCACGGTGTCCAGCGGACTGCAGCTCTGGGTGGGCGCGGCCAATATCGTCGACCGCCGCATCATCGGCGACATGGCTTCACTGCGCGACGTCATTGTGTTCACGGCGCCGGGCGCGTTCGACGGTTTTCCCGAACCGGGCTCGGGCATCGACGCCAAAATCGTGACGCGTGACGGCAGCCACGTGTACCGGCGCTTCGGCCGCGCGCACGATCTGGACGTGCCCGCCGATGGGGATGCCGGCGACGGTCTCGGCTTCGCGCCCGAGCGCCGCGCCTGGCTGTGCGCGCCGGATGGCGGCCCGGACATCTGCGTCGTGTCCCGGCTGCGGTCCGACGCCTGGTTCCAGCTTCCCGCGATGGTGATGTCGGTCGTCGGCGCCCTGGCGCTTGCCTTCCTGGCCGGCCTTTGCGTCATGTGGCGCCTGCACGCGGGCAGCGCCCGGACCGAACTGCGCAAGGCCATCCTGGCCGGCGACATCCAGGTCCACTACCAGCCGCTGCGCCAGCTCGCCACGCGGCAACTGGCCGGCTTCGAGGCGCTTGCCCGTTGGCGCGCCCGCGGCCGCGACGTCTCGCCGATCCTGTTCGTGCCGCTGGCCGAGGCGATGGGACTGGGCCGCGCGCTGTCGCGGCTGGTGACGTCGCAGGCGCTGCGCGATCTGCACGAACGCCTTCGGGAGAACCCGGCGCTCTACGTCAGCATCAACGTGTCGGCGGCCGACCTGAAGGACGCGGGCTACCGGAACTTCCTGATGGACGCGGTCAGCGAGCGCGGCCTGATGCCCGCCAATGTGGCGCTGGAGATTACCGAGGGCACGCCGTTGTCCGACGGCCACGTGCTGGCGATGGTCAAGGCATTGCGCGGCAAGGGCTTCAAGGTATTCATCGACGATTTCGGCACGGGCCATTCGAACCTGAACTACCTGGCCGAACTGCAGGCCGACGCGATCAAGCTGGACCGCAGCTTCACCACCGCCATCGGCGAGGAGGAAGCGGGCACCCTGATCGTGGACCACGTGATTGCCATCTCGCGCGAGCTGGGCATCAACCTCATCATCGAGGGCATCGAAACCGAAGCGCAGGCCAGCTATCTGCTTGAACGCCAGCCCGCGGCGGTCGGCCAGGGCTGGCTATTCGGCCGGCCGGTGCCCTTGAGCGACATCGTCGCCGAGTGACAGGCTGGCGGCAGATTTGTCGAATGTCTATTTTATTTTGCGCACAGCCGACATAATCCGAAGCCCCATCCTGGCGCGCCGCCGGCATTATCTTTACCGCACCAAATTATTATTGGCCGGTTTTGCAGATAGAATGCCTGCGTTGTTTAACGGGTTAATTTGTTGTATCTGCCATGGGACTGGACCATACGCTTGTCGATAACCTGCTGCGCATCCTGCCGTATGTCGAGGATGAAGAGGCCGAAGCGATGGAGAGGGGCATGGGCATGGCGGAAATCCGCAACCGGCTCGCGATGCTGCTGAACCCCGCGCCGGGCGACAAGCAGATCCGCCGCACGCTGCTCAAGCTCGATTGCGTCGGCAGTGCGGGCGCCACCCGCGGCAAGCTCTGGTACCGCACCCTGCGGCGCACCGATTTCCACATCCAGAACATGAACGCCAACATGGCGATGGCCATGTGCGCGCTCAAGCAGGTGGCCGACCGCCACCTGCCGGCCGTCGTGCTGGACGACCTGGAAGCCACCTTCGACAGCGCGTGGCGATATCTGCAGACGCATCGCTCCCAGCCCGCGA
Organism: Achromobacter sp. GbtcB20; assembly: GCF_019091095.1. NCBI lineage: Bacteria > Pseudomonadati > Pseudomonadota > Betaproteobacteria > Burkholderiales > Alcaligenaceae > Achromobacter > Achromobacter sp. GbtcB20. Next base: position 166,182 of record NZ_JAGXJZ010000005.1, on the reverse strand, counting down.
TCGGACCGGCGCATGATTGGGCGCGCAAGATCCTGCGTATCGACGGCACGCATCCCATCGTGCTGCCCACGGTGTCCGCCGAGGTCTACCGCCAGGTCAGCGGCGCGCTGTACTACAACCGCAAACTGTCATTTCGCAACACCCCCTTTGGCGAGAAGTCGCCAGCCGAGCGCCTTTACGTGATGACGCCGCTGGCGATGGTCGACCGCGCGGGCGTGCTGTACATGGTGGCGTGGGGGCCGAGCCAGCCTGGCAGGCGATTCCTGTTCCGCATGGACAGGCTGTCCGAGGTGCGGCTGCTGGACGAGCCGGCCGATCCGGACCCCACGTTCGACCTGCAGGACTTCGTGCGCCGCGAGGAAGCCTTGAACTTCGATCCGGGCGAGGAAACCCGGATCCGGCTGCACGCCGCCGAGCCCATGATGGACGACGGCCGCCGGCGCCGCCATCCGCTGCGCGAGTTCTGGCTGTCGGGCGATCAGCAGATCGAAGAGGACGAGCACGGTTTCATGCTGACGGCCACCGTGCGCCCATCCGTCATGCTGTGGCAATTGCTGCACGGCCACGCGTCGTCGATCGAGGTGCTGGAACCCGAGGCCATTCGCAACCGCTTTGCCCACGAGGCGCGCGAACTGGCGCGCCGCTACCTCTAGCCCGCCCCGCATCATCCGGGCCACGCGCGCGCCAGCAGCAGCGGCAGCACCTTTTCGGCCGGACCCCTGATGCTGTGGCTGGCCACGCGATCGAGCATCGTGGGGTTGGGATTGACCTGCACAAGCTGCGCGCCGTATCCCATCGCCTCGTAGCAGAGTTCGGCCGCCGCGGACGTCTGGCATGACGTGCCAGCCGTCAGGACCAGATCGGCGTTGGCCGCCAGTCCCTTGGCCACCCGCCACACCGCGGGCGCGGGGGCCTCGCCGTGCCACAGCCGGCCCGGGCGCACCAGGCCGCCGCAGATGCGGCAGGCGGGCGCGGGGGGATACGGGCCATGCCGCGCGGGCGCATCCGGCGGCGCCGTCAGCGTATGTGGCATGGCGCAGGCCGAACATCGCGGCTGGTCGAACCGGCCTTGCAGGTGCAGGATGCGCGGGCTGCCCGCGCGTTCGTGCAACGTGTCGCCGTTCTGCGTCACCACGAATGTGCCGGGCAAGCGTTCGGCCAGCGCGGCAATCGCGCGGTGCGCCGCGTTGGGCGTGGCGGCGAGCGCCCGGCGCCGCCGTTCCTCGTGCCAGGCCCACACCAGCGCCGGATCCTTGCGGAATCCCTCGTCGGTGGCGAGCGCCGCGGCGTCGTAGCGGGCCCACAGCCCGCGCATGCCATCCCGGCTTTGCGGCAGACGGCTGGCGGGGTTCAGGCCCGATCCCGTCAGCACGACGACAAGGCGCGCGTCGCGCAGCCGTTGCACGAGCGAATCGGGAATATCGAGTGTGCGAAGTTTCATGCGAGCCGCCCGTCAAATACCGTGCGATCAAGGCTGAAGATAATCGTATCGAACAAACCAGGCATGTCGCTTCCATTCTCTGAAACACAACGGATTATGAGAGCGTATTTGGACAAAAAGGGGTTGAATCACTCGGGACGGTATTTCAGCCGATTACTTGATTATCCGGCTGCATAATGGCCGCAGCTTCATTTGCTATTCTTGGCCCCCGCCATCGCACCGGCTCCTTCCCGCACCATGCAAAAAAACGGCGACCGCCTTTTGTTTTCCGCTTCCGACCTGGTGGCGTTTCTGGAATGCGAGCACCTCACCACGCTGGATCTGATCAATCTGGACGACCCGTTGCCGCAAGCAGAAGAGGACGAACAGCTCGAACTGATCCAGCAAAAAGGGTTGGACCACGAACGCGCGTATCTGGAACGCCTGCGCGCCAGCGGACGGCGGATCGTCGATGTGAGCGAGGCGGGCGACGGACTGGCCGCGCGTCTGGCCCGCACGCGCGAGGCGATGGCGGACGGCGCCGACATGATCTACCAGGCGGCGTTTCGTCACGACCGGTATATCGGCCATGCCGATTTCTTGCTCAAGACCGCGCGCCCGTCGCGGCTGGGCGCCTACAGCTACGAGGCCAGCGACACCAAGCTGGCGCGTTCGGCGCGCGCCAAATTCGCCATTCAGCTCTCGTTCTATTCGTGGCTGCTGGGCCTGGAGCAGGGCGCGGCGCCGCTGTACATGCACGTGGTGCTGGGCAGCGGCCGCGAGGTATCCCTGCGCGTGGCCGACTACGCGCATTATTTTCGCCAGGTCATGCGCCGTTTCGAGGCGCACGTGGACAAGCGCGGCGATGCGGCCACCTATCCCGACCCTTGCGAGAAATGCGCCCAGTGCCGGTGGGACCCGCTGTGCAAGGCGCGCCGCGTGCAAGACGATCATCTGTCGCTGGTCGCCAACATCACGCGGCAGCAGATCCGCAAGCTGAACGCCCAGGGCATCCGCACGCTGGCGCAGCTGGGCAGGCTGGCGCCGGACGCCGCCGTGACGCGCATGGAGCCCGCCATCCTGCACAAGCTGCGGGCGCAGGCGGCGCTGCAGTTGCGCGCCCGGACCGACGGGGGGCGTCACTGGGACCGCATCGCCAAGGACCCGGACGATGCCGCGCCGCGCGGTTTCGAACGCATGCCGCAGCCGGACCCGGGAGACATGTTCTTCGACATGGAAGGCGATCCGCTCGAGGAAGGCGGGCTGGAATATCTGTTTGGCCTGTACGTCATCGACGACGGGCAGGAGCGCTTCGTGCCGTTCTGGGCGCACAACCGCAGCGAAGAAAAGCAGGCGTTCGAAGCCTTCATCGACTTCGTGGTGGCGCGCCTGCACCGCCATCCCGAGGCGCACATCTACCACTACGCGCCTTACGAGGCGACGGCAATCAAGCGGCTGATGTCGGTTCACGCCACCCGCGAGGCCGAAGTCGACAACCTGCTGCGCATGAACAAGCTGGTGGACCTGTACCAGGTCGTGCGCGAAGGCGTGCGCGTGTCCGAGCCGGGCTATTCGATCAAGAATATCGAACACTTCTACCTGCCGCAGCGCGAGGGCGGCGTGACCAACGCCGGCGCCAGCATCGTCTATTACGAACGCTGGAAGCGCACGGGCGAGGCGCAATTGCTGCAGGACATTGCGGACTACAACCGCGACGATGTGCTGTCCACGTACAAGCTGCGCGACTGGCTGTGCGCGCTGCGCCCTGACGGCATGCCCTGGGCGAACCGCCGCGATGCGCAGGAAGCGATCGATGCCGCCAGGTTCCAGGTCGGCGAAAAGACTCAGGCCGAACTGCGTCTGGATCCGTATCGCGCCGCGCTGCTCGGGCCCTTGCCGGCCGACGAAGCGGACTGGTCCGGCCGCGACCGCTACCGCGCGCTGGTCTACCAGTTGCTGGACTTTCACCGCCGCGAGCAGAAGCCCGAGTGGTGGGCGATGTTCGCCCGCATGCAGGCGACGGAGGCCGAGCTGGTGGAAGACAACGAATGCCTGGGCGGGCTGGTGCGTGACGACAGCGTGGCCCCCGAGCCTGTGGCGCAATCGCTGCGTTACACCTACCGCTTCCCGGCGCAGCAGACCAAGCTGCGCACCGGATCGTCCTGTACGGACGTGCGCGGCGGACCGGCCATCAGCCGGCTGACGGTCGACATGGGGGCCGGCGTGGCCACCTTCACCCTGTCGCGCAAGGCCGCGCCGCCGCAGCGCCTGTCGCTCGGGCCGGGCAGGCCGGTCAGCATCGACGAACTGGCCAATGCCATGTTCCGCTACGGCGATGCGCTGCTGGCGTCGGCCGATGGCGCCAGCACGCCGTTCCGGGCGGTGGACGCGCTGCTGCGGCATGAACCGCCGCGCATCGCCGGCGTGGCGCCCGGCGCCCCGCTGGCCGATCCGGGCACGAACCTGGTTGACCAGGTCGTGGACATCGTCGGCCGCATGGACGAGACCACGCTGTTCCTGCAGGGGCCGCCGGGGGCGGGCAAGACCTACACCGGGTCGCGCGTGCTGGTACACCTGCTGCGCCAGGGCAAGCGCATCGCTGTCACGTCCAACAGCCACCATGCCATCAACAACCTGCTCGCCGGCCTGGAAAAGGCGGCGCGCGAGGCGGGGCTGGCGTTCACGGGCGCGAAGAAGTCGGGAAAGGAAGGCGACGATTCCTGTTTCAACGGCGAATTCATCGAAGACGTCTTTGCCAACGACAAGATCGACCTGTCGCGCCATCAACTGGTGGCAGGCACGGCGTGGCTCTTTAGCCGGGCCGATTTTCAGCAGCAGTTCGATTACCTGTTCGTGGACGAGGCAGGCCAGGTCAGTCTGGCGAACCTGGTGGCGCTGGGCCAATGCGCGCGCAACATCGTGCTGCTGGGCGACCAGATGCAGCTGGGCCAGCCGACCAAGGGCACGCATCCCGGCCGCTCGGGCGAATCCACGCTGGAATATCTGCTGAACGGACATGCCACCATCGCGGCCGATCGCGGCATCTTCCTGGACACCTCGTACCGCATGCACCCGGCGATCTGCGGTTTCATTTCGGACGCCATCTACGACGGCCGGCTGCGCGCCGCGGAATCGGCGGCCGGGCAGGGCCTGGTGCTGGGCGCGGACGCTGCGGACGCACTGGCCGCCAGCGGCATCCGGTACGTGCCGGTCGTGCACGAGGGCAATGCGCAGTCCAGCGACGAGGAAGCGCGCGAAGTCGCCGCGCTGTATGGCAGCCTGATGCGCCAGCGCTATCTGGACAAGACGGGCCGCGCGGTGCCCATCACGCCCGACGACGTGCTGGTGGTGGCGCCGTACAACGTGCAGGTCAATACGTTGCGGCAGGCGCTGCCCGAGGGCGCGCGGGTGGGCACCGTGGACAAGTTCCAGGGCCAGGAGGCGCAGGTGGTGATCATTTCCATGGCCACCTCCAGCGGCGAGACCATGCCGCGCGACATGGAATTCCTGTTCAGCAGGAACCGCCTGAATGTGGCGGTATCGCGGGCCAAGTCGCTGGCGATCCTGGTCGCCAGCCCCGCCCTGCTGTCCGTGCGATGCCAGACGCCCGAGCAGATGGCGCTGGTCAACACGCTGTGCTGGGTCGCCGAGGCCGGTCAGGCGGGGTAACGCGCCGGTCCAAGGGCCGGGGCCTGCCTGGGAAGGGCGGGCCTTGACGGCAGGCCTGACTGCCCGCCGGCAAGACCCGAACGGCCCGCGACGTCAGCCCCGGCGGGGCGCTTCGACAGGCGGCGTGCCGTGGTGGAAAAGAGACTTGAGCTGCGTGCGCAGTTCAGGCGAGTCAGCGTGCTTGTGCACCGTGGTGGCGTGCTGCACCGCGGCTTCGAGCAGTTCCTCGTCCGAGTCTGCGGACAAGGCCACCGAGCAGTTCATCTCGCTCGGATACTCGCGGCAATCGATGTACTTGCGTGTCATGAGGCTCTCCTTCTCGCATGTCCCGCAAAGGGGCTGCGTGTTGGAACAGCAGACGCGCCAGGCGCACTGCGCCGGCGCGATGGCGCGTCGCATCGCGGCCGGTGTCTAGGAAGTATAGGTCTGTGCCGGGCCGGTGTGCGTGTCGCCGTGCGACACGGGACGGCCCAGCAGATATCCCTGAAAGTGCGAGCAGCCTTCCGCCGTCAGCCGTTGCAACTGCTCCGGTGTTTCCACACCCTCGGCCGTCGTGGGGATGTCCAGGCTGCGGCCGATGCCATTGATGGCGCGGATGATGGCCAGCGCTTCGCGGCTGGATTCGACATCCTGCGTGAACGATTTGTCGATCTTGATCTTGTCGAACTCGAAGCTGCGCAGGTAGCCCAGCGACGAATAACCGGTTCCGAAGTCGTCCAGCGCCACCTTGACGCCCAGTTCCTTCAGGCGGTGCAACGTATCCAGGTTGCCGGAGGAATTGGTGAGCAGCACCGATTCGGTGATCTCCAGTTCCAGGCGGCGGGCGGGCAAGCCGGATTTGGCGAGCGCCGATTCCACCAGCGACACCAGCGCGCCGTTGGTGAACTGGCTGGCAGACAAATTGACCGCCACGGTTTCGTGGTCGTCCCAGCGCGTGGCCTCCAGACACGCCTCGTGCAACGTGAACGCGCCCAGTTCGTGGATGAGCCCGGTTTCTTCCGCGATGGGAATGAAGTCCTGCGGCATGATGAGGCCCTTTTTCGGGTGCTGCCAGCGCATCAGCGCCTCGCGGCCCACGATGCGCACGTGGCTCACGTCCATGATGGGCTGGTAATACAACTGCAGCTGTTGCGAGATGATCGCCTGGCGCAGGTCCATCTCGACCTCGTGGCGCCGCAGCGCGGCCGCTTCCATGTCGGGCTCGAAGAACGCAAGGCAGTTGCGGCCATTGCGCTTGGCCTCGTACAGCGCCATGTCCGCGTAGCGCAGCAGGTGGTCGGCCGACAGCGACTGCGACTCCGAGATCGCGATGCCGATGCTCACGCTGACGGGGACCGTGTGGCCGGCGATCTCGAAGGGTTGGCGCACGGCCTCGATCAGGCGCTCGGCCAGCTTGCGCACGTCGTCCTGTTCCGCGATGTTGGGCAGCACGATGGCGAATTCGTCGCCGCCCAGGCGCGCCAGCGTGTCCTGTTCGCGCAGGTGCCGGGGCAGGCGCTTGGCCAGCAGCCGCAGCAGTTCGTCGCCGGATTGATGGCCCAGCGTGTCGTTCACGCTCTTGAAATTGTCCAGGTCCAGGCACAGCACGGCGGTCGACCGGTCGCGGCTCGACCCCAGCGCGCTCAGCAGCCGGTCGCGGAACAGCCGGCGGTTGGGCATGCCCGTCAGCGTGTCGTGGTGCGCCATGTAGCGCACCTGCGCGTGGGCGGCGTTCTCGTCGGTGACGTCGTCCGCGATGAGCAGGACGTAGCGGGAACGCGGGTCCGTGCTGTGAAAGGCCAGGGTCTTGGTGTGCAACGTGCGCGGCCCGCGCGCCGTGGCCAGTTCCTCTTCCTCTTCGCGCATGGCGCCGTCCGAACGCAGCGCGTCGTTGGTCAGGCGGTCGAAGAACGCGCACACCAGCTCGGGCAGGCATTGCTGCGCGGTCTTGCCTTTCAGGCCGCCAGGGGTGCCGCCAAAGGTCTCTTCGGCCTGCCGGTTCGCCAGCAGGAACTGGCGCGACACCGCATCCAGCACCAGCACGCAGGAGGGGATGTGCGACACCACCGCCTGCAAGAAGGTCGACATGGACGTGAGCTCGCTGTTGTAGTGCTCGGCCAGTTGCTTGGCTTTGAGCAGCTGCTGTTCGCGTTCGCGCCGCTCGGTGTTGTCGCGCGTGACCTTGGCAAAGCCGATCAGCGTGCCCGTATCGTCATGGATGGCGTCGATGACGACGTGCGCCCAGAACAGCGTGCCGTCCTTGCGCACGCGCCAGCCCTCGGCTTCGAACTTGCCGGATTCCCGCGCCGTGGCCAGGCCGCGCTGCGGCACGCCACGCGCCCGGTCTTCCTCGGTATAGAAGCAGGAGAAATGCCGGCCGACGATTTCGTCGGCGGTGTAGCCCTTGGCGCGTTGCGCGCCGGCGTTCCAGTTGGCGACCGTGCCATCCGGGTTGAGCATGTAGATGGCGTAGTCGACGACGCCTTGCACCAGATGGCGGTACATGACGTCGGAATTGGCGAAGTTCATGGGATGCGGCGGGCTTTGCGCACACGGGCCGCGTTGCGGCAACGCGCGTGGGCGGATCTGCCCTGAAAGAATGGGAGTGGTGACTAGATTTACGTCGTGAGGGCGCCAGTATTAACCGCGCTGTCACCAAAAAGAACAATCTATCGAATCGTGGCGCTCAATCTCATTTCATTGCATCGCCGCGCGATCAGAATTTGACGCGTTGCTTGAGCGCCTGCGCGATCATCGGAACGTCGATGTCCTTGCCGGGGTTCTTCAGGCAGAAGTCGTGCAGCACCGCGATGTAGGCATTGCCCAGCAGCTTGGTGATGGCGCCGGCCGTGGTGGCCGCGATGGTGCCGCCCACCGCGCTGCCTGCGCCCGGGATGAACTTCAGCATGCCCGACACCACCGAGCGCCCGATGAGCGTGGCGGCCGACGCGCCCAGCGTGGACGTGACCAGCGTGGTGATCGCGGTGGTGTTCAGTTCCATGCCGAAGGTGATGCCGATCTTGGCGATCATGCCGACCTGGATCGGCACCAGCGCAAAGGCGTCCGAGAACGGAATGGGCGCGGCAGCGGCCGATGCGGCCAGGCCCGCAGCCACGTTCACCTCGATCTCAGCCCGCTTTTTTTTTACTTCCAGGGCCTTCTTGTTGCGCGTGGATAGCGCGTTGGCATAGGCGCGCTGCTGGGCCTCGGGCACGTGCTCGGCCGTCACCTCGATCAGCCGGTCCAGCCCCATGGGCGGCAATTCGGCGTCCAGCTCCTCGATCCATTCGGGCAACGCGCGCACCGCCACAACCTGCCGGGCGCGCGGCAGCAGCTTGCGTGCCTCTTCCAGGAAGGGACTGTTCTTGCGCGCCTTGGTCAGCACGGCAACGACAGGGATGCCGGCCTTGTCCAGCATGTCGCACAGTTCGATTTCCGCGTCCTCGACGCGGTGGCTGCTGTCCTGGATGCAGAGCCAGGCCACGTGCAGGTGCCGGTCCTGGTCGTCCGACGCCGACCGCTCTTCGATCAGTTCGGCAAGCTGTTCGCGCGAGCGCGCGTAGTCGGCGACTTCCAGGCCGCGGGTATCGATGATGGTGAGCGGATGCCCCGGCCGGGTGAATTCCTGAATAGTCTGGGTGACCGGCTTGCCCGCGCCCGTCCTGGCCAGATCGCCGCGGAACACGGCGTTGATCAGTGTGCTCTTGCCGACGCCCGTCTTGCCGGCGACCAGGATGTTGACGCGCCCGGCGCCGCGCGTGGCGGTGCTGATCGCATCGGCGATGGCGTCTTGCAGGTCGGGGTGGTCGGGGCGGATGGCGCTCATCAAAGGGGGCGTGGCGGGCAAGGGAAGATGCCGGAACGATATCAGAGGATGACTTCTTTGGCGCAAAACGTAATCGGGTGAATACGCCTCGTCCGTCTGGGGGACGCCGCTGGCAGGACGCCGCGCGACGTGTGCGCCAGCGTGTCCTCACGGAGGGACGGGTGGTTTTCCATATGATGAAAGACAGGGACCGGTCCCCGAAGGATCACGCAAATTCGGGGGCGGATTGTTCGCCTCTTCAAAGGGTTACATCTCACATAATCCCCTCGCGATTTTGGGCGGTGCGCTTCGTAGAATCAGGCCGTTGTCAGGCTACGCCGCGGTACCCGCGCAATCCACATGCCCCGTCTTGCGCTCGTTCCCCGCTTGCTGCGCTCTCGTCCCCTCACCAAGGGTCTGCGCTACCTGTATCGCGTCACGCGGTCCAAGGCGCATCGCCACAACGAGACGCTCTGGCCGTTTGTCACGGTGCGGCGCGATGGCCCCGACCGCCTGACCGGCTGCAACCTGCATGGGGTGCGCGGGCCGGCAACCGTTTCACTGGACCAATTGCCACGCGGCCTCGGCGGCGATGCCCATCTGATTCTCAGCGGCCCATCGGTCGCGCAGATCGATTACGCGCAATGCCGCATGCGCACCGTGATGGGCGTGAACGGCTCGATCGCCTTGCGCGCCCGGCATCCCGCGCTGCGTTTTGATTACTACGCCATGCTGGACGCTGGATTCGTCAAGAAGCGCCGCGACCTCGTGGCGCAGGTGCTGGACCAGGATCTGGTGCTTTTCGTGACGCCGGAGGTGTACCGCTGGATCGCATTGCTGTTCGACCATCGGGCTGTTCGCTGCCGCATCGCGCTTTTCGAGGAAGTGCATCAGCGCGCCCAGCAGCCGCGCGCCGAGCCGCAGGCGCTGCAGGCGCAGTTGGCCGGCGACCCGGAACTGGTGCTGTTCGATGCGCATCATCCGATGCACGCCCATGGCTTCAGCCTGAACGCGGCACGCGGCCTGTTCGGCGGCGGCACGGTGGCCTACACGTCCCTGCAATTGCTGGCGTGGCTGGGCGCCCGGACGGTGTTTCTGCATGGGCTGGACCTGACGGCCACCGCAGGCCCGCGCTTCTACGAACAAGCCGGCGCACAACTGCCCACCGCGCTGGACCGCCAGTTTGCCGGCCACATCGAGCCGGCGTTCCGGCAGGCCGGCAAGCTGCTGCGCGCGCGCGGCATCCAGGTCTACAACCTGTCGCTGCTCAGCCGGCTGGGCGACGACATCTTTGAAAAGCGGCATTGGAGCTGTCTGCTCGACCCCGCCACGCAACCGCCGACGAGACCCGAATCATGAAGATCCTCTATACCAATTTCCACCAGGGCGATGGCGGCGGGCACACGACCTACGTCATGTCGCTGGCGCGCATCCTGTGCCAGAAATCGCAAGTCATGGTCGGTGCGCCGCGCAAGAGCCGGCTGCTGGCCGAGGCCGAGGCCCTGCCGGGCCTGCGCACTATCGATCTCGAATTCAAGGGCACGCTGGCCGAACAGCTGTCCGCGCTGCGCCGCCTGCGCAGCCTGGTGCGCCAGGAACAGTTCGACGTCATCCACGTCAATGGCTCGGCCGATCACCGCTTGTGCATGCTGGCGACGTTGGGGATGGGAAAAAAGCGCCCCTTCATCGTCTACACGCAGCACACCGACCGCAGCGCCAGCAGCCTGGGCGTGCGCCTGCGCGCCAAGTGGGCCACCAATCGCGTCATCTGCGTGTGCAGCCACACGTTCCGGCGCATGAAGCAGTCGGTGTTTCGCGATGAAGACCTGCGCGTGGTGCATAACGGGGTGGACACCGCGAAGTACCGCCCCGCCTGCCGCACCGAAAAGGCCGAGGCGCGCGCGCGCTTCCTGCCGCCCGCCTTGCGCAACCGGCTGGTCGTCGGCAGCAACGCCGGCACCGCGGACTACAAGGGATGGATCGACATGGTGGCCGCCGTGTCCTTGCTGCCCGCCGCGCAGCGCGAGCAGGTCGCCATCCTGATCGCCGGCGCGATGCCGGGCGACGACCTGCTCGGTCAGGTGGCCGCGTTGGGCATGCAGGATCAGGTGGTCTTCACCGGGTTGCTCGACAATGTGGAGCCGGTGCTGGCGGCGCTGGACGTGGGCTTTGTGCTGTCGTCCCGGCTGGAGACGATTTCGTTCGCCTGCCGCGAGATGATGGCCGCGGGCAAGCCGGTCATCGTGACCCGCGTGGGCGGACTGCCTGAGAACGTGACCGAGGGCCGCAACGGCTGGGTGGTGCCGCCCGGGGCCCCGGAATCGGTGGCCCGGACGCTGTCGGACATCATGGCCAACCGCGGCGTGCTGCACGCCATGGGCGTGGATGCGCGCAGCACGGCGCTCAAGGAGTTCTCGCTGGCGACCTTCGTCGGCAATACCGAACGCGTCTACCGCGAGAACGCCTACGTCAGTAGTGGATCACCGTCCGGATCGACTTTCCTTCGTGCATCAGATCGAACGCTTCGTTGATCCGGTCCAGGGGCAGCGTGTGGGTGACGAACGGGTCGAGATCGATCTTGCCGCTCATGGCGTCTTCCACCATGCCGGGCAGTTGCGTGCGGCCCTTGACGCCGCCGAACGCTGAACCGCGCCACACGCGGCCCGTCACCAGCTGGAACGGGCGGGTGCTGATTTCCTGGCCCGCGCCGGCCACGCCGATGATGATGCTTTCGCCCCAGCCCTTGTGGCAGCATTCCAGCGCGGCGCGCATCACGTGCACGTTGCCGATGCACTCGAACGAGAAGTCCACGCCGCCGTCGGTCAGTTCGACGATGACTTCCTGGATGGGCTTGTCGTAGTCCTTGGGGTTGATGCAGTCGGTGGCGCCCATGGCGCTGGCCAGCACGAACTTGTTCGGGTTGGTGTCCACCGCGATGATGCGGCCGGCCTTGGCCTGGACCGCGCCCTGGATGACCGCCAGGCCGATGCCGCCCAGTCCGAACACGGCGACCGTGTCGCCTTCCTTGACCTTGGCGGTGTTGTGCACCGCACCGATGCCGGTCGTCACGCCGCAGCCCAGCAGGCAGACCTTTTCATGCGGCGCGGCCGGGTTGATCTTGGCCAGCGAGATCTCATTGACGACGGTGTATTCGCTGAACGTCGAGCAGCCCATGTAGTGATAAAGCGGCTTGCCTTCGTAGCTGAAGCGCGAGGTGCCGTCCGGCATGACGCCCTTGCCCTGCGTGGCGCGCACTTTCTGGCACAGGTTGGTCTTGCCCGACAGGCAGAATTTGCATTCGCGGCATTCGGCCGTGTAGAGAGGTATGACGTGGTCGCCGGGTTTCAGCGAGGTCACGCCTTCGCCCACTTCCACCACCACGCCCGCGCCTTCATGGCCCAGCACGGCGGGGAACAGGCCTTCGGGATCGTCGCCGCTCAGCGTGAAGGCGTCGGTATGGCAGACGCCGGTGTGCGTGATCTGGACCAGCACCTCGCCGCGCTGCGGGGGCGCGACATCGATCTCAACGATTTCCAGCGGCTTGCCGGGGCCGAATGCGACTGCTGCGCGTGATTTCATAACGATGCTCCACGTAGAGGGGGTTATTTCAGATAGGAACGGACGATGCGCATAAGGTCATCGATCTGCGATTCGGTCTCGGGCCTGGGGTCCGTTGGACTTCCCTGAGCAGACTGCAGGAACGTTTCCCGCAGATGACTCTCCAGCACTTCGGCCATCAGGCCGTTCGTGGCGCCGCGCAGCGCCGCCAGCTGCTGCAGCAGCGCGCCGCATTCCGTGCCTTCGTTCACCGCGCGTTCCAATGCTAACGCCTGCCCCTGGATGCGGCGCAGGCGGGTGACAACGCGTTTCTTTTCTTCTGGGGAGTGCGGCACGGCAAGCTCCGATTCGATACAGGGGGGGAGTATACGGATTCCGGCGGCGCGCGTCCAGGCCCGCGCAGCCGGGCGGGCAGCCGGCGGGGGCGTGCGACCTATAATTTCGCGTGATTCATTTCGCGTGTTTCCACCGGACCCCTACAGGACTTATCCAAGGCCATGAATTTCCCTGATGTGCGGCTGTACCGGGCCGAGGACCATCCCCGCATGCCGTGGCGCAATGGCGGGGGCACGACCCAGGAGGTCGCCTGCAACCCCGGGGGCCATACGGCGTCGTTCGACTGGCGGCTGTCGCTGGCCGACGTGGCGCAGGACGGCGGCTTTTCCGCCTTTGGCGGTTTCCAGCGCATCATCACCGTGCTGGAAGGGCGCGGCATCGAACTGACGGTGGACGGCAATCGCCAGGCGCCGCTGGGCCCGCGCACGGCGTATGCGTTTTCGGGCGATGCGCAGGTGGACTGCCGCCTGCTGGACGGCCCGATCCGCGACTTCAACCTGATCTATGCGCCCGACCGGTGGCACGCCCGCCTGCAATGGGTGCGGGGCGCGGATCCGTGGGTTTTTCACAGCAGCGCGCGCAACGTGCTGATCCTGAATGCCGGCGGCGTCATGGCGGTCGAGCTGGACGGTGCCCAGCACCGGCTGGCGTCGCGCTATGACTGCCTGCACGTCGAAGGGCAGGCGGGGCTGGCACGGTATTGCCTGACCGCGCAGGCGGACCTTGACGCCTGCGTGATCGAACTGTCGCCGCGCGCGGGCGGACGTTGAGGCTTTCCGCGCGGGCTTCGCGAGGCCCCGCCCGCCGCAGCCGCCGTCTCCCTGCGATGTGAGGGATCAGGGCCTGCCGGCGGTCAGGCGGGACACTACGCCGGCAACAGCGCCGGCTGGGCGTAGGAATGGGCCGGGGCTTGGACGGCGTCCTGTCCCTGCGCGGGCAGGCGGAATGTGCTGACCGCCGCCTGCAACCGCTGCGCCTGCGTCTCCAGCGACGACGCGGCCGCCGCGGCTTCTTCGACCAACGCGGCGTTCTGCTGCGTCACCTGGTCCATCTGCGTGACGGCGGTGTTGACCTGGTCGATGCCCGTCACCTGCTCGTTGGATGCGGTGGCGATGTCGTTGACCAGCATCGTCAGCTGTTCGATGGTCTCCAGGATTTCCGTCATCGTCAGGCCCGCCGCCTCGACCTGCGCCGAGCCGGCCTGCACGGTCGCGCCCGAGGCGTCCAGCAGTTGCTTGATCTCCTTGGCGGCGCCGGCGCTGCGCTGCGCCAGCGACCGGACCTCGGCAGCCACCACGGCAAAGCCCTTGCCTTCCTCGCCGGCTCGCGCCGCTTCCACCGCCGCGTTCAGGGCCAGGATGTTGGTCTGGAATGCAATGCCGTCGATCACGCCGACGATGTCCTCGATGCGGCTCGAATCCTGCGCGATCTTGCGCATCGTGCTGACCGCGGCCTGCACGGCGTCGCCGCCGCGCTGCACCACGTCGGAGGCGGTGGCGGCCATCTCGTTGGCCATGCGGGCATTTTCGGCATTGCTGGTCACGGTGGACAGCAACTGCTCCATGCTGGCCGCGGTCTCCTCCAGCGACGCCGCCTGCTGCTCGGTGCGGCTGGACAGGTCCTGGTTGCCGGCCGCGATTTCGCTGGAGCCCGTGTTGATCTCGACCACGCCATCGCGCACGGCATGCACGGTGCGCACCAGGCTTGCCTGCATGTCCTGAAGGAAAGGAATGATCTGGCCCACGCAGTTCTTGCCGAACGACGGAATCGGCGTGGTCAGGTCGCCGCCCGCGATGCGCTGGAAATGACCCTTGAGCGAATCCAGCGGACGCTTCACGAAATGCACGACATAGCGGTCTCCCAGGATCAGCAGCAGCAGACAGATGCCAAGAACCACGCCCATGCCGATATAGGCCTCGCGGCGGTTGGCGTCGGCGTCTGCCCACAACTGGACTTCGCGCGCCTTGGCGTAGGCCTCGTAATCCTCCATGCCCTTGCCGAAGCTGCGGCTGGCGGTAACGACCGGTCCTGCCGCCTGCGCGCGCGCCTTGTCCACCGCGCCGGCGTCCAGATGCTGGCGTTGCACGTCAATGCCGTTGACCAGGGCGTCAAAGCCCGAGCGCATCGCGTCCAGCAGCGCGGCAGGGGCGTCCCCACGGGCCAGTTCAATGAACTGCGCCTGGTGTTTTTTTGCTTCGGTCAGCGCCGTGTCGATGCTGCGGCCTTCCGCGGCCGCCAGGTCCTTCTGGCCGCCCGCAACGTACTCCAGCTGGCGCGACAGCCGCAGCCGGGCGCGCATGATCTGGTCGTTGACGCGGGAAAGCGCGGATACCTCATGCAGAAGATCGTTGCTGGCTGCAAGCGCTTCGCCGGCGCTGCGCAGACCATGGACGCTGATGGCCGACAGGCCGGCGATGAAAAGGCTGATCACGAGCAAGGTGCCCAGGATCATGCGGCGGATGGTGATGTCTTTCAGAAGCTGTGTCATACGCGTCGTCCCAAAGGTGCAGCAAGCCTGCTTAAGGACAACGACGTCGCCAGGGCCTTATTTAGCCGGATGTTGCACATCTTACGAATATGTCGACGCGATGGGCGAATATATCGACACGAACGGCAACAGTGTTGCGGTTGGAAGCAGGCGCGGGCCCGGCCGGCCCGCGTGGCTCCGTCAGCGGGAAGCGGGCGTCTGCGCCGGTTCGCTTGCGTCGAACCGCAGCCGGGCAAAGCTGGCGATGCAGGCGAGCCCGGCGCACAGGGCGCCCAGCCACAGCGCCGCGATGGCGCCGTGCGTGGTCGACACGTTGAAACACGCGGCCACCATCGCCGCGCCGGACGCCTGGCCCAGCAGGCGGACGGTTCCGATCATGCCGCTGGCGCCGCCGGCGCGCGACGCGGGTGCGGAGGTCATGATGGCCCGCAGGTTGGGCGACTGGAAAAAGCCAAAGCCCGCGCCGCAGATCGCCATGCGCCACGAGATGTCCAGCACGGACGGGTCGGCCGGCATCAGCGCCAGCAACGCCATGCCCAGCGCCAGCATCGCCAGTCCCACGCCACCCAGCATGCCGGCCGGGTAGCTATCCGAAAGCCGGCCTGCGATGGGCGCCATGAAAGCCACCACCACGGGCCACGGCGTGATCAGAAAGCCGGTCTGGACCTGGCTGTAGCCCAGCACCGTCTGGAACAGGAACGGCAACGACACGAAGGCCAGCGCCTGCGCGGCGAACGCGCACACGGCCGTGGCGGCGGACAGGGCAAAAAGGGGACGGCGCAGCAGGTCCACGGCCAGGATGGGCGCGGGATGGCCGGCCTGACGCCGCATCAGCAGCCACAGGCTGGCCGCCGCCACTGCGCCTTCCAACGCCACGCGCGGCCACGGCGCGCCGTGGGCAAGTTCGTTCGTCGCCAGGATAAGCAGGCCCAGCGTCATGGCGCACAGCACCGCGGCCATGCCGTCGAACCCGTGATTGGATCGCGTGGTGTCCGGCAGCCCGCGCAGGGCCAGCGCACCGGCCAGGATGCCGATGGGGAAATTGACCAGGAACAGCCAGTGCCACGAGCCGAGCATCAGGATGGCCGACGCCACGGTCGGCCCGCCCGCAAACGACAGGCCGACGACCATGGCGTTCAGGCCCAGACCGCGGCCCAGCATGTGCGAGGGGTAGATAAAGCGCAGCAGCGCGCCGTTCACGCTCATCACCCCCGCCGCGCCCAGGCCTTGCAGGATGCGGGTGGCCACCAGCACGGGCAGCGATGGCGCCAGGCCGCTTGCCAAAGAGGCCAGCGTGAAGACCGCGAGGCCGACGATGTAGACGCGCCGGTGCCCCAGGATCTCGCCCAGCGCGGCCGCCGGCAGCAGGCCGGCCACCATCGCTAGCTGGTAGCCGCTGATGACCCAGATGGAACCCGCCTCGCTGGCCTGCAGGTCTCGCGCGATGGTGGGCAACGCGGTATTGGCGATGGCCGTGTCCAGGCTGGCTATGCAGACCGCCAGCATGACGGCCACGAGGGCGCCCAGGCGTTCGGCGGCGGGCAGGCCGACGCCGGCCGGATAGACGGTGCTGCGGGAGAACGAGAGCATGGATGGGCTGCGCTGCGAGGGCGTCCGGGCGGAGCGCCTGGAGTCGTAGGGACAGATTCTAATGCGGGGTGCGTTCTGACCGGGCGGCATAACCGCCGCGCCGCCGTCAGGACTCCACCGGCGCCGGGCGCGGCTTGACCGGCCAGAACAGCGCCGCGGGCCGCCGCAGGATGCGGCGTCGCACGCCGGCCGTGAGGGAGGTGCGATCGTCGCGGCGCATGTCGCGCGAGGCCATCGCCACGTTGAAGGCCAGCGCAAAGCTGACGATGACGTTCAGGGCGCCGGTCGCCACCGTGCCGGCCACGGCCATCCAGAACACCTGCGTGTGCACCACATCCCAGCCCAGCGTGGCGAGCGCGGCGGCGATCTGGCCGGCGCTGAGCGACACGTGGCGCACCTCCAGTGTCGATCCCAGCGCACTGACGAAGACTGGCAGCAGGCCCAGCATCAGCCCCAGCGAGACGTTGGCGGCGATCAGGGACACGTTGCGCTGCCAGAAGCCGGCCCAGCGCACCGCGCCCCGCGCGCCAAGCAACTGCCGGGTGCGGCGGCCATACGCCATCACGTCGTGCACGCGGTGCAGCGCAAACCAGTTGTCGGCCCAGCCGGCGATCAGGCTGGACAGCCAGATCAGCGCGCCGGTCACCGCGGCGTAAAGGGGCGTCGGTCCCCAGAAAGACAGAGACTGCAGCGTGTCTTGCGCCTTGTCGGCGTCGATGAGCGGCTGTTCCAGCATCCGCATGGCCAGCCATTGGATTGCCCAGGCCAGCGGAAACACCACGGCCAGGTTGCCCGCAATCGCGGCCGCGTTCGAACGCACCATCGCCAGCGTGTCGTCGACGAAGGCATCGCGGCCGTCGGGCGTGTAGGCCGCATCCAGCCGGCGAGCCAGCGCCGGTCCCGTCATGGCCGGCTGTTTGGTGGCCAGCGTGAAATGCGCGAACTGGATCACCAGAAAGCTGCCCGCGTAGTTCAACGCGTTCAACAGGCCTTCCAGCCACTTCTCCAGATGCGCCGACGTGATGATGAACTTGACGTAGACGGTGAACGCGACGACAAAGCCGCCGCCCATGGCGGCCTTGAGCATGTCCATGTATTCCAGCGTGTCGCGGGCGATGTAGTGTTCGCCGGTTTCCGCGCTGCGGTCCATCACGCGGCGCGCCAGCTGGGCGAGTGATGAGGCCGCCAGATGGCGGATGCTGCTGCGCGCCAGCGTGCAACGGATCAGCTCGGCCATCAGGTGCACGTAGCGATGGCGCTGCGTGGGGTCGATCCAGACGCTCAGCAGCAGCTCGATACGCGCCAGGCGCAGCTTCATGCACTCGATCTGGTAGACCACGTCCACCGCCACGCCATTGCGCTTGAGTTCTTCGTAGACCGCATCTCCCGCCGCGCGGCATTCGTCCAGCAGCGCGCGCAGCACATTGAGGCGCTGGCCCACGGCCTCGCGCGGCGTGTCCGGCGTGCTGGCAAAAAGATCGGCGGCCGCATCCGACAGCGCAAAGAACGGGGTGTCTTCCACGCGGCCCGGCAGGCGCGAGCGGATGTCCTGGCTGAGACCGGCCGCGCGGACCTGGCTGATGAGCACCTGCATGCTGCTGGTCAGTGCATGCGTCAGGCGCCGGGCAAGCGCGTCGGGCGTAGGGGCGGCGGGCGCGTCCGAGTCGTGCGCAGGGGCGTCTTCGTCCCGGTGCATCAGCGCGCGCACGCGGGCCAGTGTCGCGTCGTCCAGCGACTCGATCCATTGCGCGTCGCCGGCGCGGCGAAACAGCAGGGTGAACAACCCGTCCATGTCGCCGCGGTTGGCGGGCGGGGGCAGCATCCAGTCCACGATGCGGCGCCACAATTCGCCCCAGAAGCCCGGCTGCGATGCGACGCCCGTGTCACACAGCAGTGTGGTGGGATCGTTGTCCACCAGCACCGACCGCAACGTGGCTGCCGTGCGCGCGGCCACGGCGGGATTGTTTTCCAGCACCTGCAGCAGGTAGCGCAGCCGCGCGTGGCGGGGATCCCCCCCATCCTGCCGCGCTGGTGCGCCGCCCGGCCGGTTCAGCCAGCGGCCCAGGTCGATGAGCCACAGATTGCGCTCGGCCAGCGGCGACTGCGGATCGGCATTGGCCAGGATGACGTCGAGCTGCGCCCCGCCCCGCGAAGCCCGCCAATTGCGCCACAAAGAAGTCAGCATGATCGAGCCTCGCGCGTCATCGTGAATGGGGGGCGCTCCATGGTACGCCCAAGCCATGCCTCGGGGGAGGTGGCATGCCCGTTTCCGGTAACCTCCCGGCTGCCCCTGTTTCACTCTTTACGTTTGCTGATTCAATGACCCTGACTTTCAATGGGCGCGCGTTCGCCGCCCTGCTTGCCGTGACCGCCGTGCTGGCGCTGATCGCCACTTTCGGCGCGCCCTATCCCTTCCTGCGGGGTTTCGTGGGCGACGTGGTGGCGGTGGGCTGGGCCTACCTGCTGTACCGCAGCTTTATCCGCGCGCGCGTGTTGCCGCTGGCCCTGGCGGCGCTGTTCACCGGGTATGCGGTGGAGTTCGCGCAGTACCTGGGCCCCCAATTCGGATGGCGCATCGAGCAGCCCGTGCTGCGCGTCGTGTTCGGCAGTGTGCCGGACTGGTGGGACGTGCTGGCCTATACCGTGGGCTTTGTGGTGGTGCTGGCGCTTGCCGGCGGCCTTGCGCGACGGGAGCGGCGCGCCGCGCTGCAAAATGCCCGGATGCAGGCCAGCCTGCGCGCAAGACGCTGAACGGGGCGGGGCCGGCTGGACGCCGGCCCCACGGGCACGACCTGATTCTTAACCGGCTTGGCAGACCGTGTCGTCGCGTTGCGCGCGCACGGCGGGCGCGGCTGCGCGCAGCGGTTGCAGGCGGGCATTGCGGAACGGTGCCAGCAATTCCGACCAGGAAGAAGGAAACAGCGGCGTCGCGTGGCGCACGGCATCGCGGCGGGCGTAATGGGTGAGCAGCTGCTGGCCGATCGGGGCGTCTCCCAGGGGATGGCGGGTATTCATGGTATTTCCGTATTGCGTTGAAATTGTATTCATTGTACGGCGTTCGTGCCTCGGGGTCCAGTTGGCCTCGATCAGCACAAGTGCTTGATATGCATGAAACTGTCCCTGATTAAGGGTGCGACTTCGGGATTGCCCTAGCAGCCCAAAAGAGTAGACGGTATACAATGTTCATCATGCCCGGGCTTCGATAGGCCTGGAATTTCTCCCACTGGACCTGGAGCGAGTCATGGCAGAACTGATGAACCGAGATGAATTCCGCACGGCGCTGGAAAACGCAATCAAGGGCAAGAGCGCAAACGCGTCGCCCTTTTCCATCGCCTGGGCCGAAGGTAAGCTGAGCCGCGAGCACCTTTCGCGCTGGGCCGAAAACCACTATCACTACGTCGGCCCGTTCGCCGATTACCTGGGCTACCTGTACGCCCGCACGCCGGACACCTACACCGAGGCCAAGGATTTTCTCCTGGCCAACATGTATGAAGAGGAAATCGGCGGCGACCGCCACACCGACCTGCTGATCCGCTTTGCCGAAGCCTGCGGCACCACGCGCGAACGGGTCACCAATCCGGACAACATGTCGCCCACGACCCGCGCGCTGCAGAGCTGGTGTTATGCCGTGGCCATGCGCGAGGATCCGATCGTGGCGGTGGCTGGTCTGGTGGTGGGACTGGAATCGCAGGTGCCGTCCATCTACCGCAAGCAGACGCCGACCCTGCGCGAGAAGTACGGCTTCACGGACGAGGAAGTCGAATTCTTCGACCTGCATATCGTCTCCGACGAGATCCACGGCGAACGCGGCTACCAGATCGTGCTGGAGCACGCCAACACGGTGGACCTGCAACAGCGCTGCCTGAAGATCTGCGAGATCGGGGCGCAGATGCGGTTGCTCTACACCACGGCGCTCTATACCGACTACGTGCAGGACGAGATCAAGCTGCCCGAACTGGGCCTTGCCGCCTGATCGTGCTCTTGCCCGCCCGGCATGCCCGGGCGGGCGCCGCACCGCAGAACCTGGACGAAGACCTCATGCCTACCGTTGTTTTTCATAAAGGCGGCCAGACCTACACCGACGTGGTGAAGGACAACACCAACCTGGTGGTGCGGGCCGGCATCAAGCAGTTTCCGTTTCCGCATCTGCGCTACGAATGCGGCATGGGCAAGTGCGCCAAGTGCGCCTGCCGCATCATCGCCGGGGCCGAGCATCTGCCGCCGGTGAACTGGAAGGAAAAGAAGCAGCTGGGCGAACGCGTCGAGCAGGGCTACCGGCTGGCGTGCCAGCTCTGGCTGAACAGCGACATCGAGTTGACCCAGGACGTGGAGGCATGATGGCGCAGGATTCGACCTATGTGATCCTGACCTCCAAGCCCGGCATCTTCCGCACCGAGGCAGGCGAGGGCGCGGACATCATCGAGACCTATGACTACGTGTTCTACGGACGCGCGCTGGCCGTGTTCAGCATCGCCCGCCTGGACCGCGAGATCAAGCTGGTCGTCACCGAGGAAACGCCGCCCTACGTGGTCAACCACGTGCCGTCCAAATTTCTGGAGAAGTTCTCGTCGGTGGACGCGGCCCGCAAGGAGCTCGCGCACCTGACGCGTTTTGGCAGCATGGCGTCGACGCTGACGCTGCGGTCCGGCGTGCGCGCCACGGAGCACTGACGACATGGTTCAGATCACGTTCATATCCAACGGCGGCAAGGTCGCCACCGCGCCGGCGAACAGCAACCTTCTGCGCGTGTCGCTCAAGGAGAAGGGCGGCATCCCGTTCAAGTGCGGGGGCGGCCTGTGCGGCACCTGCAAGTGCCGGATCGAGGAAGGGCTGGAAAACACCGACGCCATCAAGCCCAAGGAGCGCAAGCACCTGCGGCCTGAGGACTTCGAGGCCGGCTACCGCATGGCCTGCCAGACCTTCGTGAATGGCGACGTCAAGGTGTCGTGGGTGGTGCAGAACGGCAAGGGCATCGTAGTGGACGCGGCGTCCGGCCCGGTAGAAGCGTCCCCGGCATGAATGAGGCCGGCGCCTGAGTGCGCCGGCGCTCGGCAATCAGGCCACGGAGGCCTGCTGCGGCGGCTGCTGGGCCTCGGCGTAAGCCTTGGCGGCATTGTGCACATGCTGGCTGGCCAAGAGCGCTGCCAGATCGCCATTGCCGGCGATGACGGCGTTCAGGATCTGCGAATGGTCGTCCCAGTTCTGTTTGGCCCGGCGCATGTTGCTGGGCGCGAACAGCAGCGCGGTGCGGTCGCGCAGCGAACGCATCAGGTCGGTCAGCACCACGTTGCCGCCGATCGTGGCCAGCATTTCATGAAACTGCGAGTTCAGCGCCAGGAACTTGTCCAGCTTCTCTTCGCGCGCGGCCTCGGTGCCCTCGCGCAGGAAGGCCTGCAGGCGCTCGACTGTTTTCTCGTCGCGGCGCTGCGCGGCCAGCTTGGCGTTCAAGCCTTCCAGTGT
The DNA here is from genome assembly GCF_019091095.1 of Achromobacter sp. GbtcB20. Taxonomy (NCBI): domain Bacteria; kingdom Pseudomonadati; phylum Pseudomonadota; class Betaproteobacteria; order Burkholderiales; family Alcaligenaceae; genus Achromobacter; species Achromobacter sp. GbtcB20. The sequence continues at coordinate 143,877 of NZ_JAGXJZ010000005.1, read as the reverse complement.
GGCGCGCACTTCCACCATGTCGTAAGCCACGGCATCCGACAGCACCGACACGGATGCGCCGCGGCGCGGCTCGATCGTGACCAGACCTTCGGCGGCGAGCGCGCGCAGCGCCTCGCGCACCGGGATGCGGGACACGCCCATTTCCTCGGACAGGCGGCCTTCGACCAGGCGGTCGCCGGGGGTGAATTCGCCGCTCAGGATGCGTTCGCGCAGCTTGTCGCGGATGACGGCAAACAACTGCGGATGCTGCTCGCCGATCTTCAGCGGGGAGGAGTGCTGCGTCTCTGCGGCTTGCGGACTGACGGGGGAGGTTGTCATGGCGAGCAGGTTTGGCGTAATGGATACAGTCTCCATTGTATTACCGGGTGTCGCCGGCCGTCGCCGGTGGCGTGCCGCATCAGTGCACCCAGAATGTCTTGACCAGCACCCCCACCGCGCCCATGGCGCAGGCCGCGAGCAGCACGCCGCGCACGGCGCGGGGTGGCAGCAGGGTGCGCAGCCGGTTGGAGACCGCAAAACCGGCCAGCAGAAATGGCGCCAGGCTAAGCGCCAGGCCCGCGTGATAACCCGTGTAGCGCTTGGCCAACGCCAGCATGGCCAGCGAAAAAATGGATCCCAGAAAAAGCACCATCCCCAGGGTGGCGCGCAGCCGCGGCGGGGCGGCATGCTGCAGCACGATGGCAATGGGCGGCGCGCCCACCGAGGTCATCGTGCCCATGATGCCGGAGGCGACGCCCGCGCCGGACACCCGTCCGGGCGTCGCGGAAAACCGCAGGCCCGCCACGCTCAGCGCCACGGCGGCGAGGATCATGCAGGCAAAGAGCACGCCCAGCGCCTGCGGGGCGAAGCGCGCCATGGCGTAGATGGCGATCAGGGTGCCGACGGCCCGCCCGGCCAACGCGTACGAGACGGCCGGCCAATCGATGGCGGCGCGCTCGCGCAGGGCGGTCAACAGCGAGATGAAGCCGCCCAGTGTCAAAAGCGGTCCGGGCGCGAGCTGCGGAAAGAACATCGCCGCAACGGGCGCGGCGAACATCGCAAATCCCACCCCGCCGACGCCCTGCGCCACGGCGGCGCCAAACACCACGGCAGCCATGGCGGCGTAATGCCACGCATCCGGGAACGACAGGGAAGACAGCATGCGTCGGACTTTGTAATTTATGTATACGATAGTCTATCCAGGAAATCGCGCGCCGCCAGACAAATCCTGAAAATTAAGGGTAATCCCTTGATTTTTCGTCCAAAAGGTGTCCGAAAACGGCACTATCGATTTCCCTAGGCGGCGCATATTTCGATTGGTATGGCCTTCAACGAAATATAGTATACCGAGTGTGGCGACCCAACAGCCACGCATACAAGGGGAATAGCGCATGCAATCCGACGTCGTGCTCACTGCGGCTCATTGGATTTACCTGATCAGCGTGGCCGCCATCATCCTGACGATGATCCTGCGCGCCAATGTCGTGGTGCCATCGGTCATTGGCACGTTTCTGGTGGTGCTGGCGATCACGGGCAATCCGATCAGCGCGCTGATCGGCATCTTTTCGGCCAGCTTTGTCGCCGCCAAAGAGCTCTTCAACATCTTTCTGGTCATCACGTTCATGACGGCGCTGCTCAACGCGCTCAAGACGCTTCAGGCGGACGTGCGCATGGTGCAGCCGTTCCGGCGGGTCATGCGGGGCGGGCATTCCTCCTTCGTGATCATCGCCCTCTGTACCTACGTGATCTCGCTGTTCTTCTGGCCCACGCCCGCCGTGCCGCTGGTGTCCGCCATCCTGCTGCCCGCTGCCATCGCCGCCGGGTTGCCGCCGCTGGCCGGCGCCATGGCCATCGCCATCGCGGGCCAGGGCATGGCCCTGTCTTCCGACTACGTGATCGGCGTGGCGCCCAGCATCAGCGCCAAGGCGGCGGGGGCGGCCGTTAGCGCGGCGGTGGTGGCAGACCGCGCGCTCGTGCTGTCGCTGATCACCGGCGGGATTGCGCTGGTGGCTGCCTATCTGCTGGTGCGCCGCCAGATCGTGCCGGCCGATCCGGCCCTGTTGTCGGCCTGGCAGGCCCGCGCGCAGGACGGCAGCCTGGCGAAGATCGAACAGGCCGGCTCGTTCGACAAGGCGGAACTGGCGCGCGGCACGATGGGCGCCGATCCGGCCTTGCCCAGCGGCCCGGTGCTGAGTGAAGAAGAGCGACGCCGCGTGCGCTGGTCCAAGGTGTTCGCCGTGGTGACGCCGCTGGCGTTCCTGGCCGTGATCGGGGTGATGGTGCTGCCCCGCCTCTTTCCGTCGCTGCCTGCGCTGCGCGGCGGCGATGCGGCGGCGCTGGTGGGCGGCGTGGCGTTCGTGGTCATGATGCTGGTGACCCTGGCGGCCGAGGGCCCGCGCAAGATGCTGGACGTCTGCCCCGAGCACGTGACCGACGGCTTCGTGTTCGCTTTCAAGGCAATGGGCTCGGTCCTGCCGATTGCCGGCTTCTTCTTCGTGGGCGCCCACGAGACGGCCGCCCAGATCCTGGGCGTGCCACCGGCGCAGGCCCCCGGCCTGCTGTTCGAAGTCATTTCGGCAGCCCAGCACCTGATCCCCGAGAACCACTTCTTGGTCGCCTTCGGCGTGCTCCTGGTCGGCATGATCACCGGCATCGACGGCTCGGGCTTTGCCGGGCTGCCGCTCACCGGCACGCTGTCCGGCGCGCTGGGCCCGGTGGTGGGCGTGGACCCCGCCACGTTGGCGGCGGTGGGGCAGATGGGCGCGGTGTGGACGGGCGGGGGCACGCTGATTGCCTGGTCGTCGTTGATCGCCGTGGCGGGGTTCGCGCGGGTCAACGTGCTGTCGCTGGTTCGCGCGCTGTTGCTGCCGGTGCTGCTTGCGCTGTTCGTTTCGACCACCTGCGCGGTGCTGATCTGGCGTTGATGTTCAGCGCGCGCATGGGAAAAGGCTTCCGCGAGGGAGCCTTTTTGCTGCCGGATCGGGTGGGGTTTCCACTGATCGTCGCGCAGTGATTAAAGTATACAATGTTCTGAAATTAGCCCGACCGCCTCACGCCCGGCCACGCCGGTCCCAACTCAAGGAAGCGCTCCCGTGGACGATCTCTCGCAGCAAGCCTTTTTGAACTACATCGGCGGCCAGTGGACGCCCAGCGGCACGGGCAAGACCGCGCCCAACCGTAATCCGGCCGACACCGACGACGTCGTGGGCCACTTTCAGGTGTCCGGCGCCGACGACGCCCGGCAGGCCGTGCACGCCGCCGAGGCCGCCTTTGCCGCGTGGCGCGACACGCCGATCTCCAAGCGCGCGGCCATCCTGTTCCGGGCCGCGCAGCATCTGGAAGACAACGCCGATTCCATTGCGCGCGAACTGACCCGCGAAGAGGGCAAGGGGGTGAACCTTGCCAAAGACGAGGTGCTGCGTTCGGCGCAGACGATCCGCTTCTACGCCGTCGAGGGCCAGTCCTTCACGGGCGAGACCTTCGTCAACGACGACCCGGACATGATTGTCTACAGCCAGCGCGAACCGCTGGGCGTGGTGACCGTGATCTCGCCGTGGAATTTCCCCATCTCGATCCCGGCGCGCAAGATTGCGCCCGCGCTCATCATGGGCAACACGGTGGTGTTCAAGCCGTCTTCCGACGCGCCGATGTCGGGCTATCGCCTGACCGAAGCGTTCGTGCGCGCCGGGCTGCCCGCCGGGGTGCTGAACTTCCTGACCGGCCCGGCGGGGGCGGTGGGCGAAGCCATCACGGGGGCGCCCCAGGTCCGCGCCATTTCGTTCACCGGATCGACTGCCGCCGGCGAGCAGATTCACCGGACCGCTGGGCTGACCACCCGCACGCAGATGGAACTGGGCGGCAAGAATCCGTTGATCGTGCTGGCCGATGCCGACCTGGACCGTGCCGTGGACCTGGCGGTCAAGGGCGGCTTCTCGCTGAGCGGCCAGGCCTGCACGGGCACCAGCCGCGTGCTGGTCGATCGCAAGGTCAGCCAGGCCTACACGGAAAAGCTGCTGGCCAAGATCCGCACGCTGACCATCGGCAACGGCCTGGAAGGCAACTTCGACCTGGGCCCGCTGGCCACCGCCCGGCAGCTGGACAATGTGCTGGGCTACATCGAACTGGGCAAGGAGGAGGCCACACACCTGCATGGCGGCGACCGCCTGACCGGTCCCGGCTTCGATCGTGGGTATTACGTGACGCCCGCGCTCTTTGCCGGCGTGACCCAGCAGATGCGCATCGCACGCGAGGAAATCTTCGGGCCCGTGATCGCGATGATCGAGGTCGACGGCTATGAAGACGCCATCGCCCAGGCCAACGACACGGAATATGGCCTGTCTGCCGCCATCGCCACCACCGACGCGCGCTACGCGCACCGCTTTGCGCGCGACATCCAGGCGGGCACCGTCAAGATCAACCGCACCACCACCGGCAACCTGATCAACGCGCCGTTTGGCGGCCTGAAGCATTCCAGCACGTCCACGTTCCGCGAGTCGGGCCGCGTGGGCCTGGAGTTCTACACCCAGATCAAGACCGTCTACCGCGCCGGCTGACGGCCCATCCCCCACCCGAGGTTTTGCACATGAAACAGATCTATCGCCTGGAACTCGAAGAAGCGCGCGTCATGGTGCGCGCCGCCATCGCCAAGTCGCAGGAGATCGGCGTCCTGGAATCGATCTGCATCGTGGACGATGGCGGCTATCCGATCGCGCTGGAGCGCATGGACGGCGCGCGCATCACCGGTCCGCAGATCGCCTGGAACAAGGCCTTTACCGCCGCCGGCCACAAGCGTTCGACCCACCTGTTCAACACCCCGCCGAATGGCCCGGCGCTGCCCGGCAACGAAGCCTTCGGCATCCAGTGGAGCTTTGACGGCAAGTTCGCGGTTTTCGTCGGCGGTTTTCCCATCGTCGTGAACGGCGAGGTGATCGGCGGCGTGGGCCTGAGCGGCGGCAACGGCGAGCAGGACACCAAAGCCGGCCTGGCGGCGCTGGCCGCGCTGGGCGAATTGCTGGAGCCGCGCGGCATGAAGGTGCTGGTCGAAGCGGACATCAAGAAATAGGCGAGGGCGCCATGGCATACCGCGTGCACATTCTGGAAACCGAGACCGCCTTCGAGGTCGAAGAAGGCGAAACCGTGCTGCAGGCCGCCGAGCGCTCATCGGTGAAGCTGCCGCACGAATGCACGTTCGGCGGCTGCGGCACCTGCCGCATCAAGCTGGAATCGGGAGCGGTGCGCTACGACGAATTCCCCATGGCGCTGACCTCCGAAGAGGCCGAACAGGGTTTTGCCCTGGCCTGCCAGGCGCGTCCGGCCGGCGACCTGTGCATCAGCGTGGCCAGCAGCCGGCAGGTGTTTCCCGATCCCCGCCGCATCTGCGCCACGATCCACCGCATCCAGCGCTTTTGCGACGACGTCGTCCACCTGACGCTGGCGTTGCCAGAGGTGCTGGATTACGTGCCCGGCCAGTACATGAACGTGGTGCTGCCCGACGGCGAGACGCGCAGTTTCTCCATGGCCTCGGCGCCCGCGGGCAACCTGATCGACTTTCACGTGCGGCGCATTCCCGGCGGCCGCTACACGGACCAGTGGCTGGGGCAGGCGGCGGCGGGCGCGCCCGTGGAGATCGAGGCGCCGCTGGGCGTCTTCAGCTACCACGAGGAAGATTGGCGCCCGCTCATCATGATGGCCACGGGGACCGGCATCGCGCCGATCAAGGCGATCCTCGAATCGCTGCTGGACAACGAGGACTGCCCGCCCGTGACGCTGTATTGGGGCATGCGCACCGAAGCCGACCTGTACCTGCGCGACGAGATCGAAAGCTGGGCCTCCCGCCTGTACGAATTCAACTTCGTGCCCGTGCTGTCGCGCGCGGGGACCGATTGGCAGGGGCGTCGCGGCTATGTGCAGGAGGCGGTCCTGGCCGACCACGCCGACCTGTCCGAGCACGCCTTCTACCTGTGCGGCGGGCCCGAAATGATCCGCCAGGCCAAAAGCCTGCTGGCCGAACGGGGCGCCAGCCTGGATCACCTGTACGCCGACAGCTTCACCTTCCAGCACGCGTTGGCCGCCGTCTGAGCGGCCGGCTAGCGATACACCAGCACCGGCAGCCGCGTGCGCGCCAGCACGCGCTGCGTCTCGCTGCCCAGCAGAAAGCCCGTCATTCCGTGCCGCCCGTGCGAGCCCATCACGATGAGGTCGCACCCGGTCTTCTGCGCGGTCTCGACAATGGCCTCGTGCGGATGGTCGTTCACCATGACGATCGCTTCGCAAGGCACGAGCGCGTGCCGCGCCTCGGTCTCCAGTCCGTCCAGATACGCCTGCGCATTCCGGCGCGCCTGGTCCGTGTGGTGCCCTTCGGTTGTGCCCAGCATCTCGGCCTGGTAGACCAGCAGATGGTCTTCCGGGATGGCGCGCAGCAGGGTGATGGTGGCGCCCATTTCCTTGGCGAAAACGAGCGCGCGCTTGAATGCCGACTCGGACAGCAGCGAACCGTCCACGGCGATGAGCAAGTGCCTGTACATGTTGCCTCTCCTTTAGGAAAAGGAATGTCCAGCAACGGCGAATCCAGTATAGGCCCCTGGGCGAACGCAAACCAGCGTGCAAAAGGACGAGCCGCGTGCGCGCCGGTGTCGGGCACCGTTCATCTTCCCGCAGCGCTTCCAAACCGTCGGCGTTAGGCATATATTGACCGGGCGATATCCGGCGGTTCCTCCTGGCTTGTGGCGTCTTGCTGTGTGCGGAGAACGGAAATGCGGCGACTGCAAAAGTGGTTCATCGGCCTGATGTGCCTGGGGCTGTCCCTCTGTTTTCCCGCCTTGGCGCAGACCAAGCTCAGCAACGCGCAGCTCGATCAGCTCATGGCGCCCGTCGCGCTTTACCCAGATGCGCTGCTGTCGCAAATCCTCATGGGGTCCACGTACCCGGACGACATCGCGGCCGCCGCCAAATGGTCGGCCGCGCACACCGATCAGTCCGGCGATGACGCCGTGCGCGCCGTCGACGCCGAAACCTGGGATCCCAGCGTCAAGTCGCTGGTCGCCTTTCCCTCGGTCATGGACATGATGGGCCGCGAGCCTGGCTGGGTGAAGTCCGTGGGCGACGCTTTCCTGGCGCAACCCGAGGCCGTGATGGACGCCGTCCAGCGGCTGCGCACGCAGGCGCAAAAGGCAGGCAATCTGAAAAGCACGCCGCAGCAGACGGTCAAGACGACCACCGCCAACGAGAAGACCGTGGTGGTGATCGAACCGGCCGATCCGCAGGTGGTCTATGTGCCCAGTTACAACCCCACGGTGGTCTACGGCACGTGGGCTTATCCGTCGTACCCCCCTTATTACTATCCGCCGCCGCCGGGCTCGGTGTTCGGGAGCGCGCTTGTGGCCGGCATTGGCTTCGGCGTGGGCGTGGCGGCGATCAATTCGTTGTGGGGCGACGCCAACTGGGGGCACGGCGACGTCGATATCGACGTGGACCGCTACAACAACATCAACGTCAACAATCGCATCGACCGCAACAACGTGAACAGCAACCGGGCCACCTGGCAGCACAACGCCGCCAACCGGGGCAACGCGCCGTATGCGGACTCTGCAAGCCGCCAGCGGTTTGACAGCCAGCGGCAGGCGGGGCTGCAGAGCCGGGCCCAGTCGGGCGGCGCAGGGGCCCGGACGACGGGCACGGCGCCCGCCGCGGGGTCTCGCGACGCCGCGCGGCAGCGGGCGGCGCAGTCCTTCGAAGGCCGCACCGGGCAGCCCATTGCCGGGCATGCCGGGGCCGATGGTTCGCGCGGCCAGGGCGCGGCGCGTGGCGACGGCGCGGCGGGCCGGGAGCAGGGATCGCAAGCGGGGAAAGGTGCGCGCGATCGCAGCTCCAGCGTGTCGACCCAGAACCGTCCGCAGGATCGCAGTTCCAGCGTGTCGACCCAGAACCGCCCGCAAGACCGAGGCGCCAGCGTGTCGACGGGCAGCGTCTCCACGCAGGACCGCCAGGCGGCGGCACAGCGCCAGCGCGCCGACGAAGCGGCCGCGCGCGACCGGGCGCGGGCATCGAACAGCCAGAACGCCCTCTCCGGGGCGGGCGACGGCGACCGCATGCGGCAGCAGAACCAGCGCGGCGAGATGAGCCGCGGCGGCGGCGGACAACGCAGCACTGGCGCCAGCGCACCTCACCGCAGCGGTGGCGCGGGCGCCCCGCGCGGCGGCGGGGGCGGCCGTGGCGGTGGCGGCGGCCGGAGATAAGCATCATGGACAAGGGACTACCTATGACGATCGCCCGTTTGCGCGCGCTGTGTCTTGCCTTGGCCCTTGCGCTCGGCGCATCGGCGCCCGCCATGTCGCAGGCCGTGTATCCCAGCGCGCAGGCCGCCGCGCAGGCGTTCACCGATTCGCTGGCCCTGAACGACGTCGATGCCCTGAGAAAAGTGCTGGGCCCGAACCACCGGCAGCTCGTGCCGGGCGGCGTCGACCAGGAGAACATCTATCGCTACCTGGCGGCATGGGCGCGTAAGCACGACATCGTTGCCGACGGCGGCCGGGCGTGGGTGGCGGTGGGCGAGTCGGGCTGGACGCTGCCGGTGCCGCTGGTGCGCGCCGGCCAGGGATGGCGCTTCGACCCGGTGGCGGGCAAGGCGGAGATTCAGCGCCGCGCCATCGACCGCAACGAGCTGACCGCCATCGAAACCCTGCAGGAACTGCAGGCCGCGCAGACGCGCTACGCCCAAGGAGTGGGGCAGGGCCGGTATGCCATGCGGCTGGTCAGCCGCGCCGGCGAGCGCGACGGTCTTTACTGGCCGGACGTGCCGGGCGCGCCCCAGCAGGCGTTCGGACCGGACGCGCTGGCGATGGGCCCCGACGTGCCCGTGGACGACGCCTATTTCGGCTATCGCTACAAGGTGCTGCCGGGCGGGCCGGACAACGCGTATCGCATCGTCGCGTGGCCCGCGCGATACGGGCAGACCGGGATCGGCACGTTCGTCGTCGGCCCGGAAGGCGGCGTCCTGGAAAGCGATCTGGGGCCGTCGTCGGCGGCGCGCGCGGCGGCCTTGCGGGAGGCCGATATCCGCACCGGAAACTGGGTCGACGCGAATGGCCAGGCCACGCCCGTCAAATAGGTTTTTCGGGGCCATATGACGCCTATTTCACGGGCCTGTTGCGGGGTCGCAACAGGCGTGCGGGTTTGCCTCTCAAGCGCTTGCCGCGCCGCATTCCCAAGCCCCTCTGTGACTCTTTTGTCAGGCGGCTGTGCCTACAATGGCGAGCACCGGGTGACTGCCCGATTTCCCTTTGCCGGATCTCCAAATTGAACCCCATGTCTTTCCTCCGCTACGCCGTTTTCGGCGTGGGGATGGCGCTTAGCGCCGCGGCGGCTTCGGCCCCGATCTTTGTCCTGAACTCCCTGGACGCCAACGTCAGCATCATCGACCCGGCCACCTACAAGGAACTGCGCCGCGTGCCCACGGGCAAAGAGCCGCATCACCTGTATCTGACGCCCGATGAAAAGTCGCTCATGGTGGCCAACGCCACGGGCGACACCATCACGTTGATGGATCCCAAGACAGGCGACGTGCAGCGCACGCTGACCGGCATCGTCGATCCCTACCAGTTGCAGTTCTCGCCGGACATGAAGTGGTTCGTCACGGCGGCCAACCGCCTGGACCACATCGACATCTATGCCTGGAAGCCGCTGGAGAAGGGCTTTGACCTGACGCTGGTCAAGCGCATCCAGGCGGGCAAGACGCCCAGCCACATCATGATCGACAAGCACAGCACGACGGCCTACGTCTCGCTGCAGGACAGCGATCAGCTCATCGCCATCGACCTGGCCACGCAGACCCCCAAGTGGACGGTGTCCGTCGGCAAGACGCCTGCCGACGTGTTCCTGACGCCCGACCAGAAGACGCTGCTGGTGGCGTTGACCGGCGACTCTTACGTGGAGGCATATGACGTCAGCAATGGCCCGGCCAAGCTGGTCAAGCGCATCCAGACCGCGCCGGGCGCGCACGCCTTCCGGGCGCAGGGCGACCACCGCCACCTGTTCGTCAGCAACCGCACCGCCAACTCCATCAGCCGCATCGACATGCAGACGCTGACGGTCGTGGACACCTTCCCGGTGCCGGGCGGCCCGGACTGCATGGACGTGCTGGCCGACGGCAAGACGCTGCTGGTCACCTCGCGCTGGGCGCGCAAGCTCACGGTGGTGGATCTGGAACAGAAGAAGGTCGTCAATCAGGTGCCCGTGGGCAAGTCGCCGCACGGCGTCTGGACGTTGAACCATGCGCCGACCCGCTAAGGGAGCGGTCCGCTTCGCGGCCCTGTTTCTGGCGCTGACGACCACGGCGGCCGGCGCGGCACCGCAGGCCACCTGCGACAAGCCCGTGTACCTGACGTTCGACACCGGTCACATGGGCGTTGCCCCGCTGGTGGCCGACGTGCTGGCCCGCCATCAGGTCAAGGTCACCTTCTTTCTGGCCAACGAACGCACGCTGACCGACGGCGCCAGCCTGGACGACGTCTGGGCGCCCTGGTGGAAGGCGCGCGCCGCCGAAGGCCATGCGTTCGGCTCGCACACTTACGACCACGTCTATTGGCAGGGCGACCTGCCGGGCGGCAAGTTCCGCGTCAAGCCCAGCGCCGGGCCCGATGCGGGCAAGCGCGCCGAGTGGACGGCCGAGCAGTATTGCGCCGAGATCCGCCGCCCCGCCGAGCGGTTCCGCCAGATGACGGGCAAGGCCATGCTGCCGCTGTACCGCGCGCCCGGCGGCAAGACCTCGCCCGCGCTGCTCAAGGCGGCCAAGGCCTGCGGTTTCGAGCACGTGGGCTGGTCGCCGGCGGGCTTCCTGGGCGACGAACTGCCCAGCGATAAATACCCCAACGCCAAGCTGCTGGACCAGGCGCTGCGCACCATCAAGCCCGGCGACATCCTGCTGGCCCACCTGGGCATCTGGTCGCGCCAGGACCCGTGGGCGCCCGCCGTGCTGGAACCGCTGATTGAAGGTTTGCAGCGCAAGGGCTATTGTTTTGCCACCTTGAACACCCATCCGGCCTATCGCGACTGGATCGCCACGCATCACTGATCATGGATACGCTTAGCCAACTCTTCGGGGAATGCCAGCAATGGCTCTTCGAGACGGCGATTCAGCCCGCGCTGTTCCACCTGGGCCTGAGCAACTTCATCGAAGACGGCTACGACGCCACCATGTGGCTGCTGGTGGGCCTGCTTCAAATCGCGGTGCTGGTGCTGGTCTTCGGGCCCCTGCAGCGCCTGCGTCCCGTGGAACCCGTCACCGACCGCCGCCAGATCGGCATCGACGTGCTGTACACGCTGATCCACCGCCTGGGCGCATTCCGGCTCGTGCTGTTCTTCACCATCGATCCCTTCTGGGACAGCGTCTTCGGGCAGCTTCACGTGTGGGGCTTCGCGCCCTTCCAGCTGGATCAGTACTGGCCCGGCGTGACGGACAAGGCGTGGGTCAGCCTCATCATCTACCTGCTGCTGTTCGATGCGGTGGATTACTTCTACCATCGCGCCCAGCACCGCTTCGGCTGGCTTTGGGCGCTGCACGCCGTGCATCACAGCCAGCGCCAGATGACCATCTGGAGCGACGACCGCAACCACCTGCTGGACGACATGCTGCGCGACGTGCTCATCGTGTTCGTGTCGCAACTGGTGGGCGTGCCGCCCGCGCAGTTCGTGATGGTGGTGGCGATCACCCAGCTTGCGCAGAGTTTTTCGCACGCCAACCTGCGCATGCATTTCGGCGCGCTGGGCGAGCGTTTGCTGGTCAGCCCGCGTTTTCATCGCCATCATCATTCCATCGCCTACGACGCCTCCTCGCCAGGGCCGGCCGGCGGCTACAACTTTGCCGCGCTGTTTCCGATCTGGGATGTCGTGTTTCGCACCGCGCGCTTTGGCGTCGGGTACGGCCCCACCGGCATCCACGACCAGCAGGCCGAACTGGGCGGACGCGATTACGGCCGGAGTTTCTGGTCGCAGCAATGGCTGGGCATCAAGCGCATGATCGGCCGCGACCGCGAACCTGCCGCGCCGCCGGTGCCGCCCGCCGGCGCCGAACGCGCATGAAAAACCCCCGCGGCTGGCCGTCCAGCGGCGGGGGCGAATCGGGTAGCGGCCGGATAACTGCTGCCGGGCCGCCACGCGGCAATCAGGCGCCCGGCGTGTCGTGCGTGGTTTCGCGCTTGATCTCGCCGTGGCGGCGTTCCATTTCCTGACGCAGTTCGCGGCGCAGGCCGGCCGCCTTGAAGCGCTGCTTTTCCTCGTGCGTGCGCGGCTCCAGCGGCGGCACCGCCGTCGGGGCGCCCTTGTCGTCCACCGCAACCATCGTGAAATAGCAGCTGTTGGTGTGACGCACCAGCTTCTTGCGGATGTCCTCGGTCACGACCTTGATGCCGATCTCCATCGACGTGCGGCCCGTGTAGTTCACGGCCGCCAGGAACGTCACCAGCTCGCCCACGTGGATCGGTTCGCGGAACACCACCTGATCGACGGACAGCGTCACGACATATTGGCCGGCGTACCGGCTGGCACAGGCGTAGGCCACCTGGTCCAGATACTTGAGGATGGTTCCGCCGTGTACGTTTCCCGAAAAATTCGCCATATCTGGCGTCATCAGGATGGTCATCGACAATTGGTGGCTAAAGGCGTCGTCCATGGCGGGCGGCTCATTCATGAATAAAAGGCTAATGGTAGCGGTAGGCGCATGACATCGCGCCGTATTTCCGCGGCGGATCAGGGTTTCTTGGGGGGCGGCGCGGGCGGCGTCTCCGCGGCTGCCGCGGGTTCGCTCGGCGGCGGATGGCTGGCCCCCGGTTGGCCGGCCCCCGGATCGCTGGCCGCCGGTACGCCGGCCGCACCTTCCTCACCTTCCGCTGCGATCCGGCTCACGGCCGGGGGCGTCCACAACCCATCGCGCACCGCCGGACCCGGGGTGTAGACGCGCAGCAGCATGCCGACCGGACCGGCCGCAGGGATCGGCAGCCAGTTGGACTGGTCTTCGGGCGCCGGCGCGGTGTTGCTGAAAATCAGGTCCAGCGAGCCGTCCGCGTTGTAGCGCAGCGGATCGCGGCTGCCGAGCGCGTGGCGGTTGACCGGGTTGGGCACGGGCATGCCCTGGCCGTCGTAGGCTGCCAGCGTCCAGAACGCGCCCGTGTCGGGCAACTGGTCGCTGGCGATGTGCAGCGTATATGCGTGGGCGCCGTCCAGCAGCGCGCCTTCGCTGTCGGTGGCCAGCACTTGCACGGTCAGGTCCTCGGGCAACCCGCTGCCCGGCTGCGCCTGCGCGGCCAGCGCGCGGCGCAGCCAGTCGTTGCCGTACACGCCGATGCTGGCGGTTTCCTGCAGCCAGCCGTTCGTGGCGCGCAGCGAGTGGCCTGCCGCCGCCGCCATGCGGTCGCGCGCCGCGCGCACGCCGCGGCGCATGCCCTGTTTGGCGGAATGGTCGAGCTTGTCGAAATCGAACGGACGGCCCGGCGCCAGTCCCACCCGCCGCAGCAGAACGAGGACCGGCTGGTCCGTCGCATGCGGCGGATGCTTGCGCAGCAACTCGGCCGCATAGGTGAAGAACGCGTCGGTCGGCATGGCGTCCACCTGTTCGCTTGCCGGAATCTTCAGATCGAGGGACGGGTCCGGCTTCGGGCGCGGCGCCTGCGCGGGCAGGTTCCATTGCGCCAGCGGCGTCACGGCGAAGCCGTCCTGCAACGCGTTGACCGTCGCCTGGTCGGCGCCGCCGCGCGTGTCGATCAGCACCTTCGCCCAGACGTGGGCGGTGGGTGCATCGATGCGGGCCATGCCGGAGGGCAGCGTGCCGGTCCAGCCGGGCGGCACGATGGCGGTGTTGCCCTTCGACGTGCCGGTGGTGCGCGCGCCCAGCGTCGCGAAGACGTCGGTCCACATGTCCAGCAGCGTCAGCGTGTACCGGCGGCCCGCCGTGTCGGGCGTGGACAGCACGACGGGTCCGTCGGTCAGGTCCAGCCAAGCCGTGCTGCGCAGCACATCGAAGTTCGACCACGGCGTGGCCTCGCCCGCGCGGGGCAGGGTGCGCACGTGCGCGAAGGTGTTGGATGGCGCGCCTGGCGACCCTTGCGCGGGATGGGTGAACTGTCGGCGCGTCAGGTCCATGACGACCAGCGGGTAGAAATACAGATAGCCTTCCATCGCCGCCTGCTGCGCCGCCTCGGTGGCGGCGGCGGCGGGCGACGGGGATGCGGGCGCCGCGTGGACGGACGCCTGCGGCGCCAGCACGCAGGGCGCGATGGCCAGCGACAGGGCAAGAGTTCGGGCCAAGGGGGCAAGGCGGCGCATCGGCGCTCCAAGTCATGCAATCCCGGGCATCGTAGCAGTGCTGCACTGCGACAAAATCCGCGAAATAAGCGCCTTTTGCCGTCAAATTCAGACTAGAACGCCGGTCTGACGCGCCAACAGGCACGGCGTACCCCATATTGAAGGCTATACTTCCTCACATTCCCTTGGAAGTTGTAGGGCTTTTCGTCCTAATCGTTTTCGCTTCCTTAATTCACCAGGAGAGGAGTGCTTCATGGTCAACATGAATCGCCGCCAGTTCTTCAAGGTGACCGGTGCGACGCTGGCGGGCTCCAGCCTGGCCATGCTGGGGGCTGCCCCCGGCACGGCGATGGCCGAAGTGCGCCAGTTCAAGCTTGCGCGCATGACCGAAACGCGCAACACCTGTCCCTACTGTTCGGTCGCCTGCGGTTTGCTGATGTACGGCCTGGGCGATGGCTCGAAGAACGCCCGCGCCAGCATCATGCACATCGAAGGCGACCCCGACCATCCCGTCAACCGCGGCACCCTCTGTCCGAAGGGCGCGGCCCTGATCGACTTCATCCACAGCCCCAACCGCCTTAAATTCCCGGAATACCGGGCGCCCGGTTCGGACAAGTGGGTGCGGATGTCGTGGGATGAAGCCCTGACGCGCATCACCAAGCTCATGAAGGAAGACCGCGACGCGAACTTCGTCGAGAAGACCGCGGACGGCAAGACGGTGAACCGGTGGCTGACCACCGGCATGCTGGCCGCCTCGGCAAGCAGCAACGAGGTCGGTTACATCACGCACAAGACTGTGCGCAGCATGGGGATGCTGGCGTTCGACAATCAAGCCCGTGTCTGACATGGCCCGACGGTGGCAGGTCTTGCCCCGACGTTTGGCCGTGGAGCGATGACGAACCATTGGGTCGACATCAAGAACGCGGACATAGTTTTGATCATGGGCGGCAATGCCGCCGAGGCCCACCCTTGCGGGTTCAAATGGGTCACTGAAGCCAAGGCCCACAACAAGGCCAAGTTGATCGTCGTGGATCCGCGCTTTACGCGTTCGGCGTCCGTGGCGGACTTCTACGCGCCCATACGTACCGGCACCGACATCATCTTCCTGGGTGGCGTCATCAAGTACCTGTTGGATAACGACAAGATCCAGCACGAGTACGTGCGCAACTACACCGACTTTTCGTTCATCGTGCGCGAGGATTTCGCGTTCGACGCGGGCCTGTACTCGGGCTACAACGCCGAAAAGCGCACCTACGACAAGCAAAGCTGGGACTACGAGCGCGGCGATGACGGCTACGTCAAGACCGATCCCACGCTGCAGCATCCGCGTTCGGTGTACCAGCTGCTCAAGAAACACTATTCGCGCTACACGCCCGAAATGGTCGAGCGGGTCTGCGGCACGCCCAAGGACAAGTTCCTGACGGTGTGCGACATGCTCGCGTCCACGGCCACCACCAACCGGGCCGCCACGATCCTGTACGCGCTGGGCTGGACGCAGCACTCCATCGGCTCGCAGATCATCCGCACCGGCGCGATGGTGCAGCTGCTGCTGGGCAACATCGGCATCGCCGGCGGCGGCATGAACGCGCTGCGCGGGCACTCGAACATCCAGGGCCTGACCGACCTGGGCCTGATGTCGAACCTGCTGCCGGGCTACATGACGCTGCCCAACGAGCCGGAGCAGGACTACGCCAAGTACATCGACACGCGCACGCTCAAGCCGTTGCGTCCCAACCAGCTGAGCTACTGGCAGAACTATCCCAAGTTCCACGTCAGCCTCATGAAGGCCTGGTGGGGCGGCGCGGCCACCGCCGAGAACAACTGGGCGTTCGACTACCTGCCCAAGCTGGACAAGCTGTACGACATGCTGCAAGTCTACGAGCTCATGGTCCAGGGCAAGATGAACGGCTACATCGCCCAGGGCTTCAACCCGCTGGCCGCGGCGCCCAACAAGGCCAAGCTGAACGACGGCTTTGCCAAGCTCAAGTTCCTGGTCATCATGGACCCGCTGGTCACGGAAACGTCCGAGTTCTGGCGCAACGCCGGCGAGGCCAACGACGTGGATCCGTCCAAGATCCAGACCGAGGTCTTCCGCCTGCCCACCACCTGTTTTGCCGAGGAAGACGGCGCGCTGGTCAACTCCGGCCGCTGGCTGCAATGGCACTGGAAGGGCGCCGAACCCCCGGGCGAGGCCAAGAGCGACATCGAGATCATGGCGCTCATCTTCACGCGCCTGCGCAAGCTGTACCAGGACGAGGGCGGCAAGTACCCCGATCCCATCGTCAACCTGTCGTGGCCGTATTCCAATCCGCAGAACCCGACAGCCGAGGAACTGGCCAAGGAGTACACGGGCCGCGCGCTGGTCGACCTTGCGGATCCCAAGGATCCGGCGAAGATCATGCGTCGCGGCGGCGAGCAGCTTGCAGGCTTTGCCGAGCTGCGCGACGACGGGTCCACCGCCAGCGGCTGCTGGATCTTCGCGGGCGCCTGGAGTCCCAGCGGCAACCTCATGGCCCGCCGCGACAACAGCGATCCCACCGGCATCGGCCAGACCCTGAACTGGGCCTGGGCGTGGCCGGCCAACCGCCGCATCCTGTACAACCGCGCCTCGTGCGACCTCGAAGGCAAGCCGTTCGATCCGCGGCGCAGCGTCGTGTCCTGGAATGGCCGCGCCTGGGTGGGCGCCGACATCCCCGACTTCAAGGGCGACGAGAACCCCGCAGGCGGCATGGGGCCGTTCATCATGAACCCGGAAGGTGTGGCGCGCTTCTTTGCGCGGGCGGGCCTGGCCGAAGGGCCGTTCCCGGAACACTACGAGCCCTTTGAAAACCCGCTGGGCTACAACCCGCTGCATCCGAAGGCCAAGGGCGTCACCAGCAACCCGGCCGCGCGCATCTTCAAGGATGACCTGGCGGCGATGGGCACGGTGGAGAACTTCCCGTATGTGGCCACCACGTATCGGCTGACGGAACACTTCCACTACTGGACCAAGAACGTCCGCATCAACGCGATTCTGCAGCCCGAGCAGTTCGTGGAGATCGGCGAGGCGCTGGCCAAGGAGCTGGGCATTCCCAACGGCTCGCGTGTGAAGGTGTCGTCCAACCGTGGCTACATCAAGGCGGTGGCGCTCGTCACCAAGCGCATCCGTCCGCTCGTCATCGAGGGCAAGACGGTGCACCAGGTCGGGATTCCGATCCACTGGGGTTTCGTGGGCATCGCCAGGCCGGGCTTCCTCACCAACACCCTGACGCCATTCGTGGGCGACGGCAACTCCCAGACACCGGAGTTCAAGTCGTTCCTGGTGAAGGTCGAAAAGGTATAGGAGAACCGACATGTCAATGCAATCCCTGGACATCAAGCGGCGCTCCGCCACCACCACGCCGCCGCCGGGCATCCGTGAACCCGTCACGGGCTCGGTCGCCAAGCTGATCGACGTCTCCAAGTGCATCGGCTGCAAGGCCTGCCAGAGCGCCTGCATGGAGTGGAACGACCTGCGCGACGAGATCGGCGTCAACGTGGGCGTCTACGACAATCCGGCCGACCTCACCGAGCATTCCTGGACCGTCATGCGCTTCTCGGAATTCGAGAACCCTGCCGGCGACCTGGAATGGCTGATCCGCAAGGACGGCTGCATGCACTGCGAGGATCCGGGCTGCCTGAAAGCCTGTCCCTCGCCGGGCGCCATCATCCAGTACAACAACGGCATCGTGGATTTCCACGAGGAAAACTGCATCGGCTGCGGCTACTGCATCACCGGCTGTCCGTTCAACGTTCCGCGCATCTCCAAGAAGGATCACAAGGCGTACAAGTGCACGCTGTGTTCCGATCGCGTGGCCGTCGGCATGGAGCCCGCATGCGTCAAGGCCTGTCCCACCGGCGCCATCGTCTTCGGCACCAAGGACGACATGCACCAGCATGCGGCCGAACGCGTCGAGGACCTGAAATCGCGGGGCTTCGCGCAGGCCGGCGTCTACGATCCGCCGGGCGTGGGCGGCACGCACGTCATGTACGTGCTGCATCACGCCGACCAGCCGGGGCTGTACCACGGCTTGCCCGCCGATCCGCAGATCAGTCCGATGGTGTCCCTGTGGAAGGGGCTGGCCAAGCCGCTTGGCCTGGCCACGATGGCGCTAACCGCGCTGGCGGGCTTCTTCCACTATGCGCGCGTCGGCCGCAACGAAGTGACCGAGGAAGACGAACGCCGAGCCGAAGAGGAGGTGCGCCATGAGTGAAGAACACCACTATCGCCGCATCAAGCGCTACACCCCGGGCGAGCGCACCAACCACTGGATCATCGCGCTCACGTTCATCCTGCTCGCGCTGTCCGGGCTGGCGCTCTTTCATCCGTCGATGTACTGGCTGACCAATCTGTTCGGGGGCGGGCCCTGGACACGCATCCTGCATCCGTTCATCGGGGTGGTGATGTTCGTGTGCTTTGCCGTGTTCGCCGGACACATGTGGCGGCACAACCTGCTGACCCGCGCGGACCGCCAGTGGCTCAGGCAGCTCAATGACGTGGTCGAGAACCGCGAGGAAAAGCTCCCCGAGGTCGGCAAGTACAACGCCGGCCAGAAGCTGCTGTTCTTCGTGCTGATCCTGTGCATGCTGGGGCTGATGGTCAGCGGCATCGTGATCTGGCGCGAATATTTCGCGTTCTACTTCCCGATCTGGGTGGTCCGCGCCGCCTCGGTGCTGCACGCGGTTTGTGCGCTGGTGCTCATTTGCGCGATCATTGTGCATATTTACGCGGCGATCTGGGTAAAGGGGTCGCTCACGGCAATGCTGCGCGGCTATGTCACCGCCGGCTGGGCGTGGAAACACCATCGCGCCTGGTTCCGGGAGCAGGTGAAGAAATAGTTTTTTGGCCCGGCATGTCGTGATCGCACGGCTGTTATCCTCTTCGCAGGCTGGCAGCCGTGTTTGTTTTTCTGGAGACGAGAATTGCAGCGAATCCTTCCGCGCGGCGAGATCGAAGCGCTAGACCATAACGCCATTCCCCGCATCACCCTGCCGGAGCGGCAAACCGTCTTTGCCGCGCGGGCCGCGCGCCTGCGCCAGCTGGCCGAGGGCAATCCGGTCGGCGACTACCTGTTGCTGATGGCGCATCTGGTCGATGCCCAGCACCGCGCGCTGCAGGACTGCGCCGCGCCGCCCGCCACCGAAGACCGCATTTCGCTGGCGCAGACGCACGGCATGCCGCCGCTGCAGGCTGTGGGCTGGCCCCGCGACCCGCTGTGGCGCCGCATCCTGGGCCAATTGCTGGAAGACGTGTCGCGCGCGTCCGGTGTGCCTGCCGAGGCGATCGACGTCTGCGCCGCGCTGCGCCGCGCGCTGGACGACGATCCCGAATCGCTCGAAGACCTGGCCCAGGCCGTGCTGTCCGAGCAGGACGAGGGCGTGGACAGTGCCGCCGCGCCCTTCGTCATGGCCGCGCTGCAGGTCTACTGGACGGACCTTGCCAACCGCTTCGATCCCAAGCAGCTGCCTGTCGCCAGCCCGTTTGGGGTCTGTCCGGTCTGCGCCAGCCTGCCCGTGGCCAGCATCGTCCGCGTGGGCGGCCAGTACGAGGGCTACCGCTACCTGTGCTGCAGCCTGTGCGCCACGCAATGGCACATGGTGCGCGTGAAGTGCTCGCATTGCGAGGACGTCGAGAAGGTCGCCTACCAGGCCATCGAGGGCCGCACGCCCGCCATCAAGGCCGAAACCTGCGACAACTGCCACACGTATCGCAAGATCTTCTATCAGGACAAGGACCTGTACGTGGAGCCGGTGGCCGACGACCTTGCCAGCCTGATGCTGGACGTGCTGGTGGGCGAGGCAGGGTATTCGCGGTCCAGCGGCAATCCGCTGCTGTGGCATGGCGCGCAGGACTAGCGCCTCTCGATGACGGAGTCTCGCATGGCCGATCAACTGTCCGGGGCCGGCTTGGCCGCGGCATCCGACATTCCTTCGCTGGACCGCCTGTTGAACGCCGAGGCGCTGCGGCCGGCGCTGGCCACCCACGGCCGCACGCAGGTGGTGGCCGCCTTGCGCCGCGACCTGGAGGCGTTGCGCAAACGCGCGCTGGACGGCGGCGTGCCGCGCCACGAGCTCGACGCGGCCGCCGTGGCGGCTCGCACGTCGGCAGCGCTGGACGAGGCTGCGCGCCCGCGCTTGCGCGCGGTCTACAACCTGACCGGCACCGTGCTGCACACCAACCTGGGCCGCGCGCTGCTGCCCGACGAAGCGGTGGCCTCGGTGCTGCGCGCGCTGACTTCGCCGGCCAACCTGGAGTTCGACCTGGACACGGGCGGGCGCGGCGATCGCGACGACCTCATCGACGACCTGCTGTGCGAGCTGACCGGGGCCGAGGCGGCCACGGTGGTCAACAACAATGCGGCCGCGGTGCTGCTGATGCTGAACGCGCTGGCGGACCGCCGCGACGTGGTGGTGTCGCGCGGCGAGCTGGTCGAGATCGGGGGCGCGTTTCGCATCCCGGACATCATGAAGCGCGCGGGCGCCAAGCTGGTCGAAGTGGGCACCACCAACCGCACGCACGCGGCCGACTACGAGAACGCCATCGGCCCGCGGACCGCGATGCTGATGAAGGTGCATTGCAGCAACTACGCGGTGACCGGCTTCACGAAAAGCGTGGACGTGGCCGACGTGGCCGCGCTGGCGCACGCGCGCGGGTTGCCCGCCACGGTGGACCTGGGCAGCGGCACGCTGGTGGACCTGACGCAGTTCGGATTGCCCAAGGAAGATACCGTGCGCGAGACCATCGCGGCGGGCGCCGACCTGGTCACGTTCAGCGGCGACAAGCTGTTGGGCGGGCCGCAGGCGGGCCTCCTGGTAGGCCGCGCCGACCTCATCCGCAAGATCAAGAAGAATCCCCTCAAGCGCGCGCTGCGCGTGGGCAAGCTCACGCTGGCCGCACTGGAACCGGTGCTGCAGCTGTACCGCGCGCCCGAATTCCTGGCGCAACGGCTGACGACGCTGCGCCTCCTGACCCGCCCCATGCGCGATATCCAGCCGCAGGCCGAACGGCTGCGCGGCGTGCTGGCGCATGCGGCGGGGCCCAGCTATGCGGTGGAGGCAGTGCCGATGTTCAGCCAGATCGGCAGCGGTGCGCTGCCGATCGACCAGCTTCCCAGTTACGGACTGGCGGTGCGCTACGCGGGCAGCGGCCGTCCCGGGCGGCATCTGGACCGGCTTGAGACGCTGCTGCGCCGGCTTCCGGTACCTGTCATCGGCCGCATCGCGGATGACGCGTTGTGGCTGGACTTGCGCTGCCTGGAAGACCGCGACGAAGCCGCTTTCGCGGCGCAACTGGCGGAGCCGCTGGCATGATCGTCGGCACCGCGGGGCATATCGACCACGGTAAGACGACGCTTGTGCGGGCGCTGACGGGCGTGGACACGGACCGGCTGAAGGAAGAGAAGGCGCGGGGCATTTCCATTGAACTGGGCTATGCGTACACGCCGCTCGCCAATGGCGACGTGCTGGGTTTCATCGACGTGCCGGGCCACGAAAAGCTCGTGCACACGATGGCGGCCGGCGCCAGCGGCATCGATTTCGGGCTGCTGGTGGTGGCGGCGGACGACGGCGTCATGCCGCAGACGCGCGAGCATCTGGCGATTCTTGCGATGCTGGGCGTGGGGCGCGGCGCGGTGGCGCTGACCAAGACGGATCGCGCGGACGCCGCGCAACGGGACCGCGTGCGCGGCGAGATCGAGGCGTTGGTGCAAGGCACGTTCCTCCAAGGCGCGCCGGTGTTTGGCACGAGCGCGGTCCAGGCGGGCCAGACGACGCAGGCGGCTCGGCCGGCGCAAGCGGTGCATTCGGCTCAAGCGGATTTTGCGGCGCAGTCGGGTGACCCGGGGGTAGCGGCGCTGAAAGATTATCTGCACGCGCAGGCCGAGGCGGTGGCGCGGCGCGAAGCCACCGGTCTCTTCCGGCTGGCGGTGGATCGCGTGTTCACCTTGTCCGGCCACGGCACAGTGGTGACCGGCACGGCGCATGCCGGCCAGGTCCGGGCGGACGACGACACTGTCGATCTGCGGCTGATGCCGGCCGGCACGCGGGTGCGGGTGCGCGGCATCCATGCGCAGAATCAGCCCAGCGAGACGGGCTCGGCCGGGCAGCGGTGCGCCTTGAACCTGGCGGGCATCGACAAGAGCGCCATCTCACGCGGCGACTGGATTGCGGACGCGCGCGGTTTCCTGCCCTCGAAGCACGTGGATGTGGCGCTGACGCTACTGCCGTCGGCGGATGCGCCGGTGCGGGCCTGGGCGCCGCTGCACGTGCATATGGGCGCGGCGCGCCACGTGGCGCATGTGGTGCCGATCAGTGCGGAGTCGCTGCAGCCGGGGCAGTCGGGGTGGGTGCAACTGGTGTTTGACGAGCCGGTATGCGCGATGCCGGGTGATCGCTTCATCGTGCGCAATGCGCAGGCGACGCGCACGGTGGGCGGCGGCCGGGTGCTGGATCCGAATGCGCCGGACCGGAAGCGCCGCGCGGCGTCGCGGCTGGCGGGGTTGCAGGCGTTGTCCGAGATGCTGGATGGCGGCGGTTTGCAGCCGGTGCTGGCGCACGCGCCGCAGGGCCTGGATGAGGCCGCGCTGCAGCGGCTGACGGGCCGGCCGGTCAATGAAATCACGACGCCGGCGGGCGCGCGCTGGATCGAGCCTCGCAATGCGCAGGGATCCCGCACGCTGATCCTGGCGCCGCATTGGGCGGCGCTGCGCGAGCGGGCCGAAGCGGCGCTGGCGGCGTTTCACCAGGGCGCGCCGGACGAACCGGGTCCGGACAGCGCGCGGCTGCGGCGCATGGCAATGCCGGCGATGCCGGACACGCTCTGGACGTCGCTGCTGGAAGAACTGCAAGGCGACGGCCGCATCGCGCGCAATGGTCCGTGGCTGCATCTGCCATCGCATACGGCGACGCTGGGACAGGCCGAATCGGCGCTGGCGGCGCGGCTGTTGCCGCTGCTGGATGAGGGCGCATTCGATCCGCCGTGGGTGCGCGATCTGGCCCGGATGCAGAACGTATCCGAGGATGCGGTGCGCCAGTTGCTGCGCAAGCTGTTGCGGCGGGGGGAAGTGGCGCAGGTGGTGAAGGATCTTTTCTATCACCGCGATCAGGTGCGCAAGCTGGCGGCGCTGGCGGCGGACCTGGCGGGGCAGCCGCCAGGGCTGAATGCGGCGGTGTTCCGGGACGCGACGGGGCTGGGGCGCAAGCGGGCGATCCAGATCCTGGAGTTCTTCAACCGGGTGGGCTATACGCGGCGCGTGCGGGATACGCATGTGCTGCGGGGCGAAAGCGCCTATGCAGCCATGCAGCAGCGCGCCGAGCCGGTATCATAGGCGGTCCGCCACGGAAGGCATTCGTGCCCGGCGGCACGGCCGGGCTTCAAACCCGGTTGGGGGCGTCAGACGTTCCCAGGTAGGTTCGACTCCTGCTGCCTTCCGCCAGTTTTTTTGGGCCTTGGCGTTCTTCTGCGCAGGCAGGTTCCAAGGGTTCCTTCTTCGGGTGTCTGACACGCCTGGATATTCGTCCTGCCGTGTTTATTCTTGCCCGCGTCGAGGTGGTTCTTCTGCCGCCCGCGGCGTCGCGGGGTCCGCGTTGCGGGCCTCCGATGGCGGTCCGGAGCCTTCGCTCCGGACGCTCCCGTGCTCATCCTCGTCTGCCTTCGGCTCCCTTCGGATTCCGCCGGGCGCCATCTAAACGGCCCGCAACACTGACCCCGCGCCACCACGTGCTGGGTCGGTGAGTGATCGGGAGGTCGCTGCACTCTCCTTCAACTGCGCAGCATGCGCGTTACCACGCCACTTACGCTGTGCGATGTCCAGTCCAGTTCGCCCAAGTGCCAATAGCGGATCGTGCCGCCGCGGTCGACCAGGTAGTTGGCGGGCAGGCCGGCGGCGTCCCATTTTTTGGAGGCGGTGCTGTTGCGGTCGTGCAGGACCGCGCCGGCGACGGGCCATTTTTTCAGGAAGGCGGTGATCTTGGCGGGGGACTCACCCACGTTGACCGCGATCAGGCGCAGGCCTTCTTCGCGGTGGCGTTTGGCCATGGTGGACATGATGGGAATCTCGTCGCGGCAGGGGTCGCACCAGGTGGCCCAGAAGCTGACGATGACCACGTTGCCGCGCCAGGAAGAGAGCTTTTGTTCGCGGCCGGACAGGTCCGGCAGGACAAGGGGCGGGGTGGGAGCGGTCCACGGGGCCCAATCGGGACCGGTGGCGGTTTTCAAGGCGGAGTCGCTGGCGGCGCGGGCCCAGGCGGGCAGGGCCGCCAGCGACAGGCTGGTTTGCAGGAGACGGCGGCGGCTGATCAAGGCGGACTCCCGCAAGGAAGTGGCGGTCAGATGGCGATGGGTCTGGCGGTGATGCGGTAGCTGAAGCTGTCGGGATCGAGACTGTCCAGGCGGCCGGCGGCGGTTTCGCCGTTGGGATACATGAGGAACGGGATGGGGCCGTGCGCGGTGCCGGGCAGGACGACGTCGTGGCCGTGGTTGTAGGCGACCCAGTTCATTTCCCATGCGCCGAACAGCATGACGCGCGCGGCGCGGACCTTGGCGTCGGTAAGCGGGAGTTCACCGGGCGGTTCCTCGAGCATGACCTTGCGCACGTCGGCCGGGTCGACGGGAATCCAACCGTAGCCGGCGGCGTAGAACTCGGCGCGGCAGTGCTGGGCGCGGGTGACGTCGCCGGCCTTGCCGAGGCTCTTGTAGCCGAGTTGCGAGTTGTCCACGCGCAGGCCGTAGGCGTCGCGCGCAGGGATGCCGGCGGCGCGCGCCAGTGCGACGAAGAGCGCGTTGATGTCGGCGCATTTGCCGTTCAGGTCGTTGGCGGTGAGCATGTAGCGCACGTCGCCGGTGCCGCAGCCGCGCGTGGACGCAGTGCGGCAGGTGTTTTCGACCACCCAGTCGTAGATGGCGCGGGCGCGCGCCAGGTCGCCCTGGTGGCCTTGGGTGATGCGGTCGGCGGTGGTTTTGACGATGCCGTCGGTGGGCAAGAGGGCGGTCGGTTGCAGGTATTCGCGCAGCGCGGCTGCGTTCTCGCGCGCGGCGTCGGCGGGAGGGGGCTGGGTCAGGTCGACGCGGCGGTTGCGGGTCTGGAAGCGGCTGGTCAGCGTGACGGTGCGGGGCGACTGCGCGTCGGGCCATTGGACGGCGAGCATCTGGACGTCGTAGCCGGGCGCACGGGTCAGCGTGGCGCCGCCGCCGCTGGCCTGCCAGGTGTTCTGCACGCCGCGCTGGTAGGACGTGTCGGTGGCATAGGGCACGGGCAGCCAGATTCGGGTGTGGGCGGCGGGGTCGGTGATGCTGACGGCGGTGGTCAGTTCGTAGGTGCGCCACGCGGTGGCGACCGGAGTCTGCTGGGCGCGCGCGGCGTGCGGCAGCACGGCGGTGGCGGCAGTGGCGGCGCACGCGGCGCCCGAGAAACGGAGAAAGTGTCGGCGATCCATGAAGCCCCCACGCACGGTGAAGATTGGCTATCGGTGCGCCCGTGGCCGGGCGGCCGTCCGTTGCTGCATGCGATCGATCATAGGGCCAATCGCGGGGGCGGTGCTATCCTTTTTCGATTGTTTCCACGGAGATAGAGATGACCCAGGATGTTGCGTCCTCGAACGTGCCGCGCCTGACTTCGTTGTCGCATGGCGGCGGCTGCGGCTGCAAGATCGCGCCGGGCGTGCTGTCGGCGCTGCTGGCGCGGTTCGGTCCCGCGGCCAGTTATCCGAACCTGCTGGTGGGCACCGAAACCGCCGACGATGCGGCGGTGTATCGGCTGAACGATGCGCAGGCGCTTATCGCCACGACGGACTTCTTCATGCCCATCGTGGACGACCCCTTCGACTTTGGCCGCATCGCCGCCACCAACGCACTGTCGGATGTGTACGCGATGGGCGGCACGCCGATCATGGCGCTGGCGATCGTGGGCATGCCGATCAACGTGCTGCCGCACAGCGTCATCGCTGAAATCCTGAAGGGCGGCGAATCGGTGTGCGCGGATGCGGGCATTCCGGTGGCCGGGGGGCACAGCATCGATTCGGTCGAACCCATCTACGGCCTGGCCGCGATGGGATTGGTGCACCCGGACAAGATCAAGCGCAACGCCGACGCACGCGCGGGCGATGTGCTGATCCTGGGCAAGGGCCTGGGCGTGGGCATTCTGTCGGCGGCGTTGAAGAAAAACCGGCTCGACGTGGACGGCTATCGCGTAATGATCGACACGACGACGCGGCTCAATCGCCCCGGCCCCGCGCTCGCCGCGCTGGACGGTGTGCATGCGATCACCGACGTGACGGGGTTTGGGTTGTTGGGCCATGCGCTGGAGATGGCGCGCGGCGCTAAGCTCACCGCCCGCGTGCGGCTGGCGGCGCTGCCGTGGCTGCCGGGCGTGCAGGAATTTGCCGCCGATGGCGTGATCACGGGCGCCTCGGGCCGGAACTGGGCGTCGTATGGCGAATCCGTGCGTCTGGGGACAGGGGTTTCGGACACGCAGCGGGCGTTGCTGACCGATCCGCAGACCTCGGGCGGCCTGCTGGTGTCGTGCGCGCCGGACGCGGCCGATGCAGTGCTCAAGATCTTCCATGAGCAGGGCTTCGATCAGGCTGCCGTGATCGGCGAGATGGCCGCTGGCGAACCGCAGGTCGTGGTGGACTGACCGGCCAATCGCACGGCCGCCTGGCATGCGCGGCCGTGCCGCTTGGTTTGCTGCGACGCGCGGCCTGGCTGTGCGTGATTTCAATCGGGCAGATCGCGCGCGGTTGCGGCTGCCTGTTCCACCAGCCATTGCGTGACGACGTCCGCGTCAGGCGTGCTGCGGCGCGCATTGCGCACCAACCAGTAGGCGTGTTCGGTGGCGCTGGCCGTCGGGCTGCCCACAACCTCCAGCCGCCGGTCCGCCAGCATGGGCGCGATCAACGCCAGCCGTCCCAGCGCGATGCCGTGTCCCGCCAGCGCCGCGTGCACGATCTGATCGTATTGATTGAAGCGCAGCATGCCCTTGGCGCGCATACGCCCCAGCCCGCGCGCGCTCAGCCATTCCGGCCATTGCAGCCACGGACGCGTGGGATCGTCGAACTCCAGCAGGACGTGGCGCGCCAGTTCGCGGGCATCCAGTTCGCGGGCCTTGAGCGAAGGGTGCGCCACGGGCACCACCGATTCCCCAAAGAGCCACAGGGCGCCGTCGGGTACCGTGTTGCGCTCGCTGTAGCGGATGGCGATGTCGACGGCTTCGCGGTCGATATCGATCAGCCGGTTGTCGGCGGCCACGCGCACATCGATGTCCGGATGCGCCGCCTGAAAGTCGCCCAGCCGGGGCAGCAGCCACAACGAGGCCACGCCGATGGTGGTGGTGACCGTGACGGGCGTGCGCCGCTCGGGCGCGCGCAGTTGCTCGGTCAGATCGCCCAGCTGGCTCAGCCAGACGTCCGCCATGCGAAAGAGCTGCGCGCCCTCGGCGGTGAAGGTGACGCTGCGAAACCCCCGCACCAGCAGCGGCACGCCCAGGTGCGCTTCCAGCGCGCGGATCTGGCGGCTGACGGCCGACTGCGTGACGTGCAGGTCCTGGGCGGCGAGCGTGATGCTCATGCGCCGGCCGACGGCGACGAAGCCGCGGACGAGATCAAGGGGAGGCAGTTTCGCTAAGGGGTATGGCATTCGTAAAACTCATGCGTATCGGGCGGAAATGTCGCTTGAGCAATAGTACGCCGGGGCGTCCAATATGACTCAGACGTTGGGTGACCGGGACAAAATCCCGGCCGCCCGCCGCGATAGCCGCTGCCGCGGCCAGGAGGTACGCCATGATCCAGTTATGTTGCACTGCGGGAATGTCATTCCGTTTGGCCGGCGGCTCGACTATGCTGCTCAAGCGCGCTTCGGGCGTTCGCATCGTGTGTCACGCCGGCGCCTTGTGGATATCCGAGTACCGCCGCTTTGACGACAGCGTGCTTCAAGCGGGCCAGACCCTGACCGTGGATAGCGATCGCGACGTCGTCATCAGCGGCCTGCCGGATGCGCAGGTCGCGCTACTTTCCCTGGGGGGGCGGCAGGTGCAGTGTGCCGCCGCTTCGCCTTGCCATGCAGGCCAACTGGAGTTCCTGTGATGACCGCGTCCTTGCCCGATACGCCCCGGATCGAAATGTGGTTCGATTTCGCCAGCCCCTACAGCTATCT
The DNA here is from genome assembly GCF_019091095.1 of Achromobacter sp. GbtcB20. Lineage (NCBI taxonomy): Bacteria > Pseudomonadati > Pseudomonadota > Betaproteobacteria > Burkholderiales > Alcaligenaceae > Achromobacter > Achromobacter sp. GbtcB20. Next base: position 115,442 of record NZ_JAGXJZ010000005.1, on the reverse strand, counting down.
GGCAATCGAGCGCATCGATGCGCTGGCGCGGGAAGCGGGCGTGCAGGTCGATCTGCGGCCTTTCCTCTTGGGGCCGATCTTTCAGGCGCAGGGCTGGAACGACACGCCGTTCCGGTTGTTCCCCGGCAAGGGCGCGTACATGATGCGCGACATTGCGCGGCTGGCCGACAAGTACGGCGTGGTCTACAACCGGCCGCGCATGTTCCCGCGCATGAGCGTGCTGCCGGCGCGCATCGCGCTCTTGGGCGAGGACGAGCCGTGGGGCCGCGATTTCTGCGTGGCGGTGTTCCGGGCGAACTTCCAGCACGACCTGGACATCCAGGCCGAGGACGTGGTGCACGACCTGCTCGCCGGCCTGTCGCTGGATGCTGACGCGCTCATCGCCCGCGCCAAGACCGAAGGCGCCAAGGAGGCGCTGCGCAAGCGCGTGGACCGCGCGCGCAACCTGGGACTGTTCGGCGCGCCCACCTTCTTCGTGGAGGGCGAAATGTTCTGGGGCAACGACCGTCTGGAAGATGCGCTGGAATGGACCCGCCGCACCGCGCCCGTCAGCGCCTGGTCGCCGCGGCAGCCTCGCTAGGGCAGGCTCTCCGTTCCGCCACGGCTATCACCCACGCACCGCAAGATTTCTCGTCAACGCTTCATCAGCAATGAAAAACGCAAGCAGCGCCTATCGCGGCGCGCCCATGCCGGGCGGCCGCTCGTTCACGCAATTTCGCGCCGCCCGCATCCGGCGGGTGTCCTTTCAGTGGAAACAGGCCGACCGGGCCGCGGTGCAGGACGACAGCGTGCCCAGCGGCAGCGGCCGTGGCCGTGGCAACCTGCGCTAGCCCTTGGTCACCGGTCCGACGTTGGCCCACTCTTCATCGGAATAGAGCCGTGAGCGCAAGAGAAAGCGCTTGCCCTCGGCGCTGTCCAGCGAGAAGGCGCCGCCGCGTCCCGGCACGGCATCGATGACCAGCTGGGTGTGCTCCCAGTACGCGAACTGGTCCTCGCCGATCCAGAACGGGCAGCCTTCCAGGTCGCCCAACAGGACGTCCGAGCCGCCGACCATGAACTCGCCTTGCGGATAGCACATGGGCGAGCTGCCGTCGCAGCAGCCGCCGGACTGGTGGAACATCAGCGGGCCGTGCTTGGCCCGCAGGGTGTCGATCAGGTGGCGCGCCTCGTCGGTCGCCACCACGCGTGGCGTGTGCTCTGCCATGGCTGGATTCCTTGCAGGCGCGCCGGGGCAGGCCCGGCGCGCAGGACAGGCCGCGGCAAGCGGCCCGGGGTTGGCGAATCAAGCTTGGCGGATCAGAAGAACCCCAGCTTCTTGGGCGAATAGCTCACCAGCAGGTTCTTCGTCTGCTGGTAGTGGTTGAGCATCATCTTGTGGTTCTCGCGTCCGATGCCCGATTGCTTGTAGCCGCCAAATGCCGCGTGCGCCGGATAGGCGTGATAGCAGTTGGTCCACACCCGGCCCGCCTTGATCGCGCGGCCCATGCGGTAGCACGTGTTGGCGTCGCGCGACCACACGCCGGCGCCCAGGCCATAGAGCGTGTCGTTCGCCAGCGCCAGCGCGTCGTCCGCGTCCTTGAATGTGGTGACCGCCACGACCGGCCCGAAGATTTCTTCCTGGAACACGCGCATCTTGTTGTGGCCCTTGAACACCGTGGGCTGCACGTAATAGCCGCTTTCCAGCGCGCCCTGCATCTGCGCCCGCGAGCCCCCGGCCAGCACGTCCGCGCCTTCCTGCTTGCCGATGTCCAGGTACGAAAGGATCTTCTCGAGCTGTTCGGTGGAGGCCTGCGCGCCGATCATGGTGTCGGCGTCCAGCGGGTTGCCCTGCTTGATCTCGGCCACGCGTTTCAGCGCGCGTTCCATGAACTTGTCGTAGAGCGATTCCTGGATCAGCGCGCGGCTGGGGCACGTGCACACTTCGCCCTGGTTCAGCGCGAACATGACGAAGCCCTCGATCGCCTTGTCCAGGAAGTCATCGTCCTGCGCGGCCACGTCGGCAAAGAAGATGTTGGGGGACTTGCCGCCCAGTTCCAGCGTGACCGGAATGATGTTCTGCGACGCGTACTGCATGATCAGCCGTCCGGTGGTGGTTTCACCGGTGAAGGCGATTTTGGCGATGCGCTTGCTTGAGGCAAGCGGCTTGCCGGCTTCCAGGCCGAAGCCGGTCACCACGTTCACGACGCCCGGGGGCAGGATGTCGCCGATCAGTTCCATCAGCAGCAGGATGCCCAGCGGCGTCTGTTCGGCGGGTTTCAACACCACGCAATTGCCCGCCGCCAGCGCGGGTGCAAGCTTCCAGGCGGCCATCAGGATGGGGAAGTTCCACGGGATGATCTGTCCGACCACGCCCAGCGGTTCGTTGAAGTGGTAGGCCACCGTGTCTTGATCGATCTCGGACAGCCCGCCTTCCTGGCTGCGGATGCACGAGGCAAAGTAGCGGAAGTGGTCGATGGCCAGGGGAATGTCGGCCGCGCGGGCCTCGCGGATGGGCTTGCCGTTGTCCCAGGTTTCCGCCGTGGCCAGGCGTTCCAGATTGGCTTCCATCACGTCCGCGATCTTCATGAGCATGCGGGCGCGCTCGGCGGCCGGGGTCGCACCCCATTTGGGCGCGGCGCGGTGCGCGGCGTCCAGCGCCAGTTCGATGTCGCGCTCTTTCGAGCGCGCGTGGCGGGTCAGCGTCTCGCCCGTGACCGGGGTGACGTTGTCGAAGTATTCGCCATCCGCGGGCGATTGCCATTTGCCGTCGATGAAATTGTCGTACTGCGTCCTGAGGTCCAGGCGGGTGCCATAGGTCTGCGGGGTAACGCGGGTCGCGATGTCCATGCTTGTCTCCGTATCGTTGGGATGGCGGCAGTGGGCTGCCTGTCCTGCATCAAGCAAAACGCATGCCAGTCGGGGCATCCCGGCTGGACAGCCCGCCCCACGCGTGCGAAAGTAGTTTTTCCGCTTTCAGTGTCGCAATCTGCGACGTTGTCGCGAAACAGGTGTCGCAGCACAGGCGTCGCAGAACGCCGCTCCCAGGAGACATACATGGCCTCTCACTCCCGTCGGCAGACGCTGACGCAGGCACGGCTGCTCTTTAACCAGCAGGGCGCAGTGCCGGGCGGCATGGTTGCCGAACCGATCCTGCGTTCCTGGCGCCGCTGCGCCGACCTGGGCTTTGACATGCGCGGCGTGCGCCGCGCCGAACTCATGACGCAGGGCGAACTGCGCGAAGCCCAGCAGAGAAACGAAGCGCTGCGCCGCATGTCCGAACCCGCCATCGCTTATTTGCGCCACCAGGCGGGCGGCAGCGGCAACCTGGTCATCCTGTCGGACGCGCAGGGCCTGGTGCTGGACTCGGACGGCGACACGGGCTTTGCGCATCGCGCCTCGCGCGTGGCCCTGATGCCGGGCGCGCCCTGGGACGAGGCCGCCGCCGGCACCAACGCCATCGGCACCGCGCTCGTCGAAGGCCGTCCCATTGCCGTGCATGGCGCGGAACACTATTTCGAACCCAATCGCATCCTGACCTGCGCGGCCGTGCCCATCACGGACAGCGAAGGCCGCACCGTGGGCGTGCTGGATCTGTCCAGCCAGGCCCGCGACGTGCGTCCGGATGTGCTGGCGCTGGTGCGCGGGGCGGTGGATCGCATCGAACACCAGCTGTTCGAAGGCGCCTATGAACAATGCACGGTGCTGCGCCTGCATGCCGACCTCGCGGGGCTGGGTCAGCCCGGCGAAGCGCTGCTCGCATTTCAGGGCGACCTGCTGGTCGGCGCCAACCGCCGTGCGCTGCATGCGCTGGGGCTGGCGGCCACTGCGCTAGGCGTGTACCGCTACGCGGATGTGTTCGACGGCGATATCGGACGTGGCCCGGATGCCGCGGGCCGCGTGCACACGCGGACTGGCGCGGTCTATCACGCGCGCCTGCGCATGCCGCGCACGCGCCCGCCGCAACCCCCCGCCACCCCGGCGCTGCGTGCGCCCGGCGCCGCCGCCAAGACGCCCGCGCCCAGCTTTGACGCCGCCACGCTAGGGGCCCTGGCGCGCGCCGTGCACCTGGCGGACGCGGGCGTGTCGATTCTGCTGCAGGGCGAAACCGGCGTGGGCAAGGAAGTGTTCGCGCGGCAGATCCATGCGCGCGGCCAGCGGGCCGCCGGTCCCTTCGTGGCGGTGAACTGCGCCGCCCTGCCCGAGAGCCTGATCGAATCGGAACTCTTCGGCTACGAAGAAGGCGCCTTCACCGGTGCGCGCCGCCAGGGCAGCAAGGGCCTGTTGCGGCAGGCGCATGGCGGCGTGCTGTTCCTGGACGAGATCGGCGACATGCCGCTCCTTCTGCAATCGCGCCTGTTGCGCGTGCTGCAGACGCGCGAGGTCTCGCCCTTGGGCGCGGCGCGGCCTGTGCCGGTGGATTTCACGCTGGTGTGCGCGACGCATCGGCCACTTGCGCATGAAGGTCCGGACGCGCCGGTGCGGCCCGACCTGTACTTTCGCATCGCCGAATACACCGTCACGCTGGAGCCCTTGCGCGCGCGGGCCGACCGCCTGGAATTGCTGCGCGACCTGTGGGCCGCGCAGGGTGCGGGTCCGGCGCTGCCGCCTGCCATCGAAGCCGTCCTCGCGGCGTATTCGTGGCCGGGCAATTATCGTCAACTGGCGTCGGTGCTGCGCACCTTGCATGTGTTGGCCGGGCCGGCGGGCAGGGTGGATGCCGACATGCTGCCAGCGGAATTGCGCGGTGCAGCGAACGTAGCGAAACAGGAGATACCCGCGCCGGGCCCGGCATCGTCCACGCCCGCGCTGGCCGGTGCGGCCGCCGACCTGCACGCCATGACCGATGCCGCCATCCGCAGCGCCCTTGAGGCGCACGGCGGCAGCGTCAGCCGCGCGGCGCGCGCGCTGGGCGTGCACCGCAGCACGGTGTACCGGCGCGCTTCCGCATTGGGGCTGGCGCGGCCGAAATAACCGCTGCCAGCGCCCTGTCTTTACCCGATCAGACGCGCCAGCTCGGCGCCCGGGTCCTTGGCGCGCATGAACGCTTCGCCCACCAGAAAGGCATCGACCTTGTGGTCGCGCATCAGCTTCACGTCTTCCGGCTTGAGGATGCCGCTTTCGGTCACGACGCGCTTGCCGGCGGGGATGCGCGGCAGGAGGTCCAGCGTGGTCTGCAGGCTGGTCTCGAACGTGCGCAGGTTGCGGTTGTTGATGCCCAGGAGCGGCGTCTTGAGCGTGAGCGCAACGTCCAGTTCCTGCGCGTCGTGCACTTCAACCAGCACGTCCATGCCCAGCTCGATGGCCAGCGTTTCGTAATCGCGCAATTGCGAGGGCGTAAGGGCGGCCACGATCAGCAGCACGCAGTCGGCGCCCATCGCGCGCGCGGCGACGATCTGGTAGGGGTCGATCACGAAGTCCTTGCGCAGCACCGGCAGCGCGCACGCGGCCCGCGCCTGGCGCAGGTGGTCGTGCGAACCCTGGAAGAACTGCACGTCCGTCAGCACGGACAGGCAGGCCGCGCCATGCACGGCGTAGGTGGCCGCGATCTCGGCGGGCGCGAAGCCCTCGCGGATGACGCCCTTGGAGGGCGAGGCTTTCTTGATTTCAGCGATGACGCCGGCCTTGCCCTGCGAAATCTTGTCTTCGATGGCTTGGGCGAAACCGCGCACGTCCTGGCGCGCCTGCGCTTCGCGCAGGACTTCGGCTTCGCTGCGCATCTGGCGGGCGGCGGCGACTTCCTCGGCCTTGACGGCGAGGATCTTCGCAAGAATATCGTTCATTTCTGGAATGTCCGGGTGTATGCGCAGAATTCTTCCAGCTTGGCTCGCGCCGCGCCGGTGGAAATTAGTTCAAATGCTAGCGCTAAGGCTTCGGGAATGGAATCGGCTTTGTTGCCGGCATAGATGGCGAGGCCGGCGTTCAGGGCCACGATGTCACGGGCCGCGCCCTCGACATTTTCCAGCGCCTCTATGACAAGCTCGCGCGACTGCTCGCGATTGGACACCTTGATGCTCCGGTTGGACATCATGGATAGCCCGTAGTCCTCGGGGTGGATCTCGTATTCACGGACCACGCCGTCCTTCAGTTCGCCGACCATCGTGGCCCCGCCCAGCGAGGCCTCGTCCATGCCGTCCTTGCCGTGCACGACCAGCACATGACGCGAGCCCAGGCGTTCCAGCACGCGGACCTGGATACCCACGAGGTCAGGGTGGAACACGCCCATCAGCTGATTGGCGGCGCCGGCCGGGTTGGTCAGCGGGCCCAGGATGTTGAAGATCGTGCGCACGCCCAGTTCCTTGCGGACGGCGGCCACGTTCTTCATCGCACCGTGGTGGGCGGGGGCAAACATGAAGCCAATGCCGGTTTCCTGGATGCACTCGGCCACCTGTTCCGGGGTCAGTACCAGGTTGGCGCCCAAGGCCTCCAGCACGTCGGCGCTGCCGCTGGACGACGAGGCGCTGCGGTTGCCGTGCTTGGCAATCGGCACGCCGGCCGCGGCCGCGACGAACATCGCGGTCGTGGAAATGTTGAACGTGTGGCTGCCGTCGCCGCCCGTGCCGCACATGTCCAGCAGGTCGTTCGGATTGGGCGTGACCACGGGCGTGGCAAATTCGCGCATGACCTGCGCCGCCGCGGTGATCTCGCCAATGGTTTCCTTCTTGACGCGCAGGCCCATCAGCAGCGCGCTGGCGATCTGCGGCGACATCTCGCCGCGCATCAGCATGCGCATCAGATGCAGCATTTCGTCGTGGAAAATTTCGCGGTGTTCGATGCAGCGCGTCAGCGCTTCGGTGGGGGAAATCGTCACGGTGCGTCCTTCTTAGGCGAGGTTCAGGAAATTGCGCAGCAGGGCGTGGCCGTGCTCGCTCAGTACGGATTCGGGGTGGAACTGTACCCCGTACAGCGGCAGCGTCTTGTGCCGCACGCCCATGATGTCGCCGTCCGGCGCCGTGGCGGTGACAGCCAGGCAGTCCGGCAGCGTGGCCGGGTCAATCGTCAGCGAGTTGTAGCGGATGACAGTGTACGGCGTCGGCAGGCCCTGGAAGATGTCGGTGCCCGTGTGTGAAAGCTGAATCGTCTTGCCGTGCATGATCTGCTGCGCGCGCACGATGTTGCCGCCAAAGGCCGCGCCGATGGCCTGGTGGCCCAGGCACACGCCCAGAATGGGCTTCTTGCCGGCATAGGCCTGGATCAGCGGCACCGAGATACCCGCCTCGGCCGGCGAGCAGGGGCCGGGCGACACGCAGATCTGGTCGGGGTTCAGCGCGGCAACCTCTTCCAGCGTGATCTGGTCGTTGCGCGCCACGCGCACGTCCACGCCCAATTCGCCAAAGTACTGCACCAGGTTGTAGGTAAAGGAATCGTAGTTGTCGATCATCAACAGCATTTTTTTCTCCTCGGGGCCGTTCGGTGGCCCGGGCGGTTTCGGTTCGGCCGGGGGGCTCAGATGGGTTCGTCCAGGCCGTGCTGCACCTGCTCGGCGGCGCGCAGCACCGCGCGCGCCTTGGCTTCCGTCTCGGCCCATTCGGCTTCGGGGTTCGAATCGGCCACGATGCCGGCGGCGGCCTGCACGTACAGCGTGCCGTCCTTGATGACGCCGGTGCGGATGGCAATCGCCACGTCCATCTCACCGCCGTAGCTCAGGTAGCCGGCCGCGCCGCCGTAGATGCCGCGGCGCACGGGTTCCAGTTCGTCGATGATCTTCATGGCCTCGACCTTCGGCGCGCCGGTCAGGGTGCCGGCCGGGAACGAAGCGCGCAGCACGTCCATGCTGCTCATGCCAGGATTAAGGGTGCCGGTCACGTTGGACACCAGGTGCATTACGTGCGAGTAACGCTCGATCACCATGGTGTCGCTGACCTTCACCGAACCCACCTGCGCGACGCGGCCCACGTCGTTGCGCGCCAGGTCGATCAGCATGACGTGTTCGGCGATCTCCTTCGGGTCGGCGCGCAGTTCGGCCGCCAGCGCCGCATCTTCTTCCGGGGTGCCGCCGCGCTTGCGCGTGCCCGCCAGCGGACGAATCGTGATCTGCGACTTCGGTTCGCCGTTTTCCACCGTGCGCTCCTGGCGCACCAGGATCTCGGGCGACGCGCCCACGACCTGGAAGTCGCCGAAGTTCCAGAAGTACATGTAGGGGGAGGGGTTGAGCGACCGCAGGGCGCGGTAGAGGGAAAGCGGGGAGTCGCGGAAGGGCTTGGCGATGACCTGGCCGATCTGGACCTGCATCAGGTCGCCGGCGGCGATATGTTCCTTGGCGCGCAGGACGGCCGCCAGGTAGTCCTCTTTCTTGAAATCGCGCCGTTCCTCGGTCTGCATGCTGGCGTGGCTATACGGGATTTCCACGGGGCGTCGCAGGCGGGCGCGCAGGTCGGTCAGGCGCTGCTGCGCGCGGCTGTAGGCTTCGGGCTGGCTGGGGTCGGCGTAGACCATCAGGTAGATGCGGCCGGCCAGGTTGTCGACGATGACCAGTTCGTCCACGTGCATCAGCATCAGGTCGGGCGTGCCGCCTTCCATGCCCGCCGGGAACGGCTTGACCGCGGGCCCCAGGCAGGGCTCGATGTGACGCACGGTGTCGTAGCCGAAGTAACCGGCCAGGCCGCCGCAAAAGCGCGGCATGCCGGGGCGCAGCGCGACCTTGAAGCGGCTCTGGTATTGCTCGATGAACGCCAGCGGATCGCCGTCGTGGGTTTCGGCGACCTTGCCGTCGTGCAGCACCTCGGTGCGCGTGCCGCTGGCGCGGATCACGGTGCGCGCCGGCAGGCCGATGAACGAATAGCGGCCGAAGCGCTCGCCGCCCACCACGGATTCCATCAGGCAGGTCATGCGGCCGGCCAGGGGGCCGGCGTGCGCCAGCTTCAGGTAGATGCCCAGCGGCGTGTCCAGGTCGGCGTAGGTCTCGGCCACCAGCGGAATGCGGTTGTAGCCTTGTGCCGCAAGGGCCTTGAATTCGATTTCGGTCATGTCGGGTCTCGTAAGCGGTGTCTGCTTTCGGACCGGGCACGCAACAAAAAACCCGGTCCAGTTGACTGGTTCCGGGTTGGGCTCTATTTACACAGTGTCGGCGCTAGGCGGCAAGGTCGCGTCTAGGGCCGGGAAGGGAATCATCGCCACCCGGAAGACAAACGCCACCAACGCCACGAGGCGCCGAGCATTTGGTTCTGGATGGAGACGTTCATTTAGCGGTTCGGTATGAGTACGCGGTAGTGAATTCGTGCTTGGGTTGCGACGCGCTTCAGGCTGGGACTTTAGCTGCGTTCTGGTTCTGATTCCAGAGCGCGACCCACTGGGCGGCGTCAACAAGCGTGTCAACTATACCATCGACATCCAACTCGCGCACGTCACGTCCTTCGTTGTAGCCGTACGGCACCACCAGCACCTGCGTGCCCGCACTACGGCCGGCCTGCGCGTCGTTGATCGAATCGCCGATCGTCACGGCCTCGTTCACGCCCACGCCCATCAGGTCGCACGCATGGTGGATCTGGTCGGGGTCGGGCTTGCGGCGCTCGCAGGTGTCGCCGCACACCACGGCCTCGAAAAAGCCCGCCAGCCCCGTGCGCTGCAGCAGCGGCAGGGTGAATTCCGTGGGCTTGTTGGTGACCACGGCCAGCTTCAGGCCCTGATCGCGCATCAGTTTCAACCCGTCGATGACGCCCGGGTAGACCTGCGCCCGCTCGCCGTTGACCAGGTGGTAATGGCGGTAGAAGGCCTCGCGGGCGCGCTGGAATTCGTCGGGCGCCGGGTCGGCGGCATCAAGCGAACCGGCCAGGCTGCGCCGCACCAGGTTGTCCACGCCCTTGCCTACGAACGTGGCCACCACGTCCTCGCGCAGCGCGATCATGCCAAGTTCGACGCGCATGGCGTTGGCGGCGAAGGCAAGATCGGGAATGGAGTCGAGCAGGGTGCCGTCCAGGTCCAGCAGCGCGGCGCGAAAAGCGGTCATGTCGATTTCCTTAGACGGCGGTGGTTTCGCCGATGGCGATCTGCTCGCGCATGGCCTTGATGATGCCGGCGTAATCCGGCTTGCCGAAGATGGCCGAGCCCGCCACGAAGGTGTCGGCGCCCGCGGCGCGGATCTCGGCGATGTTGTCGATCTTGACGCCGCCGTCCACCTGCAGAACGATCTCCTGGCCGCCGGCCTGCATCCAGGCGTCAATGCGGGCGCGGGCCTCGCGCAGCTTGGTCAGCGCCGCCGGAATGAAGCTCTGGCCGCCAAAGCCCGGGTTCACCGACATGATCAGGACCAGGTCGATCTTGTCCATCACGTAGTCCATGTAGGACAGCGGCGTGGCCGGGTTGAAGACCAGGCCCGCCTTGCAGCCGCTTTCGCGGATCAGCGACAGCGTGCGGTCCACGTGGGCGCTCGCGTCGGGGTGAAAGCTGATGTAGTCGGCGCCGGCCTTGGCAAATTGCGGCACCAGCGCGTCCACCGGTTCGACCATGAGGTGCACGTCGATCGGCACCTGGACATGGGGGCGGATGGCCGCACAGACCATCGGGCCGATGGTCAGGTTGGGGACATAGTGGTTGTCCATCACGTCCACGTGGATCCAGTCGGCGCCGGCGGCGACGACGTTGCGGACTTCTTCGCCCAGCCGGGCGAAGTCAGCCGACAGGATGCTGGGAGTAATGCGGGTGCAGGCCGTTTGCTTGGACATGATGTTCGGGGTCGGGGAGGGCATAATGTGCCATTATTGCAGTTTGAGGCGCCGCAGCGGGTATGCCCCGGTCTGGCGCGTCTGAAATTCCGTCTTTCAAGCGTGGGCGCCGACGTTGCGCCGCCCGCGTGCAGCCACACAGGGAAGGACTGTGAAACCTTACGACCTGAGCGTCTCTGTCTCTCCGCGCTTCGTGCCCGAACAGTCCGACCCCGGCGAACAGCAATTCGTGTTTGCCTACACCGTCCGCATCACCAATACCGGCGAACACCCCGCGCAGGTGATCAGCCGCCACTGGATCATCACCGACGGCAACCAGCGCGTGCAGGAAGTGCGCGGCCTGGGCATCGTGGGGCAGCAGCCCCTCCTGGCCCCGGGCGAGACCTTCGAGTACACCAGCGGCTGTCCCCTGCCCACGCCGGTGGGCACGATGCGCGGCATCTACCACTGCGTCGGCGAGAACGGCATCCCGTTCGAAGTGCCGATCTCCGAATTCGTCCTGGCCATGCCGCGCACCTTGCACTGAGCATGGCCCGGCCATCCGTTGCACGTCTTTCCATTAGCTCATGAAGCGCATTCTTAGCCTGTCCGTGCTGTCGGTCCTTCTGGCGGCATGTTCCACCCCTTCGGATATCCCCCCTGAATCCGGCCAGCCCGCCACCCCCGGCGCGCGCGTTCCGGCGGTGACCGACGGTCCGCTCGTGGTGCCGCCGCTGGCCTCGCTGCCCGATTCCCCGCCGCGCGCGCTGGCCGGCAAGCTCAAACCGGCCAACTGGTCCGAGCTGCCCGGCTGGAGCGCCGACGACCTGAACCAGTTCTGGCCCCTTTTCCTGCGCAACTGCAAGGGCCTGATGCGGCCCACCAGCGGCAACCTGGCCGCGCCCGCGCGCGCCACGCCGCGCGCCTGGCAGCCGGTTTGCGCCGCTGCCATCGATCCGGCCCGCGCGCCCGCTGCGGGCGATGGCGAAGGCGTGCGCCGCTTTCTGCAGACCTACCTGCAACCCTGGCGCCTGAACGCCGCCGACGGCAAGCCCGCCACGAACACGGTGACGGGTTACTACGAGCCGCTGGTGCGCGGCTCGCGCCGTCAGGGCGGCGTCTACCAGTGGCCGCTGTACGCGGTGCCCGCCGACCTGCTGACGATCGACCTGGGGTCGGTCTATCCGGACCTGGCCGGCAAGCGCGTGCGCGGCAAGCTCGACGGCAAGCGCGTCGTGCCCTACGACACCCGCGCCGCCATCGAATCGTCTTCCGGCCGCCGCCCACCGGTGGTGGTGTGGGTCGACGACCCCGTGGACAACTTCTTCCTGCAGGTCCAGGGCTCCGGCCGCGTGCAGCTGACGGACGGCCCGGATGCCGGCAAGACCATCCGCGTCGCCTACGCCGACCACAATGGCCAGCCCTACGTGTCCATCGGCCGCTGGCTGATCGAACGCGGCGAACTGACCGCCGACCAGGCGTCGATGCAGAACATCCGGGCGTGGGCGCAGCGCAATCCCAAGCGCGTGCCTGAAATGCTTAACGCCAACCCGGCGGTGGTGTTCTTCCGCGAAGAGGCGGTGATCGATCCCGAGCAAGGCCCCAAGGGCGCGTACGCCATTCCGCTGGCGCCGCGGCGCTCGGTGGCGGTGGACGCCACCTTCGTGCCGCTGGGCACGCCGCTCTTTCTGTCCACCACCTATCCGGCCTCCGACCGGCCCCTGCAGCGCCTGGTGTTCGCCCAGGACACGGGCACGGCCATCCGGGGCGCGGCGCGCGCCGACTTCTACTGGGGTTACGGCGAAGAAGCCGGGCAGCAGGCCGGCCGCATGAAGCAACGCGGCCAGATGTGGCTGCTGTGGCCCAAACAGGCCGGGGAGCCTTCCGCACGATGAGCCATCAGATCGTAGTTTGCGGGGCCGGCATCGTCGGCCTGTCCACCGCCCTGGCGCTGGCCCGCCGCGGCCAGCGCGTGGCCGTGCTGGCGCCGCGCGCCGCCGTGCCGCCGGCCGATCCCAACCACTATCACCCGCGCGTCTACGCCATCTCGCCTGCCAGCCAGCGTTTTCTGGCCGACATCGGCGTGTGGGACGCCATGCCCGCGTCCCGCCTGATGCCCGTGCAGGCCATGGAGATCCACGGCGACGCGGACGGCCAGGTGAACCTGAACGCCTGGCAGGCGGCGCTGCCGCAGTTGGCCTGGATCGTCGAATCCGGCGAGATCGAGCGCGTCCTGATCCAGGCCGTGCGCATGTTCGGCATCGCCTGGCTGGAAGACCGCTGCACCGGCTACCAGGATGGCGCGGTCCAGACTGAGAGCGGCGCACGCATTCAGGCCGAGCTCTTCGTCGGCGCCGACGGCGCGGCCTCGCCGCTGCGCGAGGCGGCCGGGCTGAAGCACGAAGCCCAGTCCTACAACGACACCGGACTCGTTGTGCATCTGGACGCCGAACTGCCGCACCAGGGCACCGCGTTCCAATGGTTTCGCGACGACGGCGTGCTGGCCCTGCTGCCGCTGCCCGATACCGCGGACGGTCCGCAGGTTTCCATGGTCTGGTCCATGCGCAGCGAATTGGCGCAGCAATTGCTGGAACTGCCCCAGGAAGCGCAAACCGCCCGCCTGGAAGCCTTGCTGGCCGAGGCCGCCGAAGGGCGGCTTGGCCGCCTGAAGGTCCGCAGCAAGCTGCACGGTTTTCCGCTGACGCTGGAGCGCGCCCAGATGGTCGCGCCCGGCATCGCACTGGCCGGAGACGCGGCGCACCGCCTGCACCCGCTGGCGGGGCAGGGCCTGAACCTGGGGCTGGGCGACGTCGAGGCGCTGGCCCGCATCGTCGCCGGACGTGAACCCTACCGCCAGGCCGGCGACCTGCGCGTGCTGCACCGCTACCAGCGGGCGCGCGCCGAGCCGGTACTGGCCATGCGGCTGGCCACGGACGGGTTGCACAAGCTCTTCGGATCGAAGGCGACGCCGCTTGTCTGGCTGCGCAACGCCGGCATGCATTGGGTCGAGCGCGCGCCGCTGATCAAGCGCCGCCTGATCGCGGGGGCGTCCGCCAACTAGGCCGGCCAGGTCCGGCGGCGGTGCCGGGCGGAACCTGCGGCGGTCGGCGGCCGTCTGATAGGGATACGCACACCCGCCGCCTGCCGCGGCTGTCCCTCTCGGATCGGTTACGCTTTCCGGCAAGACACACGACTGACAAGACCAGGAGTACCGATGAAATTCCGCATTCCCGCCACGTTGGCGGCCTGTTTCCTCGCCGCGGGCATCGGTTTGTCCGCCACGGCCCAAGCGCAGGGCGCCAAGTCCGTTTCCACGCAGTCCGTGGGTCAGGCGGCCAAAGGCGAGAAAAGTGTCTCCACCACCGAACTCGATCCGCAGTCGGCCGCCGTCAAGGAGCGCTTTCAGCAGCGTTTCTCGGGCATGAATGTCACGACCGTGCGCCGCACGCCCTATGGCCTGTTCGAAGTGCAGCTCGGCATGGACCTGATCTACACCGACGAAGGCGTCACCTGGGTCATGGAAGGACCGCTGATCGACGCCGCCACGCGCCGCGACGTCACCCGCGAATCGCAGGAAAAGCTCAGCGCCGTCACCTTCGACCAACTGCCGCTGGATCTGGCGATCAAGCAGGTCAAGGGCGATGGCTCGCGCAAGGTCGCGATCTTTGAAGATCCCAACTGCGGTTACTGCAAGCAGCTGCGCAAGACGCTCGAAGACGTGGACAACCTGACCGTCTACACCTTCCTCTATCCCATCCTGTCGCCCGACTCCAAGGTCAAGGTGCGCAACGTCTGGTGCGCCAAGGACCAGGGCAAGACCTGGGACGACTGGATGCTGCGCGGCAAGACGCCGGCCACCGCCAACTGCGACGTGCCCGAAGACAAGCTGCTGGCGCTTGGCCAGCAACTGATGGTGCGCGGCACGCCGACGCTGTTCTTCGCCGACGGCTCGCGCATCAGCGGCGCGCTGCCGCTGGACCAGCTCAAGGCCCGTTTGAACTGACCGGCGCGCGTCGCGCCGGCCCGGGAAAGGGGGGCGCGGCAAGCGCCATCCCTCCCGGAGACAAGACTTGAAAATCGCAATTCTCGACGATTACCACGACGTAGCCCGGCGCTATGCGGATTGGACCTCGCTGGGCGGCGACGCCGAGGTGCAGATCTTCAACAACTTCATCCCCGACGACCAGGTCGAAACCGCGCTCGCGCCCTTCGACGTGATCGTCGCCATGCGCGAACGCACGCCGTTCCCCGCCGAGCGCATTCGCGCGCTGTCCAAGCTTCGGCTTCTGGTCACCACCGGCATGCGCAACAACGCCATCGACATGCAGGCCTGCGCCGAGCAGGGCATCGTCGTGTCCGGCGCGCCCGGCAGCGCCGATGCCAACACCGCCACCGCGGAACTCGCGTGGGCGCACATCCTGGGTCTCTTCAAGCACCTTCCCGCCGAAGACGCCGCCATGCGCCGCGGCATGTGGCAGACCGGCATGCCCGAGCCGCTGGCCGGCAAGCGCCTGGGCGTGGTGGGCCTGGGCAAGCTGGGCGCCGCAGTCGCCAAGGTGGGACTGGCCTTTGGCATGGACGTCGTGGCCTGGAGCCCCAACCTGACCGATGAGCGCGCCCAGGCCGCCGGCGTCACGCGCGTGGACAAGCACGCGCTCTTTTCCACGTCCGACGTGGTCAGCCTGCACCTGATCCTGTCCGAGCGCAGCCGACACATCGTGGACGCCACCGCGCTGGCCGCCATGAAGCCCACCGCGTACCTCGTGAACACGTCGCGCGCGGGTCTTGTCGACCAGGAAGCGCTGATGGACGCCCTGGTGAAATTCCGCATCGCCGGCGCGGGCCTGGACGTCTTTCCCGAGGAGCCCCTGTCGCCCACTGACTCCGTGCGCGACCTGGACAACGTGATCCTCACGCCGCACCTGGGCTATGTCAGCCGCGAAAACTTCGAGGCGTTCTACCAGAACTGCCTGCAAGCCGTGAAGGCATGGGCGGCGGGCGCGCCGATCCGCGTGCTGAACGCCTGATTCTGCAGCGCAAGCGCAAGGCTGCAAAAAAAAGGGGCTGCAATCGCAGCCCCTTGTTTGTTTGTCCTGCGCCGCATCACCCGCGCGAGAACATCACCTTCTTTTCGATGATCGCGCCCGGCTCCAACGCCGTCGGCGTATCGCCGCACGCTTCGTCCGCGTCTTCCGTGGGGTCGACCGTATCGAACGCCGTGTCGCCGTTGGCGTCCGGCACGCCCGTGGGCTTCAAGCCCACGAAGTCGAACAGGTCCCGGTCCATCAGGTGCGAGGGCACGACGCGCGACAGCGCGTTGAACACGTTCCACGACCGGCCCGGGTGCTGCTTGTCCCATTCCTTGATCATGCGGCCCACTTCCTTGCGCTTCAGGTTCTCTTGGGAACCGCAAAGATTGCACGGAATGATCGGGAATTGCTTGAGCTCGGCGTAGGCGATCAGGTCGGACTCGACCACGTAGGCCAGCGGGCGGATCACCGTGTGGCGGCCGTCGTCGGACACCAGCTTGGGCGGCATGCCCTTGGCCTTGCCGCCGTAGAACAGGTTCAGGAAGAACGTGGCCAGGATGTCGTCGCGGTGATGGCCCAGCGCGATCTTGGTGGCGCCCAATTCCGAGGCGACGCGGTACAGGATGCCGCGGCGCAACCGCGAACAGAGCGAGCACATCGTCTTGCCCTCTTCCAGCACGCGCGTGACGATGGAATACGTATCCTGCGTCTCGATGTGGAAGGGAACGCCCAGTTCCTTCAGGTACTGCGGCAGGATGTGATCGGGAAAGCCCGGCTGCTTCTGGTCCAGGTTCACGGCGATCAGTTCAAACTTGAAGGGCGCGCGCTTCTGGAGCTGCAGCAGGATGTCCAGCATGGCATAGGAGTCCTTGCCGCCGGACAGGCAGACCATCACGCGGTCGCCTTCCTCGATCATGTTGTAGTCGGACAGGGCGCGCGTGGTCTCGCGCGCCAGCCGCTTGGTCAGCTTGTTGCCTTCGTGCCGGGCTTTTTCGTCGGCGGGCGTGCGAAATTGCACGCCGGGGGGAGCGATATCGTTCATGTCAGCGGGTGATCTGGATTTCCACGCCCACCGCCGCGCAGTCGGAGAAGGCCATGGGCTTGCTGATGCGCAGGCGCAGCGCGCGGATTTCCTGGAAGTCGGCAAGCAGGCGCGCCGCGACCTGTTCGGACAGGGTTTCGATCAGGTTCACGTGCGCCTGCGTGCATTCCTCGACGATGGCCTCGCGCAGCTGGCGGTAGTCCAGCACGCTGTGGATATCGTGGTCGTCCACCGAGCGCTGGATGTCGACGTCGAATTCGGCATCGACGTGCAGGGGCTGGGTGGCGCGGCGCTCGTGCTCGAGGATGCCGATGCGGGCGTCGAGCGCAAGCCCGGAAAGAATGATGCGGCGAGTGGGCATGATGAAAACCTGGGTGGAATAGCCCGAATTGTAAGGCGACGGCGGATGGGGTGACGCGCTGGCTACAATCCGGCCATGTCCGGGCGCCCGCGAGGCGCCGGCGCAGTCAATAAGGGGTGAAATGCAACAGATGCACGATTCGGTCATTGTAGGCGGCGGCCCGGCCGGCGCCTCCTGCGCCCTCTGGCTGGCCCGCCTGGGCCTGTCGCCGCTGCTGGTCGAGGCCAGCGCCCGCCTGGGCGGCCTGGGCAATGACAACCCGTTTGCCGACGACTGGATCGCGGTCCTGCCCGGCGTCACCGGCCAGCAGGTCGCGGCCAATATCGACGCCAGCGTGCGCGCCGCCAATGTGCCCCTACGGCTGGAAACCCGCGTCGCCGGCGTGCGGCCGTGCAAGGGCGGCATCGAGGCCACGCTCTCTGGTCCCGACGGCGAGCAGACCCTGGCCCGTGCCCGCACCCTGGTCATCGCCTCGGGCGTGCGCGCCAAGGGCCTGCCCGGCCATCCGCCGGGCGCGTCCTGGCCGGGCGTGCTGATCGGCCCCGGCTCACCCATCGTGGCGCAGGACTATTCGGGTTTGTCGGTCGCCGTGCTGGGCGGGGGCGACAACGCCTTTGAAAACTTCGTCTACGTGCGCAACCGCGGCGCGCGAACGGTTCATCTGTATGCCCGCAGCGTGCGCGCCCAGCAGCAGTGGGTCACGCGCGCCGGGTCCGAAGGCGTGCACATCGGGCCCTACCAGGTCGATCCCGCCGCGCGCAGCGTGGACGGCCGCCAGTACGACCTGATCCTGGTCTTCTACGGCTGGGAACCGCAGGCCGCGTTTGCCGACACGCTGCACCTGGCGCGCGACGAGCGCGGCTACATCCGCACCGACTTCGCCACCGCCGAGACCAGCGTGCCGGACATCTACGCCATTGGCGAAGTCGCGCACCGCATGCACCCGTGCGTGGTGACCTCGATGGCCGACGGCGTGGTGGCCGCCAAGGCCATCCAGCGGCGCTGGGAGCGCGCGGGGGCGTGAACGGGCCGCGGGCCACGATGCGCTCTTCAGCCCAGGCGAACCCACACCTCCGGATTCCAGAATAGGCATTTGACCGCGCCGCGCCCGGCGGCACCATCGACATCTCGGCGCGCCGCATCGCCGACAAGCTGTCGGCCAGGCTGGGGCAGGGTCATCGTGGAGAATCGGGCCGGCGCCGCGATGGACCTGACCGTCGGCGCCAAGCAGGTGCACGCCATGAAGGCGGGCGTCAGCGAATCCTTCCTGCGCACCGTCACCGGCGCGCCGCTGCACTTCACGCAAGCGCCGTGCACGATCGTCCTGGACGGTGAGGGCGTGCCGCGCTACGCGTAAACGTCGAGCGCCCGGCAAAGAAGCTACGTTTCACAACCCTGGCCGTCGGATCGGCCGCTGCGCTGTGCCTGGACGTGACCGCCGTCGCCCAACCTATTAGCGCTGTCGGCGTTCGTCACGTGCTGTCGCTCAGGATACTGCGGCAGATAAATCGGATCGTTTCAAGCATCTGCTAACACCAGATCAATTCGGTTCACTAATAAGACTCCTTTGATTTACACGCAGTATCGACAGCTTCTAAAAGCGGTAGTGCCGCTTGGCACCAAGGACAACCCGTGCGCGCTTTAAAAACTACGACGTCTGTGCGTGGCAGCGCATCGTTGCGTCATTACCTCCCGCCGCGAGCTACACATGAGCATCAGCAAGACCCTGACCCAGGCCCGGCGCCAGGCGGCGCCCAATCCCACCGGCACGTGCAGCGCGTGTGAACGTACCGGCTTACCGATCCTGCCGCTACGGCTTGCAGTCATGCCGCTCACAGACGGACTCAAGCAACATGGCGCACTGAGTCACGAATCCATTCAGACCGCATTGCGTGTATTGCGGCAGGGGTATGTCTATGTGCTGCTGGACAAAGAAATCTGGCATGCCTATCAGGTCACCCCGGAAGGCTATCTGCGCCAGTTCAGATGAGCTTTATAGCGAAGACATTGAAGTGCTCAAGAACCGCGGCGCGGTAATACAGACAAAAGCGCTTGTTTATAGGGCGATCCTACCTGGCTTCGATACCGTACGATCCCGCTACCGCTTCACCCTCACTACCGAGCGCTTTGGCCTCGCACAAGATGGCAAACGAAGTCCTACTCTGTCTTCGCACGTCATGGCATCTGGGCAAGTTAACGATACCGCCCACGGCGTGCAAACTTCGGACTTCAATCATCCCGACTACACGCTGGTCGGCGAGACGAAACCAACATCGGAACGGCCGATTCTCAGCGGCCGATACTGGCTGGATCCGATCAACACGATTAAATCGGCAACATTTGCTGTGGCATTCTGGCCGGATAAGGACGACAGCACCGGCTTCGCAGCTATCGAGATCACGGAGGAAATTTGATGGCGAGACCACAGCTAAGTCCCCCGTGCGCCGGATGGCAGTGTGATCTGCCGGGCCCCAATGACCCTCTCATTGAGCCCCCTCTGCTGCTATGGCGAGCTCCGACGCATATGGACGAAACGTATGTCGAGTTCGCTCGGAGTACATCTATATTTCGCGGAACGCTCCTTTTCTTTTCGCTGCTGATTGCATGGACATGTCTCGAACAGACAATTCTGATCACTAGAAATCTCAGGGCCATCACGACGACGGGTGTGGGGGCTTTTGAAATAGGAATGTTCTTGCTGTTTGCAATTGCCATCGCAGTATGCGTTTGGGCAGCATGTGTGTTCTATCGCGCGGACGTCTCCCCGCCCCGCGATCTCCCGCTTCGCTTCAATCGCCTACGTCGCAAGGTCTACGTTTATGGCTTCCATTCAGTCTGGTGGAATCCCTTCGAGCGCGGGTATGTGACGACGGCGAGTTATTACTGGGACGACTTGCGCGCAGAGAAGTGGAAAGTCCGTGGCGCGACGCCTGGCGGCCTGCTCATCATCAAGGAAGGCGTCTCCATCGCGGTGGTGAAACCAGGCACCAACAACGTCGTGACGCGCTTCCAATTGAACACCGACGCTGCGAACACCTCCAACTTCTGGGCGTATGTGTGCGCCTATATGCAGAACGGCATCAACGGCCTCGACCCCGATCGTGCCGAACCTCGCGATGCCAATGACGTCGCTCCCTACAACATCGCCTTGCGCCTGGCCCCAAAGGTTCAGTGGCCGGCGGATATGGATCTTGAATCACGAACGGCACCATGAAGCCGGTTGAGGCCGAAGACTGGATTCGCTTTCCAGAAGGGACCGTTCGCCACCCAGCTACTGCAGCTCCACAGCCCCGGTACATTCGATTGGCGGACGCCCACTTCTGCCGGTGTCTGACACCCTAGGGAGACGCACTTGGCATGACGGGAATCTCACCAGGGTGTCAAACACCTAGGGCAGGCGCAGCCACACGCGAAGCGTCATCGCTACGACGCAAGACGCCGCGTAAGTCCACGAAGGCCGCCCGCGCGGCCGCCCGGGGACGGGCACCGCAAGACGCTTCTCTTCCAAACGACTGCGTGCAAGAACCTCAAGAACCCGACTCGCCCCGCCACCCGTAAAGATTCAACCGTAGAGCCCGGTGCGTCGTGGGCCTGGGGTGGGCGGGGCGTTTAGATGCGCCCGACGGAAACCGAAGGGAGCCGAAGGCGGACGAGGTTGAGGATGGGGCAGTCCGGAGCGAAGGCTCCGGACCGCAATCGGAGCCCCGCCCGCCCCAGGCCCACGACGCGCCGGGCGCCTTAAGAACCCTATAACGGACGAACCGTACCGGACGCCTTAAGAACTCAATCCATCAGGCCGGTACCCACCCTCAAACCAACACACACTCCGCAGCCTCAGGCCCACTCAACTTCACCCGAAACTCCCGCAGCTCATCCCGCCGAAACACATGCACGGTCACCCGATCCCCAACCCGGTACTGCGCCAGCAGCAGATCCAACCCCGCCGGCGCATCCACCCGTAGTCCATCGATAGCCACCAGCACATCTCCCGCCGACAAGCCCCCCTTGTGCCCCGCCCCGCCTTCAAGAACCGTCGCCAGCGTCAGCGAGTCGCCTTGCTTGCGTGTGCGCACATCCAATGACGGAATATTGGCCGACGTCTTCCATTGCAGCTTCACGCCGTGTGTTTCAAGCAATGAAGCCAGCGGCACATCCGCCGTCCCGTACGCATGCCGAGCGATGAAGCGCCGCGTGTCCACCCCCGTCGCTTCCTCGATCAGCGCCGGCAGTCCGTCTTCCGGCAAACCGTGCGGCTTGCCTCGATAGAAGTCCCGGCCATAGCGATCCCACAGCAACCGCATCACGTCGTCCAGCGAATGCGCGCCCGACGATTCCTCGCGGATCAGCAGATCCAGCCCAAGCGCCACCAGCGCGCCCTTCGTGTAATAGCTCACCAGCGCATTCGGCGAATTCTCATCCTGCTTGTAATAGCGCGTCCACGCATCGAAAGAGCTCTCTGCCACCGACTGCTTGTGGCGGCCCGGCGTGCGGGCCACGCTGGTGATCGTCTTGGCCAGCAGGCGCAGGTAGTCCGCGCGCGTGATCGCGCCCGAGCGCAGCAGCAGCAGATCGTCGTAGTAGGAGGTAAAGCCCTCGAACACCCACAGCAGGCGCGTCAGGTCCGGTTGCGACAGATCGTACGGCGCGAAGACATCCGGCTTGATGCGCTTGACGTTCCAGGTGTGGAAATACTCGTGGCTCACCAGCCCCAGGAATCCCCGGTAGCCTTCGCCCTGGCCTTGTTGGCCCAGCACCGGCAGGTCCTTGCGCGCCGTCATCAGCGCCGTGCTGGCGCGATGCTCCAGGCCGCCGTAGCCGTCGCCCGTCACCATCGTCATGAAGACATAGCGGTCCGCGCTGTCCAGGAACGGCGCGCGCTTCGTGCGGGGTTCGAAGAAAGCGATCTGCGTCTCGCAGATCTTCTTCACGTCGTCCGTGATGCGCGCCAGATCCAGATTCGGCGCCACCCCCGTGAACACCAGTTCGTGTTCCGCGCCATGCGCCACAAAGCGCGACACCTGCGGCGTGCCCATCTCGACCGGGTGATCGATCAGCGCGTCATAGTCCGGCGCCAGGTATAGCCCGAAACCGTGACGGCGCGCCGCGCCCTTGTGGCCTGCGGCTTCGGGCAGGCTCGTGTAGACCTTCCAGCCGTCGATGCCGCGCGGCGGCGCCAGGTCCACCAGGCAGGGCTCGTGGTCCTGGCCGTGCACGCGCAGGAACACGCTGGTGCCATTGAAGAAACCGTGCGTCTCGTCCAGATGCGCGCCGCGCACCGACAGGTCCCAGGCGTAGACCGTGTACTCGACCAGCAACGGGCCTTCGCACGGCGCGGCCTGCCAGGTGTGGTTGTCGATCTTGTCGACGGTCACGCGCCGCGTGCCGGCGCGGGCCGACACGGTTTCGATCTGGCGCGAGAAATCGCGGATCAGGTAGCTGCCCGGGATCCAGGCGGGCAGCGACAGGCGCTGCCCGGCGGGCGAGGGCGATGCGATCGTAAGGGTTATCCGGTAGCGGTGGCCGGCGGGATCGTGCGGCGCAAGGCGGTAAAGTATGGGAGGTACGTCATCATTTTTTTTCATGCTCATATCTTATTACCGGAGACATTCATGAGCGAGTCGTTTGTACTGGTCGAAACCCGGGGCCGAGTCGGCCTGCTGACGCTGAATCGTCCCAAGGCGCTCAACGCGCTGAACGATCAGCTCATGGACGAACTGGGCGCCGCGCTGCTGGCATTCGAGGCCGATCCCGACGTCGGCTGCGTCGTCATCACCGGTAGCGAAAAGGCCTTCGCGGCGGGGGCTGACATCGGCGCCATGAAAGACTGGTCGTACATGGACGTGTACGGCAGCGAATACATCACGCGCAACTGGGAAACGCTCAAGCGCATCCGCAAGCCCGTGATCGCCGCCGTGGCCGGCTACGCGCTGGGCGGCGGCTGCGAGCTTGCCATGATGTGCGACATCATCATCGCGGCCGACACGGCCAAGTTCGGCCAGCCCGAAATCAAGCTGGGCGTGATCCCCGGCGCGGGCGGCACGCAGCGTCTGCCGCGCGCCGTCGGCAAGGCCAAGGCCATGGACCTGGCGCTGACTGCCCGCATGATGGGCGCCGAGGAAGCCGAGCGCGCCGGCCTCGTGTCGCGCGTGGTTGCCGCGGACAAGCTGCTTGAAGAAGCCATGGACGCGGCCACCGTCATCGCCTCCATGTCGCTGCCGTCGGTCATGATGGCCAAGGAATGCGTCAACCGCGCCTTCGAAGGTTCGCTCAACGAAGGGCTGCTGTTTGAACGCCGCGTGTTCCATTCGCTCTTTGCTACCGAAGACCAGAAGGAAGGCATGGCCGCGTTCACCGAAAAGCGCAAACCCGACTTCAAACACCGTTAATCCTTGTTACGGCTGTGCCTGCGTGAATCGCGGGCCACGCATTGCCAGGCGCGCCCTATGAAGGCGCGCTTTTTCATGGCCATCTGCACGCAAAGTGCACGTTTCGCCTTGAAACGTCTGGCTAGCACCTTGTTGCAGACTTCGGCCCTATCCTGAATGAGCGTCATCCCGAGGTGCCGCGCCAGAGCGGTTTGCTGTCACTGGCAAATCCCGCGCGGCGGCTCGATTGCAAACAAAATCAAGAAGGAGCCTTGCATGCGTAAACCCATCGCTACCCGCCGGCTGACCACGGCTGCGCTCGCCGGCGCGCTCAGCGTCTGCTTCATCAATGTCGCCCAGGCTCAATCGCCGCAATCCACGCTGCGCCTGGTCTCCGAGACGCCGTACGCCGCCCCGCAGGCCGCCCCGCGGATGAGCGAGGCGGAATTGCGCGATACGGCCATCGATGCCTACGTCTACGCGTATCCCATGGTGCTCATGGAACTGGCGCGCCGCCAGGCCACGGCGGTGCAAAGCCCGCTGGACGGCAAGGCGCCGATGAACCAGTTTGGTCACAAGGCCGCCTTCCCGGATCCGCGCGCGGCCGACACGCCCTGGCCCAGCGCCGACGCGCTGTACTCCAGCCTGTGGTTTGACGTCTCGCGCGCGCCGCTCATCATCAATCTGCCCGACACCGGCGGCCGCTACACCGTGCTGTCGGCGCTGGACATGTGGAGCGACGTCTTTGCCTCGCGCGGCACGCGCACCAATGGCAACGGCGCGCAGTCCTTCGCCATCGTCGGTCCGAACTGGAGCGGCACCGTGCCGGCCGGCGTCGACGTGATCCGCAGCCCGACCGCGATGGGCTGGCTGATCGGCTGGACACAGGCGGGCGGTCCGCAGGACTACGCCGCGGTCAATCAGATCCAGTCCGGCATGACCGCGCGTCCGCTGCTGGTCCCCGTGACGCCCGCCACCGCGCCGCGCGGCCGCAACGCCGGCAACGCGTACCCGCAGACCGGCTCGGGCATCGGCACCGCGCCCATCGGCAGCAACCTGCCCATGCCGGCCCCCGCCGTCACGGTGCCCGACGGCACCCCGGCCGAGCAGGTCGCGGGCATGGATGCCGCCTCGTACTTTGCCGTGTTCTTCGACGCGCTGCGCAACAACCCGCCGCATGCCAACGACACGCCCATGCTGGACCGCATGCGCCGCATCGGCCTGGATGACCGCCAGCCGTTCTCGTATGGCCGCCTGAGCCCGGCAGTGCAGCAGGCGCTGACCGACGCGCAACCCCTGGCCGGCCGCCGCATCGCCGACAACGTCTCGCGCCTGGCCACCCCGATCAACGGCTGGAACACGGTGCTGACGGGCATCGGCACCTACGGCACCGACTACACGCGCCGTGCGGCCATCGCTTATGCCGGTCTGGGCGCGCCCACGCCGGAAGACGTGCTGTACCCGGTGACCGTGTCCGATTCCAAGGGCCGTCCGCTGGATTCCAGCGAAGACTACGTCCTGCATTTCGACAAGGGTCAGCTGCCGCCGGCCCAGCTCTGGTCGCTGCACGTCTACAACAGCAAGTACGGCTTTGCCGAGAATCCGGCCAACCGCTACGTGATCCGCAGCACCGACGGCCTGAAGTACAACGCCGACGGTTCGCTGGACATCTACGTGCAGCGCCGCGATCCGGGCGAATCCAAGCGCGCCAACTGGGTCAGCACGCCTGCCGCCGACGGTCCGTTCGTGCTCAGCATGCGCCTGCACTCGCCGCAGAACACCGCCCTGGACGGGCAGTGGGCGCCGCCGCCTGTCAAGGAAGACTAAGCGCGGGCAAGCGCGAATCTGCTGAACGCATCGCTGCCGACGCGCATCTGCCAGAACGCACAAGGCGCGCGGTCTCCGACAAGGGGCCGCGCGCCTTTTCTTGTAGAGGCGGGACCGGCGGCCACGCCCCGGCAGAGCGCTCGCTCGTCCCCAATTTCTCCGCCGCAAGCAGGCGTTGTTGCCACCTTACAAACGGCCGAAAGTTCATTTGCTAGGGTGCAAAAAACCAAGCTATACTCTGCGGGTTTGACGCTTGCGGGATAAGAAACGTGCGCTTCATAAAGCGCGTCGGTTCCCACAGGGCCAGGTTAAGCGGGGAAGTTTGATGCGGCAGAACTCCATGCAGCAACAGCAGGGTTTAGGGCAGGGTCCTGGACAAGGTCCGGGGGCTGAAAGTCTAAGACCCGAAGGTCTGAGACCCCAAGGTCTGAGGCCCAGTCTGGATCAGGATTCGATCGATCCGGACGTGGTGGAAGTTCTGGTGCTCAGTGACGCGGATCGCGCGGCGCTGAACGCTCAAGCCAGCCGTGGGCTCTTGTTGGCATTGGCGGCGCAAGGCGCCATGGGGCTCGCAGCAGCAGTAATAGCGGGGGTTGTAGGAGGGGCGGCGGCAGGTTGGTCGGCGCTGGCGGGGGCAGGAGCGTATTTCATACCCAATGCGTTGTTCGCATTGCGCCTGGCTGTCAGCGTTCGGGCCGGCAAGGCCAGTCCCTTTACCTTTCTCTCTGGTGAGTTGATCAAGTTGTTCGCAACGGCATTGCTGTTGTGGCTGCTTTCGCGTGTGACGCATGACTGGCTTGTGTGGCCTGCCGCGTTGCTCGGCCTGATACTCACCCTGAAAGGCTATCTCCTGCTTCTGATGTTCCGCAGGCTGTCTTAGCGCCGAGTAAGTTGCGGCAAACGAAATCGTGGAATCGTCCGGTTCGCAAGGACCGGGCATACAGCAAATAGGATAGGTTCAAATGGCTGCTGCCAGCGACGTGTCGCCTCAATCCGCGTATATTCAGCATCACTTGGTGCATCTGAACAATACCGGTGAGAAACAGAGCGCTATTGCTCAGTTCGACATCATCAATTACGACTCGTTGTTCTGGTCCGGCCTGATGGGCCTGATCGTCATTTTCTTCCTGTGGCGCGCTGCCCGCCGTGCGACCAGCGGTGTTCCTTCCCGCTTCCAGGCCTTCGTGGAAATGATCGTCGACATGGTCGACGACCAGGCCAAGGGCATCGTCCACAACGCCAAGAGCCGTCTTTTCATCGCCCCGCTGGCCCTGACCGTGTTCCTCTGGATCATCCTGATGAACGCGCTGGACCTGCTGCCCGTCGACCTGCTGCCCTCGATCTGGCGCCTGACCGGCCTGGGTGCTGAGCACGGCGATCCCCTCTATTACCACCGCATCCTCCCGACCGCCGACCTGAACGTGCCGATGGGCATGTCGCTGGGCGTGCTGCTCCTGATGTTCTACTACGGCATCAAGATCAAGAAGCCGGGCGGTTTCGTCAAAGAACTGTTCACCGCGCCGTTCCATGCGCATGGCCTGGGCGCCATCGTGCTGGCCCCGTTCAACCTGCTGCTGAACCTGATCGAATACGCCGCCAAGTCCGTATCGCTGGGCATGCGGTTGTTCGGCAACATGTTCGCCGGCGAACTGATCTTCATGCTGATCGCCCTCCTGGGCGGCGCCTGGACCGGCTTCAACGGCGCCAGCATCGGCTTGGGCATCGGCCACATCCTGGCCGGCTCGATCTGGGCAATCTTCCACATCCTGATCGTTCTGCTCCAGGCCTTCATCTTCATGATGCTGACGCTGGTGTATCTCGGCCAGGCTCACGAAGGCCACTGATCCCCCGAATTTCCGGCGTCGGCCACCCGGCCGGCACCGGATAGCAAGATTATCTTGCATTGAGCTGTACCTCTTATTTTTCAATTTTTGACTTCAGATTTCTAACCAAGGAGTTGTCATGACCAACGTCGCTTTCGTTGCCCTCGCTTGCGGTCTTATCATCGGTCTGGGCGCTATCGGCGCTTGCATCGGCATCGCACTGATGGGCGGCAAGTATCTGGAAGCTTCGGCTCGTCAGCCTGAACTGATGAACGCTCTGCAAACGAAGATGTTCCTGCTGGCTGGCCTGATCGACGCGGCATTCCTGATCGGCGTGGGTATCGCCATGCTGTTCGCCTTCGCCAACCCGTTCGTCGGCTAAGGCACCGCCCGCCGGCAAATAGGTGGGTCATGACGCTGGCGGCGATGAGAGCAACGGCTCCATCGCCGGTCAGCAAGGTATCGAGTGCTCCGCGACGCCCCTTTCCGGGTGCGGTCGGAGCCGAAAGGTGTTAAAGGAACGACCGTGAATCTGAACGCGACGATCATTTTCCAGATGCTCGTGTTCTTCGTTCTGGGCTGGTTCACGATGAAATTCGTGTGGCCTC
This sequence comes from Achromobacter sp. GbtcB20, assembly GCF_019091095.1. Taxonomy (NCBI): domain Bacteria; kingdom Pseudomonadati; phylum Pseudomonadota; class Betaproteobacteria; order Burkholderiales; family Alcaligenaceae; genus Achromobacter; species Achromobacter sp. GbtcB20. The sequence continues at coordinate 87,770 of NZ_JAGXJZ010000005.1, read as the reverse complement.
CCCTGACGAAGGCGATGGACGAGCGCCGCCAAAAAATCGCCGACGGCCTGGCCGCCGCCGAGAAGGGCAAAGCCGACCTGGCTCAAGCCCAGGCGCGCGTCAGTCTGATCGAGGCTTCTGCCAAGTCCGAAAACCACGCACGCATCATCGAGGCCGAGAAGCAAGCCGCCTCCCTGATCGAGCAGGCCCGCCGCGAAGCGGAAGCCGAACGTGCCCGCATCGTGGCGCAGGCTGCCCAGGATGCCGCGCAGGAAGTCCAGCGCGCCCGCGAAGCGTTGCGCGACGACGTCGCCGCGCTGGCCGTCAAGGGTGCTGAACAGATCCTCAAGCGCGAGGTTGACGCCCGCGCACACGCCGAGCTGCTGAACCAGCTCCGCGCGCAGCTCTAATCCGGGACCGTCATGGCTGAACTTTCCACTGTTGCCCGGCCCTACGCTGAAGCGCTCTTCAGCGCAGCGCGCGACGACAAGGCCGGTCTGCCGGCGTGGGCCGACCTGGTCAGCGAAATGTCGCAGGTCGCCTCCAACCCCGACGTGCGCGAGGCCATGGCCGATCCGCGTCTGGGCGACAAGCAGCGCGTCGAACTGTTTACCGGCCTGATCAAGGCCGATTTGCCGCAAGCCGCCCGTAATTTCATCGAGCTGCTGGTCGAAAACGACCGGCTGCTGCTGCTGCCCGAGATCGCCTCGCAATTCGTCGCGCTGCGGAATCGTCACGAAGGCACGGCGCAGGCGGAAATCACCAGCGCGTTCGAGCTGAGCGATGCCCAGGTCAAGGATCTGGTCGCCGCGCTCGAACAAAAATTCGGCCTCAAGCTCAAGCCCAGCGTTACCGTCGACCCGTCGTTGATCGGCGGCGTGCGCGTGGCCGTCGGCGACCAGGTGCTCGATACTTCCGTACAAGCCCAATTGGTCCGCATGCGCGATCAGCTCGCCGCTTAAGGCTACTAACAGGATTCCAGGAGTCAATATGCAACTCAATCCCTCCGAGATCAGCGAACTGCTCAAGAGCCGCATCGAGGGCCTGGGCGCTTCGGCTGATGTCCGTACTCAGGGCACCGTCGTGTCCGTGACCGACGGTATTACCCGCATCCACGGCCTGTCGGACGTGATGCAGGGCGAAATGCTCGAATTCCCCAACAACGTTTTCGGTCTGGCGCTCAACCTCGAGCGTGATTCCGTCGGCGCCGTTATTCTCGGCGACTACACCGGCGTTTCCGAAGGCGACCAGGTCAAGACGACCGGCCGCATTCTGGAAGTTCCGGTTGGTCCGGAACTGAAAGGCCGCGTGGTCAACACGCTGGGCGAGCCGATCGACGGCAAGGGTCCGGTCAACGCCAAGGCCACCGACATCATCGAAAAAGTGGCGCCTGGCGTTATCGCCCGCCGCTCGGTGTCGCAGCCGCTGCAAACCGGCATCAAGGCTATCGACTCGATGGTTCCCATCGGCCGTGGCCAGCGCGAACTGATCATTGGCGACCGCCAGACCGGCAAGACCGCCGTGGCCGTCGACACGATCATCAGCCAGAAGGGCAAGGGCGTCACCTGCGTGTACGTCGCTATCGGCCAGAAGGCGTCGACGATCAACAACGTGGTCCGCAAGCTCGAAGAGCACGGCGCGATGGAATACACCATCGTCGTGGCCGCCTCGGCTTCCGACTCCGCCGCCATGCAGTACCTGGCCGCCTACGCCGGCTGCACGATGGGCGAATACTTCCGCGATCGCGGCGAAGACGCCCTGATCGTCTATGACGACCTGACCAAGCAAGCCTGGGCCTACCGCCAGGTCTCGCTGCTGCTGCGCCGTCCGCCGGGCCGCGAAGCCTACCCGGGCGACGTGTTCTACCTGCACTCGCGTCTGCTCGAGCGTGCCGCTCGCGTCAACGAAGAGTACGTCGAGAAGTTCACCGAAGGCGCCGTCAAGGGCAAGACCGGCTCGCTGACCGCGCTGCCGATCATCGAAACCCAGGCAGGCGACGTGTCGGCCTTCGTTCCGACCAACGTGATCTCGATCACCGACGGCCAGATCTTCCTGGAAACCGACCTGTTCAACGCCGGTGTCCGCCCCGCAATCAACGCCGGTATCTCGGTGTCCCGCGTCGGTGGCGCTGCCCAGACCAAGGTCGTCAAGAAGCTGTCCGGCGGTATCCGTACCGACCTGGCGCAGTACCGTGAACTGGCCGCTTTCGCGCAGTTCGCCTCCGACCTGGACGACGCGACCCGCCGCCAGCTCGAGCGCGGCAAGCGCGTCGTGGAACTGCTCAAGCAGCCGCAATACCAGCCGCTGCAGGTGTGGGAACTGGCCGTTACGCTGTACACGGTCAACAACGGCTACCTGGATGACGTGGACGTGGCCCAAGTGCTGTCGTTCGAGAAGTCGCTGAAGGATCAGCTCAAGGCCAAGCACGCGGCCCTGATCCAGCGCATCGAAGACACCAAGGAACTGTCCAAGGACGACGAGGCCGAACTGGCCGCCGCCGTTCAGGAATTCAAGAAGCACGGTGCTTTTTAAGAAAGTGATGGGTTAGGCGTCCAAGGCGCCTCACCCATCCTTCCCGGATGGTTGAGGCGCGAGCGGAACCCATCGGCCAGTCTTCACAGGAAAGCGCAATGCCCGGAATTAAGGAAATCCGAACCAAGATCAAGAGCGTGCAAAACACGCGCAAGATCACCAAGGCGATGGAAATGGTCGCCGCATCCAAGATGCGCAAGGCGCAGGAACGGATGCGTGCTGGCCGTCCGTACGCCACCAAGGTGCGCGAGATTGCTGCGCACCTGATGCAGGCCAATCCCGAGTACAGCCACCCGTACCTGGTCGAACGCGAAATCAAGGCGGTCGGCGTGGTCATGGTGACGACCGACAAGGGTTTGTGCGGCGGCTTGAACACCAACATCACCCGCGTGACGTTGGCCAAGCTGAAAGAGTTCGAGAAAAACGGCATCGCCGTGCAAGCGACCGCTTTCGGCAACAAGGGCGTGGGTGTGCTGACCCGTATCGGCGCCAAACTGGTTTCCCAGGAAGTGCAACTGGGCGACAAGCCGCAACTGGACCGCCTGCTGGGCGCGATCAAGGTGCAGCTGGACGCCTACCTGGAAGGCCGTATCGACGCGCTGTACGTGGCCTCGACCCGCTTCGTCAACACGATGAAGCAAGAGCCCCTGTTCCTGCGTCTGCTGCCGCTGGCCAGCGGTTTGGAAGATCCGTACCAGACGGGCGCCGAAAGCCTGGCCAAGACCTCGGAAGTGAAGTCGGAATACAGCTGGGATTACATCTACGAACCCGACGCCCGTAGCGTGATCGACGACCTGCTGCAGCGTTACGTTGAAGGCCTGCTGTACCAAGCCGTGGCCGAGAACATGGCTTCGGAGCAGTCGGCCCGGATGGTCGCCATGAAGGCGGCGTCGGACAACGCCAAGAAGGTCATCGGCGATCTGCAACTGGTCTACAACAAGACCCGTCAGGCCGCGATCACCAAAGAAATTTCGGAAATCGTAGGGGGCGCTGCCGCCGTTTGAGGCAGGCAGCATCCCGTCAAAAGCTATCAAGCAAGGAATCGACATGAGCAACGGAACCATCGTTCAGTGCATCGGCGCCGTGGTGGATATTCAGTTCCCCCGCGATCAAATGCCCAAGATCTATGAAGCGCTTACTCTGGCCGACGAGGGTTCCTCGTTCGCCGAAAAGGGTCTGACGCTGGAAGTGCAGCAACAGCTGGGCGACGGCGTGGTGCGTACCATTGCGCTGGGCTCCAGCGACGGCCTGCGCCGCGGCATGAAGGTCACCGGCACGGGCGCCCCGATCTCGGTGCCCGTCGGCACCGGCACGCTGGGCCGCATCATGGACGTGCTGGGTCGTCCCATCGACGAAGCCGGCCCGATCCAGCACGACGAAAAGCGTGGTATCCACCAAGCCGCTCCCCGTTTCGACGAACTGTCGCCGTCGGTGGAACTGCTGGAAACCGGCATCAAGGTTATTGACTTGGTGTGCCCGTTCGCCAAGGGCGGCAAGGTCGGCCTGTTCGGCGGCGCCGGCGTGGGCAAGACCGTGAACATGATGGAACTCATCAACAACATCGCCAAGCAGCACAGCGGTTTGTCGGTGTTTGCCGGCGTGGGTGAGCGTACCCGTGAAGGCAACGACTTCTACCACGAAATGGAAGAGTCGAACGTTCTGGACAAGGTCGCGATGGTGTTCGGTCAGATGAACGAACCCCCCGGCAACCGTCTGCGCGTGGCGCTGACCGGCTTGACGATGGCCGAGAAGTTCCGCGACGAAGGCCGCGACATCCTGTTCTTCGTGGACAACATCTACCGCTACACGCTGGCCGGTACCGAAGTGTCCGCACTGCTGGGCCGTATGCCGTCCGCCGTGGGTTACCAGCCCACGCTGGCCGAGGAAATGGGCAAGCTGCAAGAGCGCATCACCTCGACCAAGACCGGCTCGATCACCTCGATCCAGGCCGTGTACGTCCCTGCGGACGACTTGACCGACCCGTCGCCTGCCACGACCTTCCAGCATTTGGACTCGACCGTCGTGCTGTCGCGTGACATCGCCGCCCTGGGTATCTACCCGGCCGTGGACCCGCTGGATTCGTCCAGCCGCCAGCTCGACCCGCAAGTCGTCGGCGAAGAGCACTACGCCGTGGCCCGTGGCGTGCAGCAGACGCTGCAGCGCTACAAGGAACTGCGCGACATCATCGCGATTCTGGGCATGGACGAACTGTCGCCGGAAGACAAGCAGGCCGTGGCCCGCGCGCGTAAGATCCAGCGCTTCCTGTCGCAGCCGTTCCACGTCGCCGAAGTGTTCACCGGTTCGCCCGGCAAGTACGTTCCGCTGGCCGAAACCATCCGTGGTTTCAAGATGATCGTCAACGGCGAGTGCGATGCCCTGCCGGAACAGGCGTTCTACATGGTCGGTTCGATCGACGAGGCCTTCGAGAAGGCCAAGAAACTGCAATAAGGAACCGATATGGCTACCCTGCATGTGGATGTGGTCAGCGCAGAGGAAGCGATCTTCACCGGTGAGGCGAAGTTCGTGGTTCTGCCTGGCGAGTCGGGTGAACTGGGCATTCTGCCCGGCCACACCCCGCTGATCTCGCGCATACGCCCCGGAACGGTCAAGATCGTTCGTGCCGACCAAGGCGAGGAAAACATCTTCGTCGCCGGGGGTATCCTGGAAGTTCAGCCGGGCAGTGTGACGGTTCTGGCCGACACGGCTATCCGCGCCGCCGACCTCGACGAAGCCCGCGCCCTGGAAGCGCGCCAGAAGGCCGAACTGGCCCTGGCCAACGCCAAGGACAAGGCTGACATCGCTGTCGTCGAAGCCGAGCTCGCCATGCTGGCTGCACAAGCCATCGCGGCGCGCAAGCTGCGCCAAGGCGGCCGCTCGCACTAAGCGGCAACGCGGTTCTCCGGGCTTGCCCCGGACACGAAAGAAGCGGCCCCCGGGCCGCTTTTTTTATGGGGGTGCGAAACTGCGAAACCCATGCGGACGCCCCGTCACGGCCAGCCGCAATGCGTTCACTACGAATAGTCGCGGCGGTGTTGCAACAGTAGCCTTCAGTTTTGCGATGCAAACGAGGAAGGCATGCGAGACGTGCTGGATTGCGGGGTGCTGATGGCGCCCGATCATGAAACGACGATGGGCGCCTGGGTCGCAGGCCATCAGGGCAGGGTGACGCGCGTGCGGCTGCATGCGGTGTCCCTGGCGCCGCCGCCGGACTCCCTCGCCCGGCAGTCGCTGTCGCTGCGGCGTTACGACGCCTGCATCCTGCCCGTGGCGCCGGGGTCGCTGGCGTGGGCCCGCATGGCCCTGCAGCAAGCCCGCAGCACGCTCTCCACCCCCATTCTGCTGCTGATCCACGACGTGAAGGCGCCAGCGATTCTCGATCTGCTCAGCTTGGGCGCGGCCGATTTCATCGGCCAGCCGGTGTGCCTGGAAAGCCTGCGCGTACGGCTGGTTCGCCTCGCCCGCCGCAGCGCCTTGCCGGGCGCCGGCGCGACGGGCGGGGTCCATGAGCGCCGGGCCAGTTATCTAAGCGTTGACGCGCCGAGGGGCGGCGCCGGGCATGCGCTCGCCGGTCAACGCTTCTCCGATGCGGGCGAGCTTGAGCGCGCGCCGCTCTCGCATCACGCGTCCCACGCATTGCTCGGGCGTCATTCGCCTCATGCGCACCACCCGTCTATCGGTCCCCACGCGGCGTCCGCGCGTCCCAGGGTGGCCGTCGATGTCATCGAACACGCCTTGAGCAGCATGCGCCACCAATACAAGCGGGGCGCGCCAGAGACCTTTCGCGCGGCGAAGGCGCAGGTGGTGAACGGATTCGAGCGCGAATACATCCGCCATGCGCTGTCGCGTCACGGGGGCAACGTGGCCCAGGCAGCGCGCGCGTGCGCCAAGCACCGCCGGGCGTTCTGGGCGCTGATGCGCAAGCACGGCATAGAAGCCGCACCCTACCGCCAGGCCGCGCAGGCGGCCTCCCTGCAGCACGAAGGCGGCTAAGGCGCAAAGGCGCCAACCCGTCCCCTGCGCTGCCCCTTGCGCGTGCGCAATCCCCCGGATACGGCCGCCGCGCGCCTTGCCGGCCAGGGGAAGTAAACTCACGGCTTCCGATCATCGAGGTTAGCCGTGTCCGCTCCCCGTTTGAAGAACGATGTGTTCTTGCGCGCCCTGATGCGCGAACCCGTGCCTTATACCCCCATCTGGCTGATGCGCCAGGCGGGCCGCTATCTGCCCGAGTACCGCGAGACGCGCGCGCGTGCGGGCTCGTTCATGGGCCTGGCGCAGAATCCGGACTTTGCTTCGGAAGTCACGCTGCAGCCGTTGGAACGCTATGACCTGGACGCGGCCATCCTGTTCTCGGACATCCTGACCGTGCCGCACGCGATGGGTCTGGGGCTGGACTTCGCCGAAGGCGAGGGCCCGCGGTTTGCGCATCCTATCCGCACCGAAGAGGACGTCGCGCGCCTGGCGGTGCCCGACATGGACAAGCTGCGCTACGTGTTCGATGCGGTCAGCACCATCCGGCGCGATCTTGACGGCAAGGTGCCGCTGATCGGTTTTGCCGGCAGCCCCTGGACCATCGCCTGCTACATGGTTGAAGGCAAGGGCAGCGACGACTACCGCCTCATCAAGACCCTGCTGTACTCGCGCCCAGATCTGCTTCATCGCATCCTCGAGATCAACGCCGAAGCTACCCTGCAATACCTGAATGGCCAGATCGCCGCGGGCGCTCAGGCCGTCATGCTGTTCGACAGCTGGGGCGGTGTGCTGGCTGATGGCCTCTTTCAGCAGTTCTCGCTGGCCTACACGAAGAAGGTCGTGGCGGGCCTGACCCGCGAGCACGAAGGCCGGCGCGTGCCCGTCATCGTGTTCACGAAGGGCGGCGGCCAATGGCTTGAAGATATCGCGGCCTGTGGCAGCGACGCCGTGGGCCTGGACTGGACGGTGGACCTGGCGGCGGCCCGCCGGCGCACCGGGGATTCGGTCGCGTTCCAGGGCAACCTGGATCCGATGGCGCTCTTTGGTGGCGCCAGCGCCATCCGCAAAGAGGCGCGCCGGGTGCTGGACGCGTTCGGACCGGTGGGCAAGGGCGGCCATGTGTTCAATCTGGGGCATGGCATTTCCCGCTTCACTCCGCCAGAAGCGGTAGCTGAATTGGTCGATGAAGTCCACCAACACAGCCGTGCCCTACACGCGTAAGTAAGTGAACGCTTCGGCCCGAAGGGCCGAAGCAAGCAGGCCGCGAAGGCGACTTGTGCACAATAAATTCGGCCTCGGGGAAAACCCTTCCCAAGCTGGCTTACATTCTCGAAACCGGCCTCAAGTGCCTGTTTTATATCGGAAAATGTCGCTTATCAACAGGGGTGCAATAGTTTGTGCATTCTTGCCATATTCCATTTTCCGATGTTGCTCTTGCCTTTTCCCCAAAGTTATCCACAGGCGTCGGTGGATCGATGGCGTCCGGGCAGGCGACAATCGTCCCATGCCGCGCCTGGCGCTTCTCATCCTTTCGGCTAGTCCTATTTCAGTAGATGAATGTCCCCCGATTCCCTGCCTGACGCGCAAGTAAAGCCCGACTCCTCAGCGGTGTGCTGGGTGCGCGTCGCGCTGGACGTGCCGTTGCCCGGCCCGTTCGATTACCGCAGTGATGCGCCGATCGCCGTCGGCCTGCGGGTGATCGTTCCGTTCGGCCGGCGCAAGATGATCGGGGTTGTCGTCGACAATCCCGCCGAACCTTCTTTCGAGCCCAAGCAGATTCGGCCCATCGAGGCGGTGCTGGACGATCTGCCGCCGTTCGACGAAGCGTGGTTGCGCATGGCGCGCTTTGCCGCCGACTACTATCAGCGGCCCCTGGGCGAGGTGATGCTGCCCACGCTGCCGCCGCCGCTGCGCAAGCCCACGTCCTATCAGGGCAAACGGTCCGGGGAAGGGCCCGTGGCGCGCATGGATGCGCGCAAGCGCAAGACTGTGCGCGCGCCGGCCACGCCCGACCAGCCGCCCGCGCTGAACGACGCGCAGGAAGCCGCGGTGCAAGCCATTGGCGCGCTGGACGGATTCAAGCCGGTGCTGCTGCATGGCGTGACGGGAAGCGGCAAGACCGAGGTCTACCTGCGTGCCGCCGAAAAGGTCCTGGCGGCGGGGCGGCAGGTGCTGTTGCTTGTCCCGGAAATCAACCTGACGCCGCAGCTTGAAGCCGCGCTGCGGGCGCGCCTGGAGTCTCTGGTCGGGCCCGAGGGGCTGGCGGTCATGCACAGCGGCCTGTCCGACGGCGAGCGGCTGCAGGCCTGGACCCGCGCCCATCGCGGGCAAGCCCGCATGCTGCTGGGCACGCGCATGTCGATCTTCGCGCCGCTGACGCAGCTAGGACTGATCGTGGTCGACGAGGAACACGACGCCTCCTACAAGCAGCAGGACGGACTGCGTTATTCGGCGCGCGACCTGGCCGTGTGGCGCGCTCACGATCTGAACATCCCGGTCGTGCTGGGCTCGGCCACGCCGTCGCTGGAGACCTGGCAGCACGCCGAACGCGGCCGCTACCTGCGCCTGACGCTGCCGGGCCGCGCCCGCTCCAGCGAACTGCCCAAGATCCGGCTGGTGGACACGCGCCGCCTGCAAATGAAGCAAGGCCTGTCGCCGCAGCTTGTCGAGGCCATCGGCCAGCGGCTCGAGCGCAAGGAACAGGTGCTGATCTTCCTGAACCGGCGCGGCTATTCGCCCGTCCTGCACTGCCAGTCCTGCGCCTGGGTCAGCAACTGTCCGCGCTGCACGGCCTTTACCGTGCTGCATCGCACCGATGGCCGCGGCCATCGCCTGCAATGCCATCACTGCGGTTACCAGGCCCCCGTGCCGCGCGCCTGCCCCGAATGCGGTGATCAGGACTTGGCGCCGATGGGCCGCGGCACGCAGCGTGTCGAGGAACACCTGGCCGAACTCTTTCCCGAGGCGCGCATCCTGCGCATCGACGCCGACAGCACGCGCAAGAAGGGCAGTGCCGAGGCGTTGTTCGCGTCCGTGCACGCCGGCGAGGTCGACATTCTGGTGGGCACGCAGATGGTGGCCAAGGGCCACGACTTTGCGCGCCTGGGACTGGTGGGCGTGCTGAACGCGGATTCGATGCTGTTCGCCCATGATTTCCGCGCGCCCGAGCGCCTCTTTGCGCAATTGATGCAGGTGGCCGGCCGCGCGGGCCGCCACCAGGGCAACGGAGAAGTCCTGATCCAGACCGGCTACCCCGAGCAGCCGGTGTACCAGGCCCTGCTGCGCCACGATTACGCCGGATTCGCGCGCCATGCGCTGCACGAGCGCGAGAGCACGGGGCTTCCGCCCTTCGTTTACCAAGCGCTGCTGACCGCCGAAGCGCGTGAGCTCAAGGTGGCCCAGGCGTTCCTGGAGCAGGCGCGCGTGCTGCCCGAGGGCGAGTGGGCCGCCGATTTTCCGGGCATGGACGCGATCATGCTGTATGACCCCGTGCCGCTGCGCGTGGTGCGCGTGGCCAACATCGAGCGCGCCCAACTGCTGGCAGAAAGCAGCAGCCGGCCGGCCCTGCAGGCGTTTCTGGCTTCATGGTCGCACCACCTGCCTTATCTGGCCAACGAGGCGCGCGTGCGCTGGCAACTGGAAGTCGATCCGCTGGAAATCTGATCGGCGGCGAAGCGGGACGCTCGGGCGACGGGGCGCTGCGGCAACAGTTCGCCGCTGCGACGATGCTCCGGTGTCGCGAACCTGCGGCCACGCGGGGCGCTTCTACGGCCACCCGCCGATGCGCCATCGACCCGATTGTTCTATGATCGTCTTCCTCTATCGCACCGGCGCGGCAGACCCGCTGCGGCGGCTGCGCCCGTCCCCTTTTTCTCGCGTTTTTCCGGCCCATTGACGGGCAGCGGCAGGCCCCTTGCTTGCCGGCTGTCCTGGCATGGCCGCCGCAACGCATGACGATCTGACTCTCCAATGTCCGCAAGCGAACCGATTGGCCACGGCATGAATCCCGCGCAGCGGGAGGCGACGCTTTACCTGGACGGCCCCTGCCTGGTCCTGGCCGGCGCCGGCAGCGGCAAGACGCGCGTCATCACGCAGAAGATCGCGTATTTGCTGCGCGAATGCGGCTACATGGGCCGCAACGTGGTGGCGCTGACCTTCACCAACAAGGCCGCGCGCGAAATGGACGAGCGCGTGAAGACGCTGGTGGACCGCAAGCTGTCCAAGGGCCTGATCATCAGCACCTTTCACTCGCTGGGCGTGAAGATGCTGCGCGAAGAAGCGCGCAACGCCGGCCTGAAGCCCACGTTCTCCATCCTGGATGCCGACGACGCCATGTCGATCATCCAGGAACTGCTGGCGACCACCGACAAGGCCCGCCTGCGCCACGTGCAGGGCATCATCTCGCTGTGGAAGAACGCGCTGATGGAGCCGGACGACGCCGCGCGTGAAGCCATCACCCCGGGCGACGTCGAAGCCGCCAACGTCTATCGCAGCTATGCCGCCACGCTGGCCGCCTATCAGGCCGTCGACTTCGACGACCTGATCCGCATTCCCGCGCAGCTGCTGGCCAGCAACGAAGAAGTGCGCACCCGCTGGCAGAACCGCGTGCGCTACCTGCTGGTCGATGAGTACCAGGACACCAACGTGTGCCAGTACCGGCTGGTGCAATTGCTGACGGGCCCGCGCGCCATGTTCACCGCGGTGGGCGACGATGACCAGGCCATCTATGCCTGGCGCGGCGCCACCATCGAGAACCTGGCCAAGCTGACTACCGACTACCCCAACATCAAGCTCATCAAGCTTGAGCAGAACTACCGCTCGGTGCAGCGCATCCTGGCGGCGGCCAACCAGGTCATCGAAAAGAACCCCAAGCTCTTCGAGAAAAAACTGTGGTCCGAGCTGGGCGTGGGCGAACCCATCACGGTGGCGGCCATGGACGGCGAGGAACAGGAGGCCGAGTCCATCGCCATGAAGGTGTCGGCGGCGCGCTTCGAGCGCCAGGCCCAGTGGAAGGATTTCGCCATCCTGTACCGCAGCAACCATCAGTCGCGCATCCTGGAGCAGGCACTGCGCAACCTGAAGATCCCGTACACGATTTCCGGCGGGCAAAGCTTTTTCGACAAGGCAGAAGTGCGCGACATCCTGGCGTATCTGCGCGTGCTGGCCAACGACGATGACGATCCCGCCTTCATCCGCGCCGCAACCACGCCCAAGCGCGGCATCGGCCAGGCCACGCTGCAGGCGCTGGGCCAGTACGCGGCCAGCCGGGAACTGTCGCTGCTTGCCGCCGTGGCCGAGACCGGCCTCGAAAGCGTGCTCGCGCCCCGCCAGCTTGAACAGCTGCGCACGTTTGCCGAATTCATCCGCCGCATGCAGTGGCGCGCCGGTCGCGGCGCGGCCTCGGGCAAGGACGCGGCGCCCGCGGAACCGGCCGGCGCGATTCTCGACGACCTGCTCGAAGCCATTCAGTACGAGCGCCACCTGTTCGAAATCTTCGAGGAACGGCCCGCGCAGACGCGCTGGCAGAACGTGCTGGAGCTGACCGGCTGGCTCAAGCGCAAGGCCGAGGAAGACAACATGACGCTCTTTGACCTGGTGCAGCACGTCGCCCTGGTCACCATGCTGGAACGCGGCGAGGAAGAAGAGCCCGACGCCGTGAAGATGTCGACGCTGCACGCTTCCAAGGGCCTGGAGTATCCGCACGTGTACCTCGCGGGCGTGGAAGAAGGCCTGCTGCCTCACTTGGGCAAGGACGACGAAGTCGGCGACCCGGCGCGTGCCGCCGAAAACCTGGCCACCCGCATCCAGGAAGAACGGCGACTGATGTATGTCGGCATCACGCGCGCGCAGCGCAGCCTGCACCTGAGCTGGTGCAAGCGCCGCCGCCGTGCGCGCGAAGACCTGGTCCGCGAGCCCTCACGCTTCATCGAGGAGATGGGACTGGGCGACGTGCGCATCCAGGAAGACGACGCGACGGCCGCCATGAGCCCCAAGGAGCGCATGGCCATGCTGAAGGCGCTGCTGAACAAATAGGGCCGGCGGCGCGGGCTTGAAGAAAGCCCTGCCTCGCTCCTACACTGGCCTGTCCGGATCGAAGGAGCGCATCATGTGCCGTTGGCTGGCTTATACCGGTAGTCCCCTGCAGATGGAGAGCGTGCTGTTCAAGGCCAAGCACTCGCTCATCGAACAGAGCCTGCATTCGCGCCTGGGCGCGACCACCACGAACGGGGACGGATTCGGGCTGGGGTGGTACAGCCGCGCCATCGAAGGCCGGCCCGCCGAGCCGCCGTTTCGCTACCGCAGCGTGCACCCCGCCTGGAACGACCGCAACCTGCGCGAGGCGGCGCGCGCCATCCATGCGCCGCTTTTCGTCGCGCACATCCGCGCCGCCACCGATACCCCCGCGCAGGAAACCAACTGCCACCCCTTCCGCCACGGGCACTGGCTGTTCGTGCACAACGGCCTCATCCGCGACTATCCGCTGTTGCGGCGCGATCTGATGCTGATGATCGCGCCCGGCTATTTCGGGTCGCTGGAAGGCTCCACGGATTCCGAGGTGATGTTTCTCTTGGCCCTCACGTTCGGCCTGGACGAGGATCCCATCGCGGCCATCGCCCGCATGGTCGGCGCCGTCGAGGAAGCCGGCCGGCGTCACGGCGTGGCGCATCCCATCAACATGACGGTGTGCGCGTTGGACGGCGAACGTCTCATCGCCGTGCGTTATTCCAGCGAAAGCGACTCGCGCACGCTGTTTCACAACACCTGCGTGCGCCACCTGCGCGAACTCTATCCCGACAACGCGCAGATCGCCGCCATGGACGACGACGCCTTCCTGCTGCTGTCCGAGCCCCTGTCGGACATGGCGGGCGTCTGGGAAGAAGTGCCCGAGTCCACGGCAATCATCGCGGGACGCGGCAACGTGCAGCACTTCCGGTTTGCGCCGATTCCGCCGGGCGAGTGATCTGCGTCGAAAGTGCGGGAATTGGGTCATCAAGCACGTATTTCGCATATGGGCGAGAATACGGCTCGCAAGACATTGCGACGTCCTGGGCCGCGAGAGCACCCCAATCCAATCAGGAAGTTGCATGACAGATAGCCAAACCCCGCAGGCCATAGACGCATTCGCGGTGTTTACGCGCACGGGGCGCGCCCCGGATTGCTTTGAATTGCACGAAAAAGGCGTAGTCGCTCAGGAAGGCGGCGCCCGCTGCTACACCGCGTTCGCGGACATCCACGACCTCTGCCTGTACGCCAGCCGCCCGGACACGGCCGCGGCTCCCGTCGACAGCCTGGCGTTTCGCAGCGCCCCGCAAGGCGCTTGGACCACCGCCGACGGCGTCGACGATTTCCCCGCCTTCATGGACGCCTTCCGCGCGCAGTACGTGGCGCAACGCCTACCGGTGCTGGAAGCGCTGCAGGCGCAAGGCGCGCGCGTCGCGTTCCGCTATATCGCGGGCGGCGCCTTCCCCGACCTCAAGACGCGCGAGCTGTCCCTGTCCGCGCAAGGCCTGCATATCGACGGCGCCACGTGGCCGTATGAGTCGCTGCAGCCCATCGATCTGGACGATTGGACCGACACGGTCACCTTGCAGGACGACAACGGCGAGACGGTCTTCACGTGCCGTGTCGCGAACATCCTGAGTTCCGACCTCTTTGTAAACCTGGTCTACGACCGGTTGGGTCAGACGGCGCAATACGCCTGACGCCGGGCGCCGGCCCAGCAAGCCGATCGCGCCACGCTTCTCAAGATATGGCCGCCGGGGGGCGGCCATGTTTCATTCAATGCCCCGAATGCAGGGCAGGATTCAACGTGCCCCAGGCCGCGGTGCGCACCAGCGCCTCCACCGCGCCCGTCTGCGAGTTGCGGCGGAACAGCAGCCCATGCTGGCCCGCCAGCGACACCGCCTTCACGACGGCCCCTTCCGGCGTCAGCACCCGCGTGCCGGCCGTGACATAGCAGCCGGCTTCGACCACGCAGTCATCGCCCAGCGAAATGCCCAGGCCGGAATTGGCGCCCAGCAGGCAACGCTTGCCAATCGACACCACCTGCTTGCCGCCGCCCGACATGGTGCCCATGATCGACGCGCCGCCGCCGATATCGGTGCCATCGCCCACGATCACGCCCGCGCTGATGCGGCCTTCGACCATGGACGCACCCAGCGTGCCAGCGTTGAAGTTGCAGAACCCTTCGTGCAGCACGGTGGTGCCCGGCGACAGATGCGCGCCCAGCCGCACACGCGCGGTGTCCGCGATGCGCACGCCACTGGCCACGACGTAATCGGTCATGCGCGGGATCTTGTCCACGCTGCGAATTTCCAGCACCTGCCCGGTGGCGCGCAGATGCCAGCGCAGCGCGTCCACCTGTTCCACCGCACACGGCCCCACTGAGGTCCACGCGACGTTGGCAAGCACCCCAAACAACCCATCCAGATTGGCGCCGTGCGGCCGGATGAGCCGATGGCTGAGCAGATGCAGCCGCAGGTACGCATCGTGCGCATCGACGGGCGGCTCATCCAGCGACGAAATCGCGGTCCGCACGGCGACGATATCCACCTTGCGGCGGGTGTCACGGACGAGCGCGGTGGCAACGTGCTCGCCGAGGGCGGCCCGCGCTTCTTCCGGCGTTAAGTGACGCGTTCCCGTGGGCGGGGCGTTATCGGCGAGCGAGGGCCGCGGATACCAGGTGTCTAGGATGGTGCCGTCGGCGGCTAACGTTGCCAGACCGTAGGCGATGGCGCTTGTGGGGGGGGCGGACATGACGGGGGGCGATTGATGGCGATTTTGGTGGGCGACATTCTAGGCGAATGGGGGTGGATGTTGGTGGTATTTGGTTGGTGGCGCTTTTGTCTACGGATGTGCGTTGCGACCGTCTTCGTAGGTCGCGCGACGCCGCGGTCACCGTGGGCACGATCGCCCACGATTGCGGTCCGGAGCCTTCGCTCCGGACTGCCCCGTCCTCATCCTCGTCCTCGCCTGCGGCGACTCCTACGGATTCCGTCGGGCGCATCGACGGCGCTCGCGCCCACGGTGCCCGCGACGCCGTGCTGCGAGGGTCTTTGGTATGTGGCGCTGTAAGACCTGTGGTCAGGGAAGGGGATTTGCGGGGCCGCCGAATTGCTGCCGCCCGGGCGGCGGCAATCGGCATCGGGGCGGCGGGACGTCGTGGCGTTGTGCGCTTCGCGCTGGCAGAGAGTTGTTAGCTAATGGGCCGCCGTCACGGGGGGAGGGGCGGTGATGGGCGGCGCGGCGACGGGTCGCCACAGCTTGCCGACCCGTACGCGCCGCCCATCGCGCACTGGGGTTCAAGTGGCGATTATTGGCGTCTCTGCCTGAACGTGCCCAGCGCGTCTGCTGCTGCCGGTGTCTGACACCCTAGGGAGACGCACTTGGCATGACGGGAATTTCACCAGGGTGTCAGACACCTTGAGAGGAAGCAGCCACACGCGAAGCGTCAAAGCTACGACGCAAGACGCCGCGTAAGTCCCCGGAGGCCGCCCGCGCGGCCGAACGGGGACGGGCACCGCAAGACGCTTCTCTTCCAAGCGACTGCGTGCAAGAACCTCAAGAACCCGACTCGCCCCGCCGCCCGTAAAGATTCAACCGCAGAGCCCGGTGTGGCGTGGGCCTGGGGTGGGCGGGGCGTTTAGATGCGCCCGGCGGAAACCGAAGGGAGCCGAAGGCGGACGAGGTTGTGCACGGGGGGGGCCGCCTAGGCAAGTCCGGAGCGAAGGCTCCGGACCGCAATCGGAGCCCCGCCCACCCCAGGCCCACGCCGCGCCGGGCGTCAAAAGAACTCCCCCCCCGCGCGACATCAACCCCCATCAACCCCACCAACAACATCCAAAAAACCAAACCTTCAAGCCAAATCCCGCAGCAGCAATTCCCAAAACTTCAACCGCTGCTCCAACGTAGACACCAGCACATACTCGTTCAGCGTATGCGCCCCATCTCCATCCGCGCCGAGACCGTCCAGCGTCGGAATACCCATTGCCGACGTGAAGTTGGCGTCGCTGCCGCCACCCGTCATCGGCGCGTCTTCAAGCAGGAAGCCCGCGCGGTCCGCGAAACCTTGCACCAATGCCAGCAATGCAGCGGCTTCTTCCGTCTTGACCATGGGGGGGCGGTTCAGTTCGACGTCGATGTCCAGTTCAACGTCCGGACCCACCGCGCACAGTTCGCGCATGCGGCGCAGCACGTCTTCGGCGGCGCCCATGTCGGGCACGCGGAAGTCGACGACGCAGCGGCACAGGGCCGGCACCGTGTTGGTGACGGTGCCACCGGCGATCGTGCCCACGCTGACCGTGATGCCGCGGTCGTAGTCGGTCATGGCTTCCAGCGCCAGCACCTGGTGGGCCATTTCGCGAATCGCGCTGCGGCCCTTCTCGTGCTGCATGCCTGCGTGGGCGGGGCGGCCCTTGACGTTCAGGTTCAGCATGCCCGTGCCCTTGCGCGCCGTCACGCACTTGCCGCCGTTGGGGCGGGCAGGTTCGCAGACCAGCGCGTACTTCGCGTTCGCGGCGAAGCGCTCGATGTGCGGGCGCGAGGCGTGGCTGCCGGTTTCTTCGTCGGGAACCACCAGGAAGTCCACCGGCAGTTGCGTAGCGCCCGGACGCGCCACGCCGGCCAGGGCCGTCAGCGCCAGGTAGATGCCCGCCTTCATGTCATAGCTGCCCGGGCCGTAGAGACGGTCGCCGTCGATGCGCACGGGGTTTTCCAGCAGCGTGCC
The DNA here is from genome assembly GCF_019091095.1 of Achromobacter sp. GbtcB20. NCBI lineage: Bacteria > Pseudomonadati > Pseudomonadota > Betaproteobacteria > Burkholderiales > Alcaligenaceae > Achromobacter > Achromobacter sp. GbtcB20. The sequence continues at coordinate 70,564 of NZ_JAGXJZ010000005.1, read as the reverse complement.
AACCGGATGCACCGTGTCCATGTGCGCCAGGATCAGGATGCCCGGACGCGTGTCGCCGGGGGCGCGGTTGGTCGCGTACAGCAGCGGCCCCGTCGTGGGGCCCAGCGACGACAGCTCAACGGTCAGGCCGGCGGCGGCCGCGTAGTCGGCGATGATGCGCGCCATCGCGGCGATGCCTTCGGGGAAGTTCGACGGCGACTCGCATTGCAGCCAGCTCTGGATGCCGGCGACGATCTGTTCAGTGCTCTGGGTGTTGGACATGGCGATATCGGGGTTCAGCGATGGGAAAAGGGTTCAGGCGACCTGCTGGCCGGCCAGGCGGGCGAGTTCGGCGTCGTCGGGCATCTTGCCGTCGAACCAGAGGCTCGCGCAGACGGCCGACATGGCGCGGCCGTCGTGGCCGATGCCGGGCACCACATGCAGCTTCCAGCCGAACGGCACGCCGCGGCGCTCGGCTTCCTTGCGGCCGAATTCGAAGTAATTCTGCGCGCGCGCGAAGCGGTGCGGGCCTTGGCGCATGGCGGCGGGTTCGGACGGCAGGTTCGGGTCGTTGGTCTCGATGTCCTTGTCGCCTGCCAGGATGGTCATCGGGTAGGCCAGCAGCTTGACCAGGTGGTCCTCGGTCAGACCCACGCCGTCCATGCCCTCGGGATAGGGATAGTCGAACGTCGGCAGCGTGTACCAGCCGGGATTGCCCGCCGTCACCGCCTTGAAGGGCGCATGCGGCTGGCTGCTCATCAGGCGATGGACGAATTGGCCGCCCGCGCTGTGGCCGAACAGGTAGACGTTCTGCCCGTCGGTGATCTCGCCGGCAATCATGTCCCTGATGACGTTGCCCACCAGCGCGTACGTCCAGCCATCGATGTGGCGCGGATTGCCGCCCGCCGAAAACACGCGGCCATTGTTGTAGCTTTCAACGCCCGGCCAGATCTCGTTCGAGAATGTCAGCGCCACGATCAGCAGCTTGTGCTTGTCGGCGGCTTCGACCCAGAAGTCGCGGTATTCGTCGCCGTTGCGCAGCACGCCGTGCTGCACGATCACCACCGGGCGGTCCGGCGTGTAGCCGTAAGGGCGGTAGGTCTGCAGCTTGAACGGACGGTCGTAGTTGCGGTCCTCATCCACGTACAGGATGGCGTTGCGGCCCGCATGGCCCATTTCGATGGCGATGCGGTCCACATTGGACATGTCGGAAGGTTTCATCAGGCGCTCGCTTCGTTCAGGTGGCAGGCCGACCAGTGGCCAGCCGAGATTTCTTTCAAGGGCGGCGCCACTTCACGGCAGCGCGGCATCGCGTGGGGACAACGGGGATTGAACGTGCAGCCGGAAGGCGGATTCAGCGGCGACGGAATCTCGCCCTTGATCGGCGTGAACTTGCGGCCGCGGCGCGCCACGTCCGGCACCTCGGCCATCAACGCCTGCGTGTACGGATGGTTGGCGCGGGCGAAGATCTCGGCTGACGTCGAGATCTCGACGATCTTGCCCAGGTACATGATCGCGACGCGGTCCGAGATGTGCTTGACCACGCCCAGATCGTGACTGATGAACAGATACGTGAAGCCGTGCTGCTCGCGCAGGTCCATGAACAGGTTGATCACCTGCGCCTGGATCGACACGTCCAAGGCGGCAACGGGCTCGTCGCAGACCAGGAACTTGGGGGCCACCATCAGCGCGCGGGCGATGCCGATGCGCTGGCGCTGGCCGCCCGAGATCTGATGCGGGAAGCGGTCGCGGTATTCCGTGGCGAGGCCCACTTCGGTCAGCGCCTGGTCGATGCGGGCGGGGATCTCGTTGGGAGGCGCCAGCTTGTGCACCTTCAGCGATTCGCCCAGGATCTGCCGCAGCCGCTGGCGCGGGTTCAGCGACGCCTGCGGGTCCTGGAAGATCATCTGCACGCCCAGCGTGTACGCCAGCTTGTCGGCGCCGCGCAGACGGTTTGCGTCCATGCCCTGGTACAGCAGCTCGCCTTCGGTCTGGCGGTGCAGGCCGGCCACGACGCGGCCGAGCGTGGACTTGCCGCAACCGGACTCGCCCACCAGGCCCACGACTTCGCCGCGCTTGATGGACAGGTCCACGCCGTTGACCGCGTACACGGTGCGGCGGTCGATGGGACGGCCGGTCAGGGCGAGAATGCGTTGGGCCAGGTCAGGCCGCTGCTCGAAGCGCTTGTGGACGTTCTTGAGCTCGATGACGGGGGTATCGGCTTGGCTCATTGCTTACTGTGCCTCGCGGGCGATCGGCACGTAACAGCGATAGCTGCGCGAACCTTCGGTGGTGACGGAGGGGGCTTGCTCGGTGCAGCGCGTGACCGCGTGGGTGCAGCGCGGCCGGAACGCACAGCCCGCCGGACGGGCGGCAAGGCTGGGCGCCATGCCATTGATCTGGTGCAGGCGCGCGCCCGGTTGCGTGGCGCCGGGCATCGAGTCCAACAGGCCGCGGGTGTAGGGGTGGCGCGGCGCATCCAGCACCTGCTCGACCGGGCCGCTTTCGACGATGCGGCCGGCATACATCACGGCCACGCGGTCGGCCAGCTCGGCCACCACGCCCAGATCGTGGGTGATCCAGATCAGCGCCGTGTTGTGCTCGCGGCAGATCTGCTGCATGCGGTAGAGGATCTGGCCCTGGATGGTCACGTCCAGCGCCGTGGTGGGCTCGTCGCAGATGATGAGGTCGGGCTTGTTCAGCATCGCGATGGCGATCGCCACGCGCTGGCGCATGCCGCCCGAGAACTCGTGCGGGTAGCTCTTCAGGCGCTTTTCCGGCGACGGGATGCCGACCATGGCCAGCGCCTCGCGGCAGCGCTCCTCGGCCTGGGCGCGCGGCACGTCCTCGTGCGTCAGGATCGCTTCCATCATCTGCTCGCCGATGCGCAGCACCGGGTTCAGCGTCATCAGCGGGTCCTGGAAGATCATGGCGATGCGGTTGCCGCGTAACTGGCGCATCTGCTCTTCGGACAGCTTGCGCAGGTCCGTGCCCTTGAACTTCACCTCGCCGTCGACGACTTCGCCCGGCGTGTCGATAAGCCCCAGCAGCGAAAAGCCCGTCACGGACTTGCCGGAACCGGATTCGCCCACCAGGCCCACGATCTCGCCACGGCGCACGGTCAGGTCGACACCGTCGACCGCCAGCCACGCGCCGGCCTCGGTATGGAATGCAGTGCGCAGGCCGCGCACATCAAGAAGAATGTCGCTCATGCTCGGCGGGGGTCCAGGGCTTCACGCAGGCGGTCGCCCACGATGTTGATGGAAAGGATCAGCACCAGGAGCGCAATGCCCGGGAACAGGCTGATCCAGTAGTCGCCCGACAGCAGGTACTGGAAGCCGTTGGAGATCAACAGGCCCAGCGACGGTTCGGTGATCGGCACGCCCACGCCCAGGAACGACAGCGTCGCTTCCAGCGCGATCGCGGTGGCGATCTGGATGGTGGCGAACACCATCACCGGCCCCAGGCAGTTGGGCAGCAGGTGATACAGCATGATGCGCCAGGCCGGAAAGCCCAGGTTGGCGGCCGCCTCGACGTATTCCTTGCGGCGTTCCTGCAGGGCTCGGCTGCGCATGATGCGCGCGTAGTGCCCCCATTGCACAAGGACCAGCGCAAGAATCACCTTGTCGACCCCGCGGCCCAGCACCACCAGCAGCACCAGCGCCACCAGAATGGTCGGAAAGCCCAGGATGAAGTCGACGATGCGCATCAGCACGGTGTCGACCCAGCCGCCCACGTAGGCGGCAACCAGGCCGATCGCGCCGCCGATGGCGGTGGCCAGCACGACGGCGGACAGGCCCACCATCAGGCTGATGCGCAGGCCATACAAAATGGCGCTGAGCATGTCGCGGCCCTGGTCGTCGGTGCCCAGCCAGGCGATGCTGCCGTCCATCAGCGCCTGGCGCGGCGCAAGCCGGCCGTCCATGAGCGACAGGTTGGCAAGGTCGTAAGGGTTCTGCGGCGCGAAGAACGGCGCGAAGACCACCAGGATCACCAGGACGGCCAGCGCGATGACGGAGCCGCGCACCGTCGGGCGCGCGTGCAGTTTTTTCAGGATGGCGGCGCGCCGCGGCGTCTCGGCCAGGGGCTGGACGGTGCGGGTGCGGCCAGGATTCGGAGTATTAGCCATGGCGGTTTATTGAGCGGGGGCCACGAGCTGCACGCGCGGGTCGAGCGCCGCGTACAGGATGTCCACAACCAGGTTGATGACGACGAAGATCAGCGTGACCAGCATCACGTAGGCAACGACCACGGGACGGTCGAGCTGGTAGACGCTGTCGATCAGCAGCTTGCCCATGCCGGGCCACGCGAACACGGTTTCGGTGATGGTGGAGTAGGCGATGAGCGTGCCGAATTCCATGCCGATCACCGTGACCACGGGGATCAGGATGTTGCGCAGGATGTGGCGGCGCACGATGCGGCCCGGCTTGACGCCCTTGGCGCGCGCGAACTTCACGTAGTCCTGGCTGCGGGCCTCGACGACGCCCGAGGCGGTCATGCGCAGCACCAGCGCGATGTTGGCCAGCGCCAGGTTGATCGCCGGCATGATCAGGTGCGACCAGCCGTCGGCGGTCAGGATGGACAGGCGCACGCCCAGCACGTCGACCGTGTCGCCGCGGCCCGTGGCGGGCAGCCAACCCAGCCAGACGGCGAACAGCAGGATCAGCATCATGCCCTGCCAGAAGTTCGGCAGCGAAAAGCCCAGCACCGACGAGGCCATGATGCCGCGGCCCACGTACTCGTCGCGGTACAGGCCCGCGACCAGGCCCAGCGGAATGCCGATCACACAGGTCAGCATGATCGCGACGAACACCAGTTCGAACGTGGCCGGAATGCGCTGCACGATCAGTTCGATCGCGGGAATGCCGTGCACGAAGGAGGTGCCCAGGTCGCCATGCAGCGCGCGCCACAGGAACCCGGTGTACTGCTGCCACACGGGCAGGTCCAGGCCCAGGCGGGCGATCATCGCCTCGCGCGCGGCCTGGCTGGCTTCGGGGCTGACCAGCAGCTCGATCGGGTCGCCCACGGCATACACCGCGAAGAAGACCACGACCGAAACGGCCAGCAGCACGAACAGACTCTGTATCAGTCTGCGTAGGATGAACAAGGCCACGTGATGATTTCCTTGGTGGGCTCGGGGTTGGGGAAAAGCCGGGGTTATCGGGCGGGCCTGGCGGACAGGGCCCGGATATTCAAGTCAGGCCAGCCTGCACGCTAGGTGATCGGCTGCGCCAGGCGCACGACGGTCACGCCAGCCCGCAGGTTGGCGGTGGACGGCATGATGAGCACGCAGTTGTCGTAGGGCGTGGTGACGGGCTCGCCTTCCGACCAGCCGATGACGGTGCCGGCGCGGGGCAGCGTTTCCAGGCCCTTCCAGGGCTCGGCGAAACGGAAGTCGGCGCTCTTGGCGGCGACGGCGTGCGTGACGCGCAGCGCGCGCTGCAGCGGCGCGCCGGGCGCGAACCAGGCGGCGGGGATGTCGCCGCGGTCCACGGTGCCGGCCTGCACCAGAAAGCGCGCCATCTGGTCGGCGGCCACGCCGCGCGCCTCGGGGGCGCCGTGAAAGCCGCATTCGATCAGGAGGGACCGCGTGCCGTTGTCGCCGGCTTCGCCGAAGCGGCCGAAATCGCGCATGCGCACGCCGGCGGCGTGGCCCGCGTCGGCAATGATGGTGGCGGGATTGCCCAGGGCGAGCGCCAGATCGATGTTGCGCTGTTCCAGGCCGGTCAGCTGCAGCGGCACGTCGGAATTGCTCATCGAGTGAAAGTCCAGCAGCCAGTCGGCCTGTTCCACCCACGGGCGCAGGGCTGCGGCGCGGCGGCGCTCCTGCGAAGTCGGTACGGAAAGCTTGTCGTCGCTCCAGACGCGGTTCATGTCTTCGTCCACGAAGCGCGCGGGGGCGTAGTTGCGCGCGTCGAACCGGTCGAACGCGGCCAGGTTGCAGAACGCCAGCGTCAGCGTGCCGCGGCGCGGGCGCAGGCCGGCGGCAAGCAGGTCCTTCAGCGCCCAGGCGCCACAGAGCTCATTGCCGTGGATCAGCGCGCTCAGCAGCACGCGCTTGCCGGGCGCGCCGGAATCGAAATGCCAGACGCCGGGCGTGTCGGTGTTGCCCACGCGCTCGGCCGACAGGTCCGGACAGGCCAGCAGGAAAGGACGCAGGGGAGACGGGGGCGCGGACGAAGACGGGGGCAAAGACGTGGGCATGGCAGTTCCGATGAAGCCAGACGATTGTATAGGGGATGAGGCGGGGGGCTGCGGGCCTGGGTACGGCAACTGCGCCGCCCCAAGGCAAAACGGCTGCACGAGGCAGCCGTTTCTTCTTTACTCAGCCCTGCCTGCTCACTTCGCGTCGGGCTTGACCGACGTGGCCAGGGTGTACTGGTCGCGGCGGCCTTCGTACGAAATGCCCTTGCGGTACGCCCAGATGCTGCTCTCGAAGTGCAGCGGGATCAGCGGCACGTTGTCCAGGGCGATCTGGGTGGATTCCTGCAGCAGCTTTTCGCGCTTGGCGGGATCGACCGTCACGATGGCCTGCTTGTAGACCTTGTCGAAGTCGGCATTCGAGAAGCCGCCGTAGTTGCTGGTGCCCAGGCTGACGGGCGAATCCAGCGTGGCGACCCACAGCTGGAACAGCGCCGAGGCCTCACCCGTTTCCGCCGGCCAGCCGCCCATCGAGAAGCTGAACTCGCGCTTGGCGCGCTTGGGGAAGTAGATGGAGGCGGTCATCGCGTCCACGTTGGTCTTGATGCCGACGCGCGACAGGTACTGGGCCACGGCCTGGGCAATCTGGCCGTCGTTGACGTAACGGTCGTTGGTGGACGACAACGTCAGTTCAAAGCCGTTCGGATAGCCGGCTTCGGCCAGCAGCTTCTTGGCGCCTTCCGGGTCGTACTTGATTTCCGGGGCCTTGGGCAGCGCGCCGAACATGCCGTCGGGCATGTACTGGTAGGCGGGGGTGGCCATGCCGTCCATGATGCGGGCGGTGATGGTCTTGCGGTCAATGGCCATGTTGATGGCCTTGCGCACGCGCAGGTCCTGCAGCGGGTTCTTGCCGTCGGCGCTCTTGACGAACGGGCTCGGGTTGCGGGCCACGTCGGGCTGGAAGAACACCAGGCGGGTGGACGGCGTGGCCACGAAGCCGAACTTCGGATTGTCCTTCAGGCGCGGCAGGTCGCGGGCGGCGGGGTTTTCGATCATGTCGAAGTCGCCGGACAGAAGGCCGGTCAGGCGCGGGCCGGCCGAGGGCACCGGCACGAACTTCACTTCCTTCCAGTGCGGCTTCTCGCCCCAGTAGTTTTCGTTGCGCACGAGTTCGATGCCGGTGCCCTTGACGTAGGACTTCAGCATGTAGGGGCCGGTGCCGATGGCGTCCTTGCCGTTGTTGAAGTCGACCACGGTGGGCCAGGCGCCCGTCACGCCGCAACCCTTCTTGGGGTCGTACGTGAGCTTGCCGTGCTCGACGATGCCGTTCCAGATGATCGGCAGCGAGCGGGCCAGTTCGGCGGGCATCAGGGGGAAGGGTTCACCCGTCTTGATGATGACGGTGTGCGCGTCCGGCGTCTGGACGTCGGTGATGCGCTTGGTCATGTCCATGTAGGACTGCGACACGTTGGTTTCGTTGTTCAGCGTCCGGCAGATCGTGAACAGCACGTCTTCGGAGGTGAACGGCTTGCCGTTGGAGAACTTGACGTCGTCGCGCAGCTTGAATTCCCAGGTCAGGTCGTCCAGGTTCTTCCAGGAAGTCGCAAGCTGGGGAATCAGCTTCATGTCGGCGCTGCGGCCCACCAGCGAGTTGTAGACGTGCGCGGAGAACGCGTCGTTCTGCGTCATCTTGTGATAGTGGGGGTCCGCCGAGGTGGGTTCGGCCGACAGGCCGATCTTCAGCGTCTGGGCTTGGGCGGCTGCCAGGGGGATGGCGGCGGCCACAAGGGCCAGGGTAGTGCGCAACTTCATGGTGACAACTCCGGATGGGGAACGAACCGGATCGTGCGGGCGGCCTCGCGTGCCTGGGGACGACTGCGTCGGCCGGGGGCGTGCGAGGAAATTGTCGCCAGGGCACGATGGCAAGGGGCCGATTATCGGTAGGGGGTTCGCGCGCTGTCAATGCGCAGCGGCGATCGAGGCGCTAGGGAAAACGCCGAGAGGGGGGAGGGAAAGAGGGCGTCGCGGGGCCTTTAGGGGCCGCCCGCGGCGCGATGGCGCCGGTGAGGGATCAGCGCCGATGCGTTGCGGCGGGCGCCGGGGCTTACCCGACGGGCGCTGCAACGTCAGCGCGCCAGGCTGATTCGCGGGAGATCTGTCGCGAATCAGCCTGGCGCGGCTGTTATTACCACTGCGATCCGGAGAAGCGCGAGCTGGCGGCGCGAGCCTTGTTCATCGATTCGTTCACTTCGTCGATGAAGGCAAAGACGGCGGCAACAGCGGCTGCTACGGATTGGCCAGCCTTCTTCAGGCTGGTCAGCGGGTGAGAATTCGGTTGGTTTTCGAGAGCGCCGCGGAACAGGTCACGCTCCAGCGCGTCGGTCAGGCGGGCAGTGTTGTTCAGGGTCAGTTCGCTCATGGTTTGGCTCCAGTCCGTTTCGTCATGGGGTAAACCATTATAGGGATAACCCTAGGCAAATAGCAATGTCATTTTAAGGGAAAACCCTAGTATGTTGTAAAAATGTTTGTGGGACATGGACTTAGCGCCCGTTGCGCAGGGCGCGGGCCGCGTCCGCAAGCTCTCCGGCCGTCAGGCCGATGGGGCCGACACCCTGGGCGACCAGCGCATCGGCGGCGGCGCCGTGCAGCCAGACCGCCCCGTGCACGGCCTGGTCCAGCGGCAGTTTCTGGGCAAGCAGGGAGCCCAGCATGCCGGCCAATACGTCCCCGGTTCCCGCGGTAGCCAGGCCCGGGTTGCCGCTGGTGTTGATGTGCAGACTGCCGTCGGGCGCGCATACGACGGTGCCGGCACCCTTGAGGACGATCCAGGCCTGGAAGCGCTGCGCCAACTGCCGGGCGGCGGCGGGGCGGTCGCGCTGGATATCGGGTGTGCTGCCGCCCAGCAAGCGGGCGGCCTCGGCGGGGTGGGGGGTCAGCACGACGGGGCCGGCTCCCCAGTTGGGATGGATTTCGCCCCGGGCCAGCAGGTTCAGGCCGTCGGCGTCCAGCACCAGCGGGGCCTCGCGCCGCAGGACGAACAACTCCGACAACGCATTTGCGGCCAGCTGGCTCGTGCCGATTCCGCAGCCGGCGACCCAGGCGGTCACACCCCAGTCTTCTTCCAGCAGCGAGCGGAAGTCGCGCAGCATCAGTTCGGGTTGCAGGGGGTCGCAGGGCAAGGGCAGCGTGTCCTGGACAAAGCCCACCAGCACCTTGCCGGCGCCGGTCTTCAAGGCGGCGCGGGCGGCGAGCAGCGCCGCGCCCGTCATGCCGGCGCCGCCGCCCACCACCCCCACGGTGCCGAAGCTGCCCTTGTGCGTATCCTGCGCGCGGGGGGCGAACAGGGCAGGCAGCGCGGCGCGGTCGATGGGGATGGCGGGGGTGTTCATGGGGTGAGGCTCCGGGGGGGAAATCGTCATGGCGGGTCGGCCGTATCCACTATAGTGCGCAAAAACGCGGCCGCCTCGGGCGGGGCGCGAACCACCAAGAGACGACCCGGAGCAGACAATGACCGACATTACGCTGGAACACTATTCGGCCTACGAATCCCTGAAGCTGCGCCGCCACCCCGGCGGCGTGCTGGAATTGATCATGGGGACCAAGGGCGGCGTGCCGGGCAAGTTGTCCACGGCCGACGACCGCATGCACCGCGAACTGGCCGACATCTGGCGCGACATCGACACCGATCCGGACACGCGGGTGGTGGTGATCCGCGGCGAGGGCAAGGGGTTCTCGGGCGGCGGCGACCTGGAGCTGGTGCAGCAGATGGCCGACGACTTCCACGTGCGCACCCGCGTCTGGCGCGAGGCGCGCGACCTGGTCTACAACATCATCAATTGCAGCAAGCCGATCGTGTCCGCCATGCACGGCGCGGCGGTGGGGGCGGGTCTGGTGGCCGGGCTGTTGGCCGACATTTCCATCGCGGCGCGCGACGCCCGCATCATCGACGGCCATACCCGCCTGGGGGTGACGGCGGGCGACCACGCCGCCATTGTCTGGCCGCTGCTGTGCGGCATGGCCAAGGCCAAGTACTACCTGATGCTGTGCGAGACGGTGTCGGGCGAGGAAGCCGAGCGCATCGGCCTGGTGTCGCTCTGCGTGGACGAGGCCGAGCTGATCGGCAAGGCTTTCGAGGTGGCCAACAAGCTGGCGGCCGGGTCGCAGACGGCGATCCGCTGGACCAAGTACTCGTTGAACAACTGGCTGCGGATGGCGGGGCCGACCTTCGACACCTCGCTGGCGCTGGAATTCATGGGCTTTGGCGGCCCGGATGTGCGCGAGGGCATCAATTCCCTGCGCGAACGCCGGGCGCCGAATTTCCGGCCCGATTCGCCGTTCTGACCTACTTCTTGAAGAACTTCGCGAACGCCGCCTGCGCTTCTTCGGTCTGCAGGCGCGCGCGAAACTGCTGGGCTTCGTAGTCCAGCGTCTCCTGGATGGCCTGCCGGTCCGCCCGCTTCATCATCGCCTTGGTGAGCCGTAGCGCGGCGGGCGGCTGGCGCGCCAGGTCCGCGGCGGTGGCCTGGGCCTCGGCCAGCGCCTGGCCCTTGGGCGTGGCCGACGTGGCCAGCCCGGCCTGCACCGCGTCGTCCGCCGTGAAGGCCTTGCCCTGCATCAGCCATTGCGCTGCCCGGCGGCCGGCCAGGCGCGGCATCAGCAGGCTGGACGCGCCTTCCGGGCACAAACCCAGGGCGACGAACGGCATGCGCAGGGTGGCGCCTTCGCCGATGTGGACAAAGTCGCAATGCTGCAGCAGCGTCACGCCGATGCCGATGGCGTAGCCCTCGACGGCGGCGATGACCGGCACGTCGGCCGTGGTCAGCGCGCGCAGGAAGGTCAGGCCCGCGCTGTCGCCCGCGCCACGCTCGGCCTGGAAGTCGCGCAAGTCGTTGCCCGCCGTGAAGTGATCGCCCGCGCCGGTCAGGATGACCGCGGACAGCGTCACGTCGGCGCTTGCCAGCGAGAGTTGCTCGGTCAGCGCCGCGTAGGTGGCGGTGTCTAGCGCGTTGCGGCGGTCCTGCCGGTCGATCGTCAGCGTCAGGACGGCGCCGTCGCGCTGGACCTTCAGGCCGGCGCTCATGCGTGCGGGGCCGCGGCCAGGCGGGCTTTCGCCTCGGCGTATTCGCGCCGCAGCGTGTCGACGATCTTGCGCGTGGGTTCGACGCTGGCGATGCCGCCCACGCCCTGGCCGGCGCCCCAGATGTCCTTCCAAGGCTTGACGCGCGTCGAGCCGAAATTGGAGGCGCCGCTATCGGGCGCGGGCAGGTTGGCAGGGTCCAGGCCGGCGGCGGCAATGCTGGCCTTCAGGTAGTTGCCCGGGATGCCCGTGAAGAACGGCGTGTACAGGATGTCCGACGCGCTGGCCTCGACGATGGCGGCCTTGTAGCCCTCGCTGGCGTTGGCTTCCTCGCTGGCGATGAAGCGCGTGCCCATGTAGGCAAAGTCCGCGCCCATGGCCTGCGCGGCGAGCACATGCGCGCCCGAGGTGATGGCGCCCGACAGGATCAGCGGGCCGTCGTAAAAGCGGCGAACTTCGGAGATCAGCGCGAAGGGGCTCAGCGTGCCGGCGTGGCCGCCCGCGCCCGCGCACACCAGGATCAGCCCATCCACCCCCGCTTCCAGCGCCTTTTCGGCGTGGCGGATGGTGGTGACGTCATGGAAAACCTTGCCGCCCCAATCGTGAACGCCCTTCACCAGGTCGCCGGGGGCGCGCAGGCTGGTGATGATGAGGGGCACGCGGTGGCTGGCGCATACAGCCAGGTCCGCTTCCAGGCGGTCATTGGACTGGTGGATGATCTGGTTGACGGCAAACGGCGCGACGCGGTCGCCGGGGTGGGCTTCGCGGTGGGACGCGAGCCCCGCCTGGACTTCGTCGAGCCAGTCGGTCAAGAGCGTCTGCGGCCGCGCGTTCAGCGCGGGAAACGACCCCACGATGCCGCTCGTGCACTGGGCGATGACCAGCTTGGGATTGGAGACGATGAACATCGGGGCGCTGATGACCGGCAGGGACATCTGGCCATACAAATCAGTCACGAGGGGATGGGGCATGGGGCGTCGTCTCGTTGTTGGTTTTGGAGTATATTAATTACCTACCGACCGTCCGGTAATTAATTAATCTTTATTTAACGGCATGCGCGGAAGGGCTGTCAATGGAGGTTCGCCAGAACCTTTTCGGCCCCGCGCGGCCCCTGTCAAAGGCCGACATGGCGCTTACCGCCCCACCCGTACAGAAACGCGCCCGCGCCGGCAGGCCGCCCACGCTGCCCGCCCCGCGCGAACGCATCCTGGAAGAAGCCGCCAAGCTGTTTGCCCGCAGCGGCTACGACGGCAGCTCCATTTCCGACCTGGCCGCCGCCATCGGCGTGTCCAAGGCGGCCATCTATCACTATTACCCCACCAAGCAGGACATCTACGACGCCATCATCCTTCAGGTGCTGGAAGGCCTGACGCAAACCGTCGGCCGCGACGTGGCCGGCGCCGTGGGCGGCGTGGCCCGCCTGCGCGCGTTCATGGTGGGACATGCCCGTTATTTCGAGCAGCACCACGCCCAATTCGTGACCATGCTGATCGGCTACTCCGGCATGGCGCTGTCCGAACGCGAAGACGCGGCCCGCCTGCGAGACAGCTACGAAAAGCTGTTGCGCGACGTGATCGCGCAAGGCGTGGCCGACGGCGCATTCCGCGCGTTGGACGTGGCGGCCACGGGCCGTGCCGTGCTGTCGATGCTGAACTGGATGGTGCGCTGGTACAAGCCCGGGCAGGGTGACAGCGCCGAAACCATCGCCGACGGCTATTTCGATCTGCTGGTGGGCGGCATGCGTCCCTGAACGCGCCGCCATACCAAACCCCTGACCTGCATTCGCTCTAAGAGACTTTCCTCATGGCCCTGGACACCGAAACCCTGAACCTTTTGATCGACGCCGTCCGCCGCTTCGTGCACGAACGGCTGATTCCCGCCGAGGACGAACTGGCCGCCAGCGGCGAAGTGCCGCCGGACATCGTCAATGAAATGCGCGACCTGGGCCTGTTCGGCCTGTCCATCTCGCCGGACTTCGGCGGACTGGGCCTGACGATGGAAGAAGAGGTCCGCGTCGTGTTCGAACTGGGCCAGACCTCGCCCGCGTTCCGGTCGCTGGCCGGCACCAACATCGGCATCGGCTCGCAGGCCATCGTCCTGGCCGGCACCGACGAGCAGCGCGCCCGATACCTGCCCAAGCTGGCCAGCGGCGAACTGATCGGGTCGTTTGCGCTGACCGAGCCCGATGCGGGCTCCGACGCCATGTCGCTGCGCGTGTCCGCCGAGCGTGACGGCGATTGCTACGTGCTGAACGGCACCAAGCGCTACATCACCAATGCGCCCATCGCCGGCCTGTTTTCGGTCATGGCGCGCACGGCGCCCGAGCGCCGGGCCAACTCCATCTCGTGCTTCCTGGTCGAGGCCGGCACGCCGGGACTCATCATCGGCAAGCCGGACAAGAAGATGGGCCAGGCCGGCGCGCTGACCAGCGACGTCGTGTTCGACAACTGCCGCGTGCCGGCCAGCGCCTTGCTTGGCGGCGAGGAAGGCAATGGCTTCCGGACCTCCATGCGCGTGCTGGACAAGGGCCGCCTGCACATTTCCGCGTTGTGCGTGGGCATTGCCGACCGCCTGCTGCGCGACGCCGTGAAGTACGCCACCGAGCGCAAGCAGTTCGGCCAGCCCATTGCCGAATTCCAGCTCATCCAGGCGATGATCGCCGACAGCCAGGCCGAACTCTACGCGGCCCGCTGCATGGTGCTGGACGCCGCCCGCATGCGTGACCGCGGCGAGAACACCACCATGCAGGCCGCCTGCTGCAAGCTCTTCTCCACGGAAATGGTGGGCCGCGTGGCGGACCGCGCGGTGCAGATCCACGGGGGCGCGGGCTACATGTCCGAGTACGCGGTGGAGCGCTTCTACCGCGACGTGCGCCTGTTCCGCATCTTTGAAGGCACGTCGCAGATCCAGCAGCTGGTCATTGCGCGCGAGACCATCAAGGCCCATTCCTGATCTTTCCGCCGCCAGCGGTCCGGCCAACGCGTTCGAGAGGCTAATATCCAGTCTGACGAATGTTGATCGGAAGGCGGCCCCCGGCGGGCCGCCTTCTGGCATGACGGAATCCCAGTCCGCCTTGCGCCCCGGCGCGGGCGGGAAGTTCTCATTTCCCTTCTAGCGAAAAGATTACCGATGTCGCAACGTCCCGCTCCCCTAACCGGCATACGTGTGCTGGATCTGACCCGCGTGCTGGCGGGTCCCTGGTGCACCCAGAACCTCGCTGACCTTGGCGCCGAGGTCATCAAGATCGAACGGCCCGGCTCGGGCGACGACACGCGCGCCTGGGGCCCTCCGTACCTGAAGGACGAAGCGGGCCACGACACCACCGAGGCCGCGTATTACCTGTCGGCCAATCGCAACAAGATGTCGGTGGCGTTGGATATCGCCTCGCCGCGTGGCGCCGAACTCGTGCGCGAACTGGCCTTGCAGAGCGACATCCTGGTAGAAAACTTCAAGGTCGGCGGCCTTTCCAAATATGGCCTGGACTACGAGAGCCTGAAGGAGTTGAATCCGCGCCTGATCTACTGCTCGATCACGGGCTTCGGCCAGACCGGCCCCTACGCCAGCCGTCCCGGCTATGACTTCATGATCCAGGGCATGGGCGGCCTGATGAGCATCACCGGCGAGCGCGACGACCTGCCCGGCGGCGGTCCGCAGAAGGCAGGCGTTGCCGTGGCCGACCTGATGACCGGCATGTATTCCACCGTGGGCATCCTGGCGGCGCTGCACGAACGGGCCCGTAGCGGCCTGGGCCAACACATCGACATGGCGCTGCTGGATTGCCAGGTCGCCATGCTGGCCAACCAGAACCTGAACTTCATGGCCTCCGGCGTGGCGCCGCGCCGCGCCGGCAACGCGCACCAGAACCTGGTGCCCTACCAGGTGTTCGCGGCCAGCGACGGCCACCTCATCGTGGCGGTCGGCAACGACAGCCAGTTCCGCAACTATTGCGGCGCGATTGGCCTGCCCGAGCTGTCGGCCGACCCGCGTTTTGCCACCAACCCGCAGCGCGTGAAAAACCGCGAGGAACTGGTGCCGCTGCTGGCCGAGCGCATGGCCACTGGCGAGCGCGACCACTGGCTCGCCGCGCTGGAAGGCGTGGGCGTTCCGGCCGGTCCCATCAACACGCTGGACCAGGTCTACGAAGACCCGCACGTGCTGGCCCGCAACATGAAGCGCGAGCTGCCCCATCCGGCCGCAGGCACCGTGCCCGTGGCGGCCAGCCCGCTGAAGTTCTCCGGCAGTCCGGTCGAGTACCGCCGCGCGCCGCCCATGCTGGGCGAGCACACCGAGCAGGTCCTGTCCGAAAAGCTGGGACTGTCGGCCGAAGAAATCCAGGCGCTGGCCCAGAGCCGCGCCTGACGCGCGCGAGAAGGCGGCCTGGCCGCCTTTTGCGCATGCCGCGCCGCGCCAGGCGCACGATCCATTCCAATACAGGCAGGAGATAGTTGATGACGGACATTCAAACCATCGGCGTCGTGGGCGCCGGGGCCATGGGGCGCGGCATCGCGCAGATCGCGGCGCAGGCCGGCTTGCGTGTGCGCCTGTACGACACCAGCGCCGACGCCATCGCGGCCGCGCGCGAGTCCTTGCGCCAGACCTGGGAGAAGCTGGCCCAGAAGGGCAAGCTGACCGCCGCCGACGCGCAGGCCGCGCTCGAGCGCGTCGAATCGGCCACCGCGCTGACCGACATGGCGAACTGCCAGCTCGTGGTCGAGGCCATCGTCGAGCGCCTGGACGTCAAGCGCGATCTGTTCGCGGCGCTGGAAGGCGTGGTGTCCGACGACTGCATCCTGGCGTCCAACACCTCGTCGCTGTCCATCACGGCGATTGCCGCCGCCTGCAAGCGGCCGCAGCGCGTGGCGGGCTATCACTTCTTCAACCCGGTCGCGCTGATGAAGGTGGTCGAGGTCATCGACGGCCTGCGCAGCGCGCCGGAAGTCGGCGACGCCCTGGCCGACCTGGCCCGCCGCATGGGGCACACCCCCGTGCGCGCCAAGGACATGCCCGGCTTCATCGTCAACCACGCCGGCCGCGGCATGAATACCGAAGGCCTGCGCGTGGCGCAGGAGGCGGTGGCCACCTTCGCCCAGGTCGACGCCGTCATGCGCGAGCAGGCGGGCTTTCGCATGGGCCCGTTCGAGCTGCTGGACCTGACCGCGCTCGACGTCTCGCATCCGGTGATGGAATCCATCTACCGCCAGTTCTTCGACGAGCCGCGCTTCCGCCCGTCGCCCATCACGACGGTGCGCCTGGCCGGAGGCCTGATCGGCCGCAAGGCCGGCGAGGGCTTCTACGTCTACGCCGACGGCCAGAAGCAGGTGCCGGCCGAAGCGGCCGCGCCCGCGCTGCCCGACGGCCTGAAGGTCTGGGTCAGCCCCAAGCATGGCGAAGGCTACGCCCGCGCGTCCGCGCTGGTGGAAAAGCTGGGCGGCACGCTGGTCACGGGTTCCACGCCCGACGCCGATGCGCTGATTCTGGTCACGCCCTTCGGTGAAGACGTGTCCACCACCGTCTCCGCGCAAGGCCTGAATGCGGGCCGTACCGTGGGCCTGGACACGTTGTATGCGTTCGACGGCGCCAAGCGCCGCACGATCATGGTGTCGCCGGCCACCGAAGCCAAGTGGCGCGACGCCGCGCATGCGCTGCTGGCTGCGGACGGCGTGCCCGTCACGGTGATCGAGGATTCGCCGGGTTTCATCGCCCAGCGCATCGTGGCGCACATCGTGAACATCGCCTGCGACATCGCGCAGCAAAAGATCGCCACGCCCGAAGACATCGACCTGGCCGTGACGCTGGGTCTGGGGTATCCGGTGGGTCCGCTGGCGCTGGGCGACAAGCTGGGCGCGGACCGCATCCTGGAAATCTTGAAGAGCATGCAGCGCGTCACGGGCGACACCCGTTACCGTCCGAGCCTGTGGCTGCAACGCCGCGTGCAACTGGGCATGTCGCTGCTGAAGTCGACGGCGAAGTGATCGCTGCGCGGCAAGGTGTCTGACACGGAGGGAAGGTGTCTGACACCCAGGCGAGATGGTCGTCAATATGCGGCGGTGTCTCAACGGGTGTCAGACACCTTTTCAACGTATGAAGACGTTGCGGCCATGAAAAAAGCCCCTTGAATCATCAAGGGGCTTTTTGTTGCCTGTCGTGCCGGCGGGGTATTACTTGGCGGCATCCACCATGTATTGCACGGCGGCGCGGATGTCTTCTTCGGAGGCGTTGGCGGCGCCGCCCTTGGGAGGCATTGCGCCCTTGCCCGTTATGGCGACCTTCACCATAGTGTCCATGCCGGTCTTGATGTAGGGCTCCCAGGCGGCCTTGTCGCCGAACTTGGGCGCATTGGCGACACCCGTGGCGTGGCACGCGAAACAGGCCGTCTTGTAGAGCTTTTCGCCGGCCGGATTAACGGCGGCAGCCTGCGGGGCGGGGGCCGGGGCAGCAGCGGGTGCGGCTGCGGCAGCCGGTGCTGCGGCAGCCGGTGCGGCAGCAGCCGGAGCAGCGGCCTGTGCAGCCGGCGCGGCTGCGGCCTCGCCTTCCTTCTTGGCGCCTTCTTCAGCGGGAGCGGCGGGTTCTTCCAGCGAGGCGCCGGACTTGTTGGCCATGTACACCACGGCGCGCGCGACTTCGTAGTCGGACAGGGCCGGGTTGCCGCCCTTGGCGGGCATGCCGCCCTTGCCGTGCAGCGCGACCTTCAGCATCTCGTCGTAGCCTGCCTTGATGAACGGCGCCCACGCGGCGTTGTCGCCCATCTTGGGAGCGCCCGCCACGCCAGCGGTGTGACAGGCCGTACAGACAGCGGCAAAGACCTGCTCGCCGGTCTTGAAGACCTTGGGCGCGTTGGCATCAACCAGTTCGAAACCTGCCACGGGGGCGATCCGCCGGGCGACCGCTTCGCCGGACAGGGCGTCCGACCCGGCCCCGGTCTTGGTGCCTGTGACCACCATGTTCACCAGAAGGATGATGATGGCGATGGGAACCACGAAAGCCAGGACGACCGTGACGATCAGTTGCTTCGGGGTCTTGATGGGGGAGGAGTGCTCTTCTATGTGTTCCTGCTCGTTGCTCATGACCAAATCCTGCTAACGGGTACCGGGGGCGCCTTGGCGGCGGCAACAGAAAATCAGTACTGCACAAGTCGGCGGCAACCCATGCCCGCCTGCAAGCAAACGCTGGATTATATAACGGTGTCAGGGACGATCGTCCAATGTGTCAGGACGGGTTTTCGATGAGTTTGCCGGAAGATTTGATCCAGTTCATGCAGATCCCGCAAAACTGGGTACAATACCGCCTCCTTGCGCTGCGCCCGTAGTTCAATGGATAGAATGAGAGTTTCCGAAGCTCTTGATACAGGTTCGATTCCTGTCGGGCGCGCCAATCCAGACAAGCTGTACGCTTTCCAGGGCCCCTTCATAGGGGCCTTTTGTTTATGCGCCCTTCGGTTATACGGATTCGGTTATGAGGATTCGGTTATGCGGATTCGGTTATGCGGATTCGGTTATGCGGATTCGGTTATGCGCATTCTCTGTGCTTAAGCGCTTTTCACGGCGTTAAGCATCCTTTCCGTTCAACGCTTTGATTTGACGCCTGCGATGGGGGCTTACGTTTTACGCTTACGTCTCACGCCCACGTAAGAACATCTGCCGATCATGGCGCCGCCAAAACCTGCCAAAGCCCTTCCCCCGTCTGCGACCAGCCTCGTCTTGGACAACGCCGCCGCGCCGAACACGTTGTCATGGGATGACCTGCGCATCGTCAAAGTGTTGAGCGATTGCGGCAATCGGTCCTTGGCGGCCGAAAAGCTCGGCATCAATGCCTCGACGGTATCGCGCCGCGTGGCGCAGGCCGAGGCTGCGCTGGGCGTTGCCTTGTTTGACCGGCGGCGCGCAGGCTACAAGCTGACCGCCGAAGGGATGGAGCTTCGCGCGCTGAGCGAGCGTGTCGAACTCGATGTCGTCAGTGTGGCTCGCCGCATTTCCGGTTCCACGCATGACCCGCAGGGCACGCTTCGGGTTGCCACCAGCGACTCGCTGCTGCTGTATTTCCTGACGCCCATCATTGCCGAATTCAGGGCAAGCCACCCCTCGCTGTCGATTGAGGTCCTGGTCGGGAACGACACGCTGGACCTTGCCCGGGACGAGTCGGACATCGCGCTACGAGCCACCCAACGGCCGCCGCAGAGCTGGGTCGGGCGCAAGCTGGCGGGCATCGCGTGGGCGCCTTACGGAAGCGCGCAACAGTTTCGGCGCAAGGCGCCTGCGGCGGACCGCATTCACGACCTGAGTTGGGTGTCCTACGCGGGCGGATTGGCTGGATTGAAGGCCGCTCGCGTTATTGAAGGCCGGGTTGCGCCCGCGAATATCGCGTACCGATCCGATTCGGTCGCCGCCGTCGGCGCGGGCATCGCCGCGGGGCTCGGGGTGGGCTATCTGCCCTGCATGCTGGGAGACACGATGGCCGACCTGGTGCGCGTGGGTCCTGTCGTGCCCGAGCTTGCGGATGAACTCTGGCTGCTCACCCATCCCGACATCCGGCGCTCACGGCGCGTTCAGATCTTCATGCGTTTTTGCGCCGCGGCCGTGGCCAAGCACAAGGCCTTGATCGAGGGCCGCCAGGCGCGGCCCCCGTCAAGGACCTGACGGATCCTCAATCGGCAGTGCGAGGGCGCAGCACCGCCTTGCAGGCGATCTCGATCAACTGCGCGGGCATCGCCAACCGGGAGACACCGATCAGGTTGCTGGCGACCTGGGGACGATCGGTGCCGTAGGCGGCCTTGCGCACCTTGCCCGCCGCCGCAAAGGCGGCATCGACGTCCAAGACGTACAGCGTTTCTTCCACGACGTTATCCAGCGTGGCGCCGAACTTGCCCAGCAAGGCCGCCAGGTTCTCGTAGGTCGCACGCATCTGCGCTTCCATGGTGGAAAAATTACGCGGCTTGCCTTGGTCGTCGAGTTCGGCCGGCGCGATCAGGTTGCCATCCTGGTCGTGATTGAGCTGGCCCGACACGTAGATCTCGTTGCCCACCTGCACCGCCTGCGCATACCCATACGCGTCTTCCCACGGCACGCCCCAATAGGCGGTTTTCTTTTCGAGTGCATTCGATTGCGTCGTCATGGTTTTCTCCTGGGAGGTTGGGGAAACGAAGTTCGGTATCAGAAGGCTCCAGCGTAACTGCGCAATGAAAACGCGTGAGCGCATTATTGCGCCGACACGGCGCAAATTTGCACTACGTCCAGCACCCGTATGACCCCTGCTCGGTCGATGGTCTCCTGTCCGGATGGCTGGCACGGCAACGATTCGAACGCAATGGCGATCTGTCGGATTTCGATGCGTCCGTTGATGGTTGAAAAAGCGGTCACGCCATCGGAGTAATAGTGCTCTCGGTAAATGCGGACTGTCTGAAGACAATCGATCACTCCGACGAAGTCGGGCTCCAGCGATCTGTGGCCCAGCGCCGTCGTTCAACGTGAACAAACGGATATTCACGCGCAAGCGGTCAACTGCCCGGGCAGCGTCAGTTGCATTCCAGGCGGAACGAAAAGTCCCTGCGCGTGAATCCGACCCCCCAGGATGATCTGATCGATGAACGTGGATTCCCGCGCGGCGCTGCGACGTGCCAATTCAACGCCGTTTCTCAAAACCCGAACAAACACGATCAAGCTTTGCGTTGGCCTGCTGCTGCTCTCCGTCGATGTGCCGCACCCTGCCGTTGCCGCTGGCGGGATCGTTGGCGCGTCGGGGGCTGGCGGCCAGGGAGGCGCATCCAATGGGGGGCGCGGCGGCGACGGTGGAGATGGCCATGCCGCCTTGGACCTTACGACCTCGTACACCACGGCCGGCGACGTGGAGGGCGGGGCCGGCGGCGGCGGCGGCGGCGGCGGTGGCGGCGGGCACGGCCATTCCATGGGCGGCGCTGGCGGCGCCGGGGGGAACGGCGGGGCCGGCATCGTCATCTCAGGCGACGCGGTGGTATTGCACAACGACGGCTGGTCGATCCGCGGCGGCAAGGGCGGTGGCGGCGGCGGAGGAGGCGGCTCCACCTTCCATTTCTCTGTGGAAGCAGATGGTGGTCGCGGTGGCGACGGCTCGACGGGCGCAGGCGGCGCCGCCGGCGGGGGCGGGGGAGGCGGGGCGTATATCCGGACGGGCTTCGGAGGAGACGGCGGCCACGGCGGAGAAGATGGCCTCGTGGGGGGCGGTGGTCCCCTCGGTGTCTCCTGGGCGGGCGGCGGTGGCGGCGGCGGCGGCTCATCCATCAACGGCGGGAGTGCAGGCCAGGACGTGTGGCCAGTGCTGAGTGAAGGGGTGGGCGGAACGGGCGGTACTGCTGGCGGGGCGTCTGGCGTGAACGGAGATGATGCCCAGCCGTACGAAGGTTTTGCGCCCGGCGGAGGGGGCGGAGGCGCGCCAGGCGGCGCGGGGGGCGACGGCGGACAGTACACGCGTCTCGATTTGAACGGCGGTGGTGGTGCCGGCAGCAGCAATCATGCCGTCTACGTCACGGGAGCCGATTCCGTCATCATCAACTCGGGCGCCATCATGGCGGGGCCCGTCAACCAGGACACCGCCATCAAGTATGCGGGGACCGCCAGCAACGCGACCTTGATGCTCCGGGAGGGCAGCGTGATTCAAGGCCTCGTCGACGCCACCGAATCGGCCGGCAGGAACACGCTGGTCCTCGATGGCGGGGCCGCGCTGGCTTTTGACGTTGGCAAGATTGGCGACGGCGCGCAGGGTCAGTATCTGGGCTTCAACGCATTCGAGAAGACGTCTGACGGCATATGGGCGCTGACGGGGTCGCCCTCACTGGCGCTTACGCCCTGGACGCTTCTCGGGGGATGGCTTGCGATCACGGACGACGCCGCGCTGGGGGATGTGGCTGGCGGCCTTGTCTTTGACGGCGGCGGGTTGCAACTGAACGCCAGCATGTCGTCGCAGCGCGATTTTCAGTTGCGCGGTGATGGCGCGGTCCACACGGCCGCCGGCACGGTGTCCGTGATGCAGGGAACGATCAGCGGCGCGGGCAGCCTCACCAAGACAGGTTCCGGCACATGGATCATCCTGGGCAGCGATAGCGGATCGGGCAACATTACGCAGGCGGGGCCGCTCACCCATACCGGCGTTACGCGTGTCGACGAGGGCATGCTGGTCATCCATGGCACGGCCCTGGGCCAGGCCGATCACGCGGCCGCCAGCGTCGCTGGCGCCAGCAATGCGACATTGAGCCTTGCGAACGGCGCCAGGCTTGACGGCCAGATGGACGGACCGAACCTCATCATCGATGCGACGAGCCGATGGAACGTCCTGGCCGATGCCGCTACCGCTGCGCAGGGCATCAACCTCAGCAGCGTCAACGCACTTCAGCTTGCTGGCAGCATCGCCTTTTCGCCGCCCTCCGAAGCGGCGAACAATCAGGCCGGCCGCACCTTCACCGCCAACAACCTGGTGGGCGCCGGTGGCGAAGTGCAGCTGCACGTGAACCCGACCGGCGCCGCGGATCACCTGACGCTCACCCAGGGCGCCACGGGGTTGACCTATCTGAAGCTCATCACGCCGGGCGGCTTCGGAGATCCGTTGGCCGGAGACGGGTTGCTGGTGGTCAAGGCCGGCGCCAGCACCGACCACGCGTTTCTACAAACCCCCGGACAACCCACGCAGGCGGGCGCATTCAACTACGGGCTGGTGCAAGGCGCGAGAAACGGCGCAGCGGATCTGGCCAACAACTGGTATCTGTTCAGCGATATCCGTCCCGAGGTGTCCATCTACTCGCAGTTGGGCAATCAGGCCTTGCGGCAGTCCGAGGTGGCGGTGGGGTCGTTCAACGAACGGATGGGAGCGACCGAAACGCTGGCGCGAACGGTCTACCCCTATGTCTGGGCGCGGTCGCTGGGCGTCCTGGAACGCCGGGATGGCGCGCCTCAAGGGATCCGGCAAGCGAATGTCGCCGTGGATTCGCGGTTGGGCGGACTGCAGGTGGGAACGGACTTGTTCGTGGCCAGCAAAGGTATCGGCCGCCGGAGCGTGGGCGTGTTTGGAACGGCAATGGCTTCCCGTAACGACGTGTCGCACTATCAGGCATCCACGCGATCGACGGTGGATGCCGGCCGCAGCGATCAAACCCTGTATGGCCTGGGCGCTTACTACACGTTGATGGACGGCAAGGGCGGTTACGCCGATTTCGTCGGACAGGTCAGCCGATATGGCGTGAAGACGCAATCGCGCGGTGCGCATGGCACGTCCCTGCAGACATCCGGATGGGGCGCCGCGCTGTCGGCCGAAGCCGGAAAGGCCTTCGATATTCGCGACGGCCGCGGTCTGCGCGTTGAGCCGCAAGCCCAGGTGATGGTCCAGCACGTCAAATTGCGTGACGCTGAAGACAGCGTGGGCCGAGTTGCCCTGCCGGGATTGAACGCGCTGCATTCGCGTGTGAGTCTGAAGCTATCGAAAGTCTGGGGCGAGCAAGCCCAGACGCAAAGCCACGGCTGGCTGATGCTGAGCTACCGCCACACGCTGGGAAGCTCCTCCAGTTCGTATCCCTCCGCGACGCAGGGCGATATCGCATTCGACAACGATCTGGATGGATCGCGCGTCGGCCTGGCGGCGGGCTATGACCGGCGCGCGGGCAGGAACACCTTCGTCAATGTGCAGGTGCAGGCCGAACAGGGCTTGGGCAGCTCGTCAGGATTGCGGGCGGTGGCCGGTTCGGTGGGGGTGAAGTATCTGTTCTAGCAACCTTGGATGAAGAGACCCGCGGGATCGCTGGCACGGTCTTGGAACATGCGCCATAGCGATCGTTTGATTTTCCACGGCAACTGATTCTTATGAAGACTGTCGCGCATTCCGAGTAATCCTACTCTGGGTAAAGCCGGGACGCATAAAGAGAATCAGACACACCGACGAGACGGGCTTTAACGCTTTTTAGCTCGAAGCCGTCGCTCGATGTGATTAACCGGATTACTCAAACGCGCAACCGGCAGCCCCGGTGTTCCACGGTCTTGCGAGATCAAGATCACGATTCTGCCTGGAGCGTCCCCTGTGCTCCCGGTGCAATCGAATTCGTGAAGCCGCGCGTGAATCCACACCCAGGATGAACCAACGATGCACACGGATTCTTGCTTGGCGTTGCAACATGCGGATTCGATCTCGAACCGAATCGACAAGGCGCGCGGTATGGCGCTGAAGCTTTGTTTTGGCCTGTCTCTGATCTCTCTCGGCATGTCCCCGCATCCCGCGGCGCGTGCCTTGATCGTCGGCGAGGCGGGGGTGGGCGGCGTGGGCGGGGCTGCCAATGGCGGGAACGGCGGCGATGGCGGGGATGGTTATGCCGCCTTGGATCTCACCACTTCTTACACGACCTATGACGACATTGAAGGCGCGCCCGGCGGTGGCGGGGGCGGGGGGGGCGGAGGCGGGCAGGGGGGCTATGTGGGCGGCGCAGGTGGCGCGGGCGGAAATGGCGGGCACGGCATTGTCATCTCGGGAGATGGCGTGGTTTTGCATAACGACGGCTACTCTATTAGCGGCGGCAAGGGGGGGGGCGGTGGAGGCGGGGGCGGCGGTAGTTTCAGTCAGAGCATTGTCAGCGACGGCGGCCGCGGTGGTGACGGCGCGGGGGGCACTGGTGGCGGCGGTGGGGGCGGCGGCGGCGGCGCGGCGGATATCAACCCCGGCGGGATCGATGGAACGGGCTACGGCGGCAATGGCGGCAATGGGGGAGAAGATGGTATGCCGGGTGGCGGCCAGTCGAATTATGCAGGTGGTGGTGGTGGTGGCGGCGGCACCTACACCAACGGCGGGTCGCAGGGCGATGGATTATCCAGCCCAATTCCGGGTGTAGGCGGATCAGGCGGTATCGCTGGCGGTGAGGCCGGCGTCGGTGGTGGCATAGCGAACATAGCAATTTGGGCCGGGGGCGGCGGAGGCGGCGGGGCGGCTGGCGGATCGGGCGGCGCCGGCGGGGCGGGCACCTCATTCTCCGGCGGCCCCCCGGGCGGTGCCGGCGGCAACAGCGGTCACGGTGTCCACGTCACCGGCGCCAACTCCGTGATCATCAATTCGGGCACGATCTCGCAGGGACCGGCGAACCAGAACATCGCCATCAAGTATGCGGCGACCGCCCATGATTCCACGCTGGTCCTGCAAAACGGCAGTGAAATCATCGGCCTGGTCGACGCCACGGAGTCGGGCGGCAAGAACACGTTCAGGCTGGATGGCGGCGCGGCGCTGGCCTTCGATGTCAGCCTGATTGGAAGCGGCCCGCAGGCCCAGTACCTGGGCTTCAATGCCTTCGAAAAAACGTCGGCGGGAACCTGGACGCTGACGGGCACGCCCAGTCAGGCCATCATGCCCTGGACCCTGTCGGGCGGGTGGCTCGCGATCGCCGACGACGCTAGCCTGGGCGACGCCTCCGTTGCCCTCACGGTTGATGGCGGCGGGCTGCAACTGGATGCCAATGTCCTGTCGCAGCGCGACATGCAGTTTGCGGGAGATGGCGCCATTCGCACCGTGGACGGCACGGTGTCCGTGATGCAGGGCGCGATCACCGGATCGGGCTCGCTGACCAAGACCGGTGGGGGTACGTGGATCATCGACAGCGACAATGCCTTCGCCGGCGCAACGCGGATTGACGACGGTGTGCTGCAGCTGGGCTCGGGCCAGGCCGTCGGCTCGTTGGGGGCGGGCCAGGTCGAGAACAACGCCCTTCTGGCCATCGACCGCGCCGACGCAGTCATCCTGTCCCACGCCATATCTGGCACGGGCGATCTGCTGCAGGCCGGTTCGGGAACGACCACGCTTACCGGGTCGCTTACGTACACCGGCTTCACGCGGGTGGACAACGGCACGCTGGTCATCGATGGCACGTCCTTGGGTCAGCCAGATCACGCTGTTGCCCGGGTCGTTGGGGCGGGCAGTGCCGACCTGGGCTTGGCCAACGGCGGCACACTTCACGGTTGGGTGGATGGACCGAATCTCTCCATCGACGCGGCCAGCAAATGGAACATCCTGACGGATGCTTCCAACCCCGCACCGAACGCCGCGCAAGCAAACAATCTCAGCACCGTCAACGAACTTCGGCTTGCCGGCAGCGTCGCCTTCGCCCCGCCCGCAGCATGGACCAACGATGAAATCGGCCGTACGTTCACCGCCAACAATCTGGTGGGCGGCGGCGGTGAAGTGCAGTTGCACATGATTCCGACCATGGCTGGCACCGTGGATTACCTGACCTTGAACGCGGGGGCGACGGGGTTGACCTACCTGACGCTGAATACCGACGGGGATTTTGGCGATCCCTTCAGCGGCAATGGCTTTCTGGTGGTCAAGGCGGGCGCCAGCACGGACAACGCGTTCCAGCAAACACCCGGCCAGGCCCCGCGGGGCGGCGCGTTCCGCTATGTGCTGACGCACGGCGCGCTGGATGGCTCGCCGGACCTTTCCAACAATTGGTACTTGATCAGCGAAGTCCGCCCCGAGGTCTCGATCTACTCCCAGTTGGGCGGCCAGGCCTTGCGGCAGTCCGAGCTGGCGGTGGGCACCTTCAACGAGCGCATGGGCGCGACAGAAACGCTGGCCCGCAAGGTGTACCCGTATGCCTGGGCCAGAACGCTGGGTGCCTGGGAGAACCGCGACGGCGCTTCGCGCGGCATCCTGCAGTCTCAAGTGGGAAGCCGCACGACGCTGGGCGGTTTGCAGGTCGGCACGGACCTGTTCGTGACCAACAAGGGTATCCGTCGCAACAGCATGGGCATGTTTGGCACGGCCATGGTGTCCCGCGCGCAGGTAGACCACTATCAGGCATCCACGCGTTCAATAATCGACGCCGGGCGCAGCGATCAGACCATGTACGGCCTGGGCGCGTACTACACGATGTTGGACGGCAAGGGCGGGTATGCCGATTTCGTCACGCAGATCAGCCGGTATGGGGTAAAGACCCAATCGCGCGGCGCGGACGGCATGTCAATGCGCACGTCGGGCTGGGGCGCGGCGCTGTCGGCCGAAGCTGGCAAGGCGTTCGACATTGGCGATGCGTCCGATGGACTTCGACTCGAACCGCAAGCGCAAGTGATGGTTCAACACCTGGCGCTGCGCGACAGCGACGACGATCTGGGCCGGGTGACGCTGCCGAAGTCGCATGCGCTGCATTCACGCGTGAGCCTGAAGCTGTCAAAAGTCTGGGGCGAGCAGGACGACACGCGGAACCACGGCTGGCTGATGCTGAGCTACCGGCATACGCTGGGGGAGTCGTCCAGCGAATACCAGACGCTGACGCAAGGCGACATTGCCTTTGAGAACACGCTGGACGGATCGCGCGTGGGCCTGTCGGCGGGTTACGACCGGCGGGCGGGCAAGAACACGTTCGTCAATGTGCAGCTGAACGCCGAGCAGGGTTTGGGCGGCGCGTCGGGGTTGCGCGCGGTGGGTGGCTCGGTGGGGATCAAGTACCTGTTCTAGCGATCGCGGCGCAGAGCTTGCGTATGAATCGTCCGCCCCGCATGCATGCGGGGCGGGCGATTTGCGTTGGCTAGTCGTCCAGTGAAGGCACGGTGCCGATCTGCATCAGGATGCGCGGCGATTCCATGTCGCCGGTTTCCTTGTCGATCATCACTTCGTAGGCGGCAACGCCTGCAAATTTGGAAGCCATGGAATTCGCGATGCGGATGGCTCCGAATTCGCTGCTGGCCGGACGGATTTCCCCGGGGGCGACGCCATTGGCGGCGGCGCGATAGGGAACGACGATGTACTGAACGAGATGAGCAGCTTCTGACACAGGAATTCTCCCCTGGACGACAGTTTTTCGGGCGAGCGAAATGTATCACGTCGCACTGTGTTTTTGTACAGTATTTTTGCGCAGGTCGTCCAGATATTTTCGCGGCGTGGCGTTGCCAGCCTTTCCGGCATTGCAGGAAAACCCCTAGCGCTTGCCCATTGCCCGCCCTTCGTGGCGCGCTTAGTATTTTCGAAAATCCTCGGCGTTTTATAAAACCAGGGGCACGACATGGAAGCGAACCGCTACGACGCTTACCGCGAGGACACCGCGGGCCGCGCCAATGTGGCCGACTCGCCGGAGCGGGTGGCCTACTACCAGGAACTGGCGCGGCTTGAGACGGGCGCGTTGTGGACGGTGGCGAACAAGATCGAGCCGTGGGCGCCGCGGTCGGCGTCGGTGCCCGTGGTCTGGCGGTACCGGGACCTGCGCGGTCATGTGTTGCGCTCCGCCGAGCTGGTGTCCCCCGAAGAGGCTGGCCGGCGCGTGATCTACCTGAACAACCCCGGCCGGCAGGACGTTGCCGCGGCGGTGGGCTGGCTGTATTCCGGATTGCAGGTGATGAAGCCGGGCGAGCTGGCCAGTGCGCACGCGCACACGCATTCGGCGCTGCGCTTCATCATGGAAGGGCAAGGCGCGTACACGGTGGTGGACGGCCACAAGATGACGCTGGGCGCGAACGATTTCGTGCTGACGCCCAACGGCACGTGGCACGAGCATGGCGTGGCCGAGGACGGCACGACCTGCATCTGGCAGGACGGCCTGGACATTCCGCTGGTCAATGCGCTGGAAGCCGGGTTCTATGCCGTGCATCCCGACCTTAACCAGACCATCACGCACCCGGTGGACGACACCAGCGGCGCGTGGGGCGGCGTGGCGCTGCGGCCGCAGGTGTCCGGGTGGACCAAGCCCTATTCCCCGCTCTTCAAGTACGAATGGGAGCCTACGTATGAGGCCCTGCGCCGTTATGCGCGCACCGCGCCGGGCAGTCCGTACGATGGCATCCTGCTGGAATACGTGAATCCGGCAACGGGCGGCGCGGTCATGCCTACCATCGGCGCCAGCATGCAGTTGCTGCGCCCGGGCGAACACACCCAGGCGCACCGGCACACCGGCAGCTTTATTTATCAGGTGGCCAAGGGCAGCGGGTTTTCCGTGATCGACGGCAAGCGTTACGACTGGACCGAGCGCGACATCTTCTGCGTGCCGTCCTGGGCCATTCACGAACACGCGAACCTGTCGTCCAACGATGACGCGTGCCTCTTCTGTTTTAACGACCTGCCCGTCATGCGCGCCCTTGCGCTGTACCGCGAGGAAGCGGTAGAGGACAACGGCGGCCATCAACAGCTGATCTAGTTTCTGAATGCATGACGCCGCGCCGCGCCGGCCGGTTCCACCCCCCTTTGACCTTCTGGAGTTCCCGATGCGCCTCGTGACCTTTCGCGCTCATCCCACCGCCGCCGCCCGCCTGGGTGCGCTGGTGGACGGCTATGTGATCGACCTGTTCCTGCTGGGCCAGGAAGGCGGGGTGGACCTGCCCGGCGACATGCTGGAGTTCATCGACCTGGGGCCGGTGGCGGTCGCGCAGGCGACGCGCCTGTTGGACACGTTTCGCGGCAACTGGCCGGTGGGCACGGCCCTGCCGCAGGAGAACGTGAAGCTGCTGGCGCCCATCCCGCGTCCGCGCAAGAACATCTTTGGCATCGGGCTGAACTATGTGGAGCACGTGGCCGAATCCAGCCGCACGCTGGACACGTCGGCCGACCTGCCCAAGCAGCCGGTGATCTTTTCCAAGCCGCCCACCACGGTGATCGGGCCGGGCGATGCCATCGAGCACAACGCCAGGATCACGCAGCAACTGGATTGGGAAGTGGAACTGGCCGTCATCATCGGGCGGCGCGCGTCGCGCGTGGCCGAGGCCGACGCGCTGTCTTACGTGTTTGGCTATAGCGTGATGCTGGACATGAGCGCGCGCGATTGCCGCCGGGCAGGGCAGTGGATCTATTCCAAGGGACAGGACACGTACGCGCCGTTCGGCCCATGCATCGTGACCGCCGACGAAATCCCCGATCCGCAGGTGCTGGACCTGTGGCTGACGGTCAATGGCGAAAAGAAGCAGGGCTCGAACACGCGCCACATGCTGTTCAAGGTGCCGTTTTTGATTTCCGATATCAGCGCCGGCATCACGCTGGAACCGGGCGACATCATCGCCACCGGCACGCCGGAGGGCGTGGGGGCCGGGCGCAAGCCGCAGGAATTTCTGTGGCCGGGCGACGTGGTCGTGGCCTGCGTGGAAGGCATCGGCACGCTGCGCCATCCGGTGGTGGCCGTCTAGGAGCACAACGCTTGAAACCCAGAATCAAGGCCCCGCGCGAGGATGCGGCCGCTGACGGCGGCGCCGGGGTCGAAGACATCACGCTGTCCGAACACATCTACCGGCAGTTGCGCCGCGACATCATGCGCGGCGCGTTTGCGCCGGGCCAGTCGCTGCGGCTGGAACTGCTGCGCCAGCGCTACGGCGGCAGCTTTTCGCCGATCCGCGAGGCGCTGAACCGGTTGCGCAGCGAACGCATGGTGCTTACCACCACGTCGCGCGGCTTTCGGATCGCGCCGCTGTCCGTGGAAGAAATGCGCGATGCTTGCGAAGCCCGCATCCTGATCGATTGCGATGCGCTGCGGCGGTCGCTGGCCAACGCCGACGACGCCTGGGAGGCGCGGCTGGTGGGGGCGTTTCATGCGCTGGCGCTGGCGGCCCGCCGGGCGGACGCCGCGCCCGGCCTGGACCCGGATCGCGAGGACGCGCTGGAGGCCCGGCACCAGGAGTTTCATCAGGCGCTCATCGGCGCCTGCCGCTCGCCCTGGCTGCTGGACCTGTCCGCGCAGCTATACGCGCAGACGGAACGCTATCGCCGGCCGGCGCGCGCCCAGGCCGTGGCGTACGGCCATGAACGCGACGTCGACGACGAGCACCGCGCGCTGCTCGATGCTGCGGTCGCGCGCGATGCCGGCCGCGCGGCCGCGCTGCTGGCCACGCACTACCGCGAGACGGCGCAGGTCATCGAGCGCATCCTTGCCCTGCCCGAGGGCCAAGCCGCGGCCTAGCGTCGTGATGCCGTAAGCTTGTCGTCCATGGCAGACCTGAAACTCCTGGAAGACCTGATCGCGCTGGCGCAGACCGGCAGCTTCGTGCGCGCCGCGGAACTGCGCCACGTCACGCATCCCGCCTTCGGCCGGCGCATCCGCGCCCTGGAAGCGTGGGCAGGCACCCCGCTGGTGGAGCGCCAGCGCCTGCCGGTGACGCTGACGCCCGAAGGCGAGGCGCTGCTGAAAACCGCCACGCAGGTGGTCGAGCAGATGGGGCTGGTCCGCCATCGCATCCGCAGTTCCGGCGCGGGGGGCGAGGCCGTGCTGCGGATCGCCACGGGGCGCAGCCTGGCGCGCACGCTGGTGGCCGACTGGATTGCGCGGCTGCGGCACCGCGCGCCCCGGGTGCTGACCGACGGCACGCAGGTGGAGCTGTCCACCGGCAAGGCGCAGGACCTGGTGGTCCGGCTGGAGCAGGGCAAGGTGGACCTCTTGTGCTGCTACGAGCACCCGGCGCTGTCCGTGCCGCTCAGCCCCTCGCGCTACCGCTACATGACGCTGGCGACCGACAAGCTGGTGCCGGTCAGCCAGATGGACGCCCGCGGCCGGCCACGCTATCAGTTGCAGGTGGGCGGCGCGCCCGTGCCGCTGATCACCTATACCGGCGGGCTGGCGATGGAGCGCATCGTGGGAGACCGGCTGGAGGCCACGCCGTACGCGCTGACGCCCTTCGTGCGCAGCGATTCGCTGGACGCGGCGCATGGCGCGGTCGCCAAGGGCGTGGGCGTGGCGTGGCTGCCCTGGTCCATGGTGGCGGCGGATTGCCGCCGCGGCGCATTGGCCGAGCTGGGCGGACGTAGCGACGAGATCGCCTTCGAGGTCCGCCTGTACCGCCCGCGTGCCCGGCTGACCGACCTGGCCGAAGCTGCCTGGGAAGCGACGGCCAGCCGCAAGGCCTGATTGCCAGACATCAAACCGGATTAGCACAACGATGTGCCGCTTTGGCACGGTATGCCCCTGAGCCGCGCTTGAAAATAGCCCCCGAAACTCAAAAGAGGCGGCTCCGCCGTCCATCCACAGCACCCCAGGGAGAAATTCATGAAGTCCATCTTGCATCCGTTGCGCGCAGCGCTAGTCTCGTTGTGCGCCGCTTCGGCCCTTGCCGTGGCACCCGTTGCCAGCGCGGCCGACTATCCGGCCCGCAGCATTTCGCTGATCGTCGGTTATCCCGCAGGCGGCAGCCTGGACCTGACCGCGCGCCTGCTGGGCGAAGAACTGGGCAAGCGCCTGGGCCAGACGGTCGTGGTCGAGAACGTCGGCGGCGCCGGCGGCACCATCGGCGCGCAGCGCGTGGCCCGTGCCGCGCCGGACGGCTACACCATCTTTTTGGGCTCCACCAACGAAATGGTGATCGCCCGCATGATCAACACCGCGGTCAAGTACGACAGCGCCAAGGACTTCACGGCGCTGGGCATCGTGGCCTCGCAGCCGATGCTGCTGGCCGCCAGCAAGAACTCCGGCGTGAAGACCGCCGCCGAGTACCTGGAAAAGCTCAAGGGCGCCGCGCCCGGCACGTTCAACTACGGGTCTTCGGGCGTGGGCACGACGCTGCACCTGGCGGGCGAGATGATCAACCAGGCCACCGGCACCCGCGCCGAACACGTGCCTTACCGCGGCGTGTCGCCGCTGGTCACGGACCTGATGAGCGGCCAGCTGGATTTCGGCATGCTGGTGCTGTCCTCGGGTCTGCCGCAGGTCCGCAGCGGCAACATCGTCGCGCTGGGCCTGACCGAGAACAAGCGTTCGCCCGCCGCGCCCGAGATCGCGCCGCTGGCCGCCACCAAGGGTTTCGAGTCCGTCGACATCAACCTGTGGTTCGCGCTGTACGGCCCGGCGGGTCTGCCCGAGCCCGTGGTGACCAAGCTGCGCGCTGCGCTGGATGAATCGCTGAAGTCCGACACCTTCCGCGCCAAGATGCAGGACGCGGGCGGCGAAGTCGCCAAGCCGGGCGTGGATCCGGTGGCCTTCCAGGCGGAAGAGACCAAGAAGTACGCCGCGCTGGTCAAGGCCGCCAAGATCGAGGCGCAATAAGGCCGCACGGCACATCCCGACATCGAAAGACCCTCGCAGCACACGGATATCACCATGCAATTCAAGCTTCCCGTTCCCGACATCGCCGCCGAGCGCGCAGGCAATACCGACACGCCCGGCGTGTGGCACTTTGATTCGGGCGTTCCGGGACGGGCGCTCATGGTGAGCGCGCTGGTGCATGGCAACGAGCTGTGCGGCGCCTGGGCGCTGAAGGACCTGCTGGCGTCGGGCCTGCGGCCGCGCCGCGGCAGCCTGACGCTGGCCTTCTGCAATCTGGATGCGTTCGACCGCTTCGACGCGGCGAATCACGATGCCTCCCGATTCGTGCAGGAAGACATGAACCGCGTCTGGAGCGCCGAACGCCTGGACAATCCCACCACGCCCGACCGCCAGCGCGGCGCGGCGTTGCGTCCGTGGGTGCGGCGCGCCGACTGGCTGCTGGATCTGCATTCGATGCACGAGCCGGGCGCGCCGCTGCTGTTGACGGGCGTGTTGCCGCGCAATGTCGCGCTGGCCCGCCGCCTGAAGGCGCCGCAGCACGTCATCGTGGATGCCGGCCACAAGGACGGCGTGCGCATGCGCGACTTCGAGCATTTCGGCGATCCGGCCCGGGAAGACGCCTGCGCGCTGCTGATCGAATGCGGCTTTCATGGCGACCTGTCTTCGCGCGAGGTGGCGCGCGACATGGTGGCGCGGATGCTGGTGGAGTCGGGCGTGGCGGATCGGTCCGACCTGCCCGAAGGCTGGCTGCTGCCGGACCCTGCGCACCAGCGCGTGCTGGAGGTGACGGACGCCGTGGTGGCGCCGTCCATGAACGTGCGTTTTGCGGGCCCCTGGTCGGGACTGGAGACGTTCGAGAAGGCCGGATCGTCCATCGGCTGGGCCGACGAGCAGCCGATTGTCACGCCTTACGACAACTGCACGCTCATCATGCCGTCGCTGCGGCAGTTGAAGCCCGGCGTGACGGTGGTCAGGCTGGCCCGCGACTACGCGGGCTGAGCGGACCGCAGACTTCCGCGGTCCTTTACTTCCAGGGTCTTTACTTCTGCGGCGTGTAGCGCAGCTCGTCGAGCTGGTAGCCTTGCGCCGTGGCGGCAGCCAACGCCTTGTCCAGTTCTTCCTTGGGCAGTTGCGGCGAGCGCGACAGGATCCACAGGTACTTGCGGTCGGGCGTGCCGACGACCGCCCAGCGGTACTCCGGATCCAGGCCGATCACCCAGTAGTCGCCCTTGAACGGCTTGAAGAACGTGACTTCGAGCTTGGCGTTGTTGCTGCCTTCAACGACGGTGGCCGTGCCCGAGGCCGAATCGATATCCCCGTCCTTGGTGCGGCAGCGGTTGTTCACGCCGATCGTGCCGTCCGGATGCGCGGTGTATTCCGCCGTGGTGTCTCCCACGCAATTGCGCTGGAAGAACATGGGGAAGTTGGCGATTTCGTACCACATCCCGACGTAGCGTTTCAGGTCTACGGATTCCACGGTCTGCATGGGGGGCGGCGCGGCGTGGGCAATGCCCGCCACACTGGCCGCCAGGGCCAGCAGGAATGTTGCGGTGCGGCGCATGAAGAAAACCTCCTGATGTGACTGGTAAGGCTGGCGCCGGCCGCCGTATGGCGCGCGGCGCAACCCGAGCCCTAACGATACGCCTTATTTGCGCGGCGCTTTCAGCGCGGCGTGATAGCGCGCGACGTAGGTGTCGAAATCTTCAGTGTCCGACTGCTCCAGCCGTAGCTGTTCGGCGGTGGACTGCGCCGCGGCTTGCTCGTAGGCCGCGGCCACGTCGGCCGGCAGCGGTTCGGCGCGCAGGGCATCGGCCTGCTTGCGGCTCAGCGCCAGCGAGTAATCGTGGAACGAAAGACCGCTGTCCTTCAGGTCGGCCAGCAGGCGCGCGGACGGCGTCGCGTCCGGCTGGTCGAGCTTGGCGCGTTGGGCGGCCAGCGCGTCGGCGTAGGCGGTGCCGCCCAGCGCGCTGTCGTACAACGCGGCGTACGGCGCGATCTGGTCGAGCAGTTCGTGGCCCCATTGCGCAAGGCCGATCGACTGGCCTTCGCGGTCCAGCATGAGGCCGGGCTTGCGGCCTTCCTTGACGACCACCGAGAAGTTGTCGGCGCTGCGCTGACAGTAGCCATTGGCCGGGAAGAAGGGGCTGTCCGAGGCGGTGCAGAACAGGAGAAAGGCGTCGACGAAGCGCGCAGTGGCCGCGTCGATGCCCACCGGCGAATACGGGTCGATGTCCAGGCAGCGCACTTCGACGTACTGCACGCCGCGCTCGGCCAGCGCGGTGATGGGGCGCTCGCAGCGGCCGGTGGCGCGCTTGGGACGGATGCTGGAGTAGTACTCGTTTTCGATCTGCAGCACGTTGGTGTTGAGCTGGATCCATTCACCGTTGCGATGCGTGCCGATCTTCTGGTATTCGGGCCAGGGCTGCGTCACGGCGCCGTACAGGCGGCCAAGGAAGGTGTCCAGGTCGTTGTAGCAGAGCTTGAGCTGCGACTGCGCCTTGTTCTGGTAACCCAGGTCGCTCATGCGCAGGCTGGTGGCGTAGGGCAGGTACAGCGTGTGGTCGCCCAGCTTTTCCAGCTGATGGTCCTGGCCTTGCAGGAAATCGCTGGCCAGCGCCGGGGCCGAGCCGAACAGGTACATCAGCAGCCACGAGTAGCGCGTGAAGTTGCGGATCAGGCCAATGTAGCCGCGCGAGCGGCGGTCCTGCGCGGAGCCGGGCTGCGTGTCCAGCACGGACCACAGGTCTTCGGGCAGCGAGAAGTTGTAGTGCACGCCGGCGATGCACTGCATCGTCTTGCCGTAGCGTTCGGCAAGACCGCGGCGGTACACGTGCTTGAGCATGCCGGTGTTGGACGTGCCGTACCAGGCGATGGGGATGTCAGGCTCCGGCGGCAGCGTGGCCGGCATGGACTGGTTCCAGATCAGCTCGTGGTCCAGCACGCCGTAGACATGGCGGTGCGTATCGGCAAGCTCGGCCAGCAACGCGTCCACGTCCTGGTGCGTGCCCGTGATGAGTTCGAGCAGCGATTCGGAATAATCGGTGGTGACGTGTTCGTTGGTCAGCGCCGAGCCCAGCCCGGCGGGGTGCGGCGTGCGGGCCAGGATGCCCTGTTCGTCCACGCGCAGGCCTTCTTTCTCGATGCCCCGCAGGGTCTGGGTCAGCAGCGAGCGGTTGGCCTCTAGGCGGGCGAGGCGGTTGGCGGCAGTATCGGTCACGGATTGTTCTCGTTGGGGGCTGTCGCCGGATTTTACGGGGTGCTGGCCTCCTGTGCTTCGGGAACCAGTACTGGGGACAGGGACAATGCCTGGGCGGTGCGCGCCAGCCATTCGTCCAGGTCAGCATAGACCGGATCGGCGATGGGGGCGGCTTCGTTGAAGATCTCGTGCCAGGCCGTGTCGTACCAGCGCAGGGTAAGGAGTTCGGCGGGCGCCCGCTGGGCGAATTGGCGGCTGCCTTCGGCCGCCACGATGGCATCGTCACCCGCCACCATCAGCAGGGTGCGGCAGGGCAGCAGACTGGCCTCGCGCAGGGCCTGCTGGCCGGCTTCGTCGACAAAGCGCGCCAGGCGGCCGGTCATGCGGCGCCGCACCAGGGGATCGGCGCGGTAGGCCTTCACCACGGCCCGGTCGTGCGAGATGCGGGCGGGCGCCAGGCCGTGCGGCACGCGCAGGTCGGGGGCGTGCAGGGACATCCATGTAAGGGTGCGGCGCACCCACAGCGGCACGTTGACGGCAAAGGGCGGCGAACTGAGCACCAGGCCGTCCAGGTCGGCCAGGCGGCGCTGCGCGATGCGCACGGCGACCAGGGCGCCCAGGCTGTGGCCCAGCAGGATGGGCGGGCGGCCGCAGCGCTGTGTCCAGGCGCGCAGCCGGTC
This sequence comes from Achromobacter sp. GbtcB20, assembly GCF_019091095.1. Lineage (NCBI taxonomy): Bacteria > Pseudomonadati > Pseudomonadota > Betaproteobacteria > Burkholderiales > Alcaligenaceae > Achromobacter > Achromobacter sp. GbtcB20. Next base: position 33,560 of record NZ_JAGXJZ010000005.1, on the reverse strand, counting down.
CACGGCATCGGTGACCAGGTCTTCCTGGTCGCGCAGCGTGGCGGCATGCCCGCCCGAGCGGCCGTGGCCGCGGTGGTCGTGCGCGCCCACGTCCCAGCCCCGGGCAGTCAGCCAGCGCGCCAGCCGGTCGTAGCGCCCGGCGTGCTCGCTCAAACCGTGCAGCAGGTAGATGCTGGGGCGGGCCATCCCGGGGCCGGCCATCCCGGGGCCGGCCGTCTCCGGGCGGGCCCCGGAGTCCTCCAATCCGGCGATCGGGGGCGGCACGTTGGGGGCGGCGGGCCAGGAATAATTGGCGAGCGGGGTGCCGTCGGGCGCGGGGGCCATGGAAATCGGCGACAATTTCTGAATTCCTCGAAATGACTGGACCCTGTGGGTTCTCGGGTAATGACGATTTCATCGCTGTTTCGTTTCATGTTCAAGAAAGCGGGCGTTTTTTTGGCGCTGGCGCTGGCGTTGACGGCTTGCTCGCCCAGTTACAACTGGCGCGAAATGGATGTGGCCGACGGCCACGTCCGCGCGGCGTTTCCTGCCCGGGTCTCGATCGAAACCCGCGATCTGAAGCTGGACACGCACGCCTTGCAGTTCACGCTGGCCAGCGCGACCGTTGGCGAAGCCGTGTTCGCCGTGGGATCGGCGCCCCTGCCGCCGGAGATCGCGGCCAGTCCCGCCGCCCGGCAGGCGCTGGGCATGGCCCTGATGCGATCGCTGTACACCAACATGCAGGCCCCGCCGCCCTCGGAATGGCCGCCGTACGGCGAGACGATCGAGGTGCGCGGCAAGGCAGTGGGCAAGCCCGGATGGCTGCACGCCAGGGTGTGGGTGACCGACTCCATGCTGATCGAGGCCGTGGCCGCCGGCACCGAGGAAAGCCTGCCCGCCGAGCGTGCGCGCGAATTCCTGCGGTCCGTCGTCATCAAGCCTTGAACTCGAGCAGCCCCAACCGCAGCGCCGCCACCACGGCAGCGCGCCGGCCCCGCACGCCAAGCCGGTTGCACGCGTTGCGCAGGTGGAAATTCACCGTGCTTTCGCTGACGCCCAATATGCGGGAGGTTTCCCAGCTGGTCTTGCCCGCGGCCGACCATTTCAGGCAGGCGGCCTGCCTGTCGGACAGATGCAAGGCGGCGCTTCGGACCGGACTGCGGTCGGCGCTGCGATCGGCGCAACGCGATGAGTGGGCAAGACTGCGCATCGGTGTGGCGGACATGGCGGCGAGGACGGGATGGCCCTTTTGTGAACAATGCGCCCATGCTGCTGCGACCGCCCCAGCGGGGACAAGCAATGATGCCGTGACGCATCAATCTTTTTATCTCTGACGGAATAGTCCATGTTGGCCATCGCGCAGTTCTACCTGTCAGCCATTGTGCTGATGCTGCCCCTGCTTTCCTGCGTGGGAATCGGGCTTTTCTGGGGCAAGCGCGATCTCCCCTTCGGCGGCAACTTCATCACCACGCTGGTGACGTCCGTCACCACGCCGGCGCTGGTGTTTCATACCTTCGTCACCACCCATCTGGACGACCGGGCGCTGGCCGACGTGGCCGCCGCAACGCTGATCGCCCTGCTGCTGTGCGCGCTGATCAGCGCGGCGCTGCTCAAGGCCTGGAAGCTGCCCGTGCTGAGCCTGCTGCCCACGGCGTTCCTGCCCAATGCCGGCAACCTGGGGCTGCCCATTTCGCAGCTGGCCTTCGGCGATGCGGGGCTGTCCGTCGCGGTGGCGTTCTTTGCCGTGAATTCCTTCGTGATGCACACGATCGCGGTGCGCATGCTGCCCGGCGTGAACACCAAGGGAAGCTGGAAGAGTCCGATCCTGCTGGCTTCTGTGGTGGCGGTGGCGCTGCGCCTGCTGAACATTCCGGTGCCCGCGTGGATCATCGAGACGGCGCGCATGCTGGGCGCGGTGACCGTGCCGCTGATGCTGTTGAGCCTGGGCCATGCGCTGGCGCTCATTCCGTCGAACGGCGTGCGCGACGGCGCCAAGGTCGCCGCGATCCGGCTGGTGGTGGGGCTGGCGACGGGGGGGGCGGTGGTGTGGGCGCTGAACCTGGAGCCGGTGCTGGCCGGGGCGCTGACGCTGCAGATGGCCATGCCGTGCGCGGTGGTCAGCTACATGTACGCGCGGCGCTACACGCCGCTGGGCGACACCGCGGCGGGCGCCGTGCTGGTGTCCACCGTGGTGTTTCTGCTGCTGGCGCCGCTGATGCTGTGGTTCACCCACGGGCATTAAGCACGGGCATTAAGCACGGGCATTAAACACCGGCATCAGGGCGCCCCGGCGACGGGTCAGCCCGCGCCGGCCAGCGTGCGCAATTGCGTCATCAGCGCATCGGGCAGATCCAGTCCGTGCTTGACGGCCTCGTCGCGCAGCTTGCGGCGGCGCTCGCCCGGCAGGCGCACGTCCTCGTCTTCAAGCATCGCATCGACCAGCGTTTCCACGCGTTCCAGGTAGACGTCGTTGCCCGCCAACGCGTTGGGGTCGATCGCCATGAACGCCTGTCCCAGCCGCGCCGGGCCGCCTTCGTCCACGAAGAACGACTCGTTCTCGTAGCCGAAGCGCGCGCCGGTCAGCGCGCAGGCCATGAGTTCCACGATGAGGGCCAGCATCGCGCCCTTGACGCCGCCCGCTGGCAGCATGCTGCCGGCCAGGCCCGCCTTCGGATCGGTGGTCGGCTGGCCGTCCGCGTCCAGCGCCCAGCCCAGCGGGATCGGTTGGTTGTCGCGCGCCGCGATCATGAGTTTGCCGCGCGCCACCTGCGACAGCGACAGGTCGATGACCAGCCGCGCGCCGCCACGGCGCGGGAAGATCGCCGCGATGGGATTGGTGCCGAACAGTGGGCGCTTGCCGCCCCATGCGGGCATGGCGGCGGGTGAATTGCTGAGCGCCAGCCCCACCAGGCCGGCGTCGGCCAGGGCTTCCAGGTGGTAGGCGGCCTCGCCGAAATGATGGCTGTTGGCCACGCCCACGAACGCCACGCCATGTTCGCGGGCGCGCACGGTGGCCTCGTCGACCGCCATGCCGCAGGCGGGGAAGGCCAGGCCGGAGCCGGCATCGATCAGCGCCGCCCCGCCGCGTTCGTTCAGGATGCGCGGCACGGCCGAACCGATGGCGCGGCCGGTGCGCAGGTGGCCGGCGTAGAACGGCACGCGCGACAGGCCGTGGGAACTGAGCCCCTGGCTTTCCGCGAAGACCAGCGCGCGGGCGGTGCTGTCCGCCATGACCGGGTTGGCGCCGGCCGCGGCAAGACCCGCCGCGGCCAGGTGTTGAAGTTCGTCCAGATAGATGTGAGCCATATCCTTCCTGTCGTGTGAGGCGCGCCGCGCCTCGTCAGCGTGCGCGGGCGTCAAGCGCCATTGTCACACCGGCGGCCACCATGTCGGAAACGCGCGTGTTGGCCTCTTGCGTGAGGCCGGCGATGTGCGGCGTGAGGATCAGGTTCGGCGCGTCGGCCAGCGGGCCGCCCGCGGGCAGGGGTTCCTGCTCGAAGACGTCCAGCGCGGCGCCGCGCAGCCGCCCGGCGCGCAGCGCGGCCGCCAGCGCAGCCTCGTCCACGATGCCGCCGCGCGACGTGTTGATGAGGATGGCGCCGGGGCGCATGCGCGCGATGCGCGCCGCGTCCAGCAGGTGACGGGTCTCGGACGTGAGCGGCACATGCAGCGTCACGACGTCCGCCTGGCCCAGCAGCTCGTCCAGGGCCAGCGGCTCGGCGCCGGCTTCCTGCCACGCGGGATGGGAGGGCGGCAGGGCCGCATCGCTGCCCACGATGCGCATGCCCAGCCCGCGCGCAAGCTGGGCTGCCAGCCGGCCGATGCCCCCGAATCCCACCACGCCCAGCGTGCGGCCGTGCGCCTCCAGCCCCTGCGACAGCGCGGTGCGCGGCCAGGTGCCGGCCGCGACAGCCGCCGTGGACGCATAGGCGCCGCGCAACAGCGACAGCATGGTGCCGATGACGTACTCGGCCACGGCGCGGGCGTTGGCGCCCGTGGCCGGAATGACCTTGATGCCGCGCGCCTCGCAGCCCGCCAGATCGATGTTGTCCAGCCCCACGCCCAGCCTGCCCACCGCAATCAGGCGCGGCGCCGCCGCCAGCAGTTCGGCGTTCACCTGGCTGCGGTTGCGCACGATGAGGGCGTCGGCATCCGCGGCGGCTTCATGCAGCGCGGCGCGCTGCTCCACCAGCTCGGGGGCGTAGCGCACGTCGAACCGTTGCCGCAAGGCATCGACGGCGGGCGCGTCCATGAACTCCGAAATCAATACTCGCATCTGCCGGACTCCTCTTTGTGGTGGGCAGGGCGGCCGCTTCAGGCGACCTGGATGTTGGCGTCGCGGATGATCTTGGCCCAGCGGTCGACCTCGGACTTCAGGTAAGCTCCGAACTCCTTGGGGCCACGCGGCTGCGGCACGAAACCCAATTGCAGCAGGGCCTGCTGCATGGCGGGCTGCGAGACCTGCTTGACGATGGCGTCGCCGATCCGCTGGACCAGTTCCGGCGGGGTGCCAGCGGGCGCGAGCACGCCGGTGAAGTTCTCGACGATCAGGTCCGGCAGGCCGGCTTCGGCCGTGGTGGGCAGATCGGGCAGGTCCTTGCTGCGTTCGCGCGTGGTGATCGCCAGGGCGCGCAGCGACCCGTTCTTCACATGCGCCAGCGACTCGGGATAGTTCGAGAACACCACATCCAGGTGACCGCCGATCAGGTCCGTGAGCGATGGCGCGCCGCCCTTATACGGCACGTGCATCAGCGGCACGCCCGTGAGCTTCTGATACAGCGCCAGCGTCAGGTGCGGCGGCGTGCCGTTGCCGCTGGAACCGGCCGACAGGGCCTTGGCCTTGGCTGCGCGCGCCAGGTCGTCCATGGACTTGATGTTGCTCTTGGCGTTGACGACCACCATGATGGGCGAGGACGCCAGCCCGGCGAGCGGCGTCAGGTCGCGGGTCAGGTCGTAGCCGGCCTTGCCCGCGAACAGCGTGGCGTTGGCCGCGTGCGACAGGGTGATGGCCAGCCACGTGTAGCCATCGGGCGCGGCGTGCGACACATGCGCCGCGCCGATGTTGGCGCTGCCGCCCGGCTTGTTCTCGATCACCACGTTCCAGCGTTCGGCATCCGCCAGGGCCTTGCCCACCTGGCGTGCGGCCACGTCGGTCAGGCCGCCCGGCGGAAAAGGCACCACGTAGTTGATGGGACGCTCGGGCCATGCGCCTTTCTGCGCCAGCGCCCGTTCCCACGGGGCCAGCGCACAGAGGCCGGCGGCGCCCAGGGCGCCCAGCAGGCGACGGCGCTGCGCATCTTTCAGGGGGTAATGCGGTTCGCTACTCATCTGTCTTCCTCCTTGGGGATAACGCCCGGGTAGGAATGCGTACGCCTTTGCTGCCGCGGACTGCGCCCGGGTCTGCAGGTTCTTGTCGTTGATGTTGCGATGATGCCGCGAGGGACGGCCGGCGCGTTCTCCTTGGCGCGCCGGCCGGCATGCGCGCTAGGCGCTTTCGAAGATCCGCGTAAGGACGAATTCGCGGTGGCCCAGGGCCTCGGCCGCGGTCCACCGGCCATTGGCGGTGGCCAGCATGCATTCCAGCAGCTTGTCGCCGGCCTGGTTCAGGTCGATCTCGCGCTGCAAGAGGCCGCTGGTGTCCACGTCGATGTGTTCGGACATCGTGCGCACCGTGCGCGGATTGGCGCAGATCTTGATGACCGGCAGGATCGGGTTGCCGATGACGTTGCCCTGGCCGGTGGGGAAGAAGTGCACGGCGTAGCCGGAGGCGGCGCACAGCGTGACCATTTCCGCCGCGGCCGAGGACGAGTCCATGAACCACAAGCCGGGGCCGTCGGGGATCTCGGCCTTGTCGATCACGCCGTCAACGCGGCATTTCTTGCCGATCTTCTGGATGTTGCCCAGCGCCTTTTCCTCGATGGTGGTCAGGCCCCCGGCGATGTTGCCCTTGGTGGGCTGGGATTCGGACAGGTCGCTGGTCTTCCAGCGGTCGATCATGGCCTGGTAGCGGTCGAACATGAACATGAAGCGCTCGCGCACGGCGTCGTTCGCGCAGCGCTCGGCGACGATGTGCTCGCCGCCGGTCAGTTCCGAGGTTTCGCCAAAGACCAGCGTGGAGCCCAGTTCATAGAGCTTGTCGAACGCATTGCCCACCGTGGGATTGGCGCCGCAGCCGGACGTGGTGTCGGATTCGCCGCACTTGGTGGAGACCCACAGATCGGAGATGGGGCATTCGCTGCGCGTGAGCGCGGTGGCGTAATGCACGTATTCCTTGGCGCAGCGGGAGGCGCGCATGATGGTGTCGTGGTCGCCGTGCAGTTCGATGGAAAAGCCCATGACTGGCTTGCCGGTGGCGGCAATGCCGTCGACGACGCGCTTGGTCCAGCCTTCCTCGATGCCGATCACGACCACGGCGGCCACGTTGGGGTTACAGCCGGTGCCGATCAGCGTGCGAAAGTGCAGTTCAAGATCTTCGCCGAATTGCAGCCGGCCGTAAGGATGAGGCAGGGCAAGGGTGCCCTTGATATTGTTGGCGACGGCCTCGGCCGCGGCGTTGGAGATGTCGTCCACGGGCAGGACGATGACGTGGTTGCGCACGCCGACGCGGCCATTGTCGCGGCGATAGCCTTGGAAGGTGGTCTGGGCAGTGATGATGGACATGGTGGGTTCCTGTGCGATGGACGGGCGCTTACCAGCGCTTGGTCTTGATGTTGTGCACGTGGGCGTGCTGGCCGGCCTTGATGGGCGCCACCACGCGGCCGATATCGACGCCGTACTTGAAGACGGTGTCGCCCACGGCCATGTCCTTCATCGCGACCTTGTGGCCGATGGGAATGTCCTGCGACGCCCGCACATGGATGATCTTGTCCTCATCCATGATCCAGGCGTTCAGCTCCGTTCCGGCGGTCAGGCCCTCCACCACGGCGACCGCCACCGTGTCCTTCGCATCGTGCAATACGGCGTGAATCATTGTCTTCCTCTCTGGGGTCAGGGCGCCGCCCGGGTGCTGCTTGCGGCGCGGATCACAACGGCCAGGAAATCTTAGGCCCGGCTTTTTTCAAAGTCAACTAAATCATATATATGAATTAGATGACTTGAGCGGGCGGCCGTTGCGCCGCTACACTGGAGGTCCTTGATTTTTGCGATGCACCCATGAACACCAGCCTGTCACCGACTGTGCCTTTGGGCAGTCCCTTGTACGAACAGGTCAAGCAGGCCGTGCTTGCCGCGCTGGCGCAAGGCGAGTGGAAGCAGGGCGAGGCGATTCCTCCGGAAAAGCATCTGGCCGAGCGGTTCGGCGTGTCGATCGGCACGCTGCGCAAGGCCATCGACGAGCTGGCCGCCGAGAACATCCTGGTGCGGCATCAGGGGCGCGGCACCTACGTTGCGGTGCATACGCGCAACCATCACTTCTTCAAGTTTTTTCGCATCGTCGGGCAGGACGGCAGCAAGTCCTATCCCACCACGGAACTGCTGCGCTTTCGCCGCGTGAAGGCCTCTGCCGTGGCGCGCGAAAAGCTGGCGCTGCCCGCAGGCGCGTACGTTTTCGAGTTCCTGAATGTGCTGTCGCTCAACGGCGACGTGGTGATGGCCGACGACGTGTGCCTGCCCGAATCGCGCTTTCCGGGGCTGCTGGAAGCGCACCTGCGCGAGCGCACCAGCACGCTCTACGCGCTGTACCAGGACCTGTTCGGCGTCAACGTCATCGCCACCGACGAGCGGCTGCGGACCTGCCTGGCCGAGCGCACGCACGCACGCTGCCTGGGCGTGGCCGAAGGCAGCGCGCTCTTGGAGATCCGCCGCATCGCGTTTTCCTATAACCGCCAGCCCGTGGAATGGCGCGTGTCGCGCGTGAACACCGAACGCTACGAGTACCTGGGACAGGAACCCTGGGAGGCCGGCGCCTGAGCCGGCCGCGAGGGGGATTGCCGTCTTGCGCGCCGGGGCAACGCGCAGTTGTCGCGGCCCGTGGGGCTTGCTGCCCGTGCGCCAAGCAGTGCTAGAATTCCTGCCGCACTATCCAATTTTCGGCGCCGATTTGCCTGATCCGCTTGCGGGCGCCTTCCAATAAATCCAGCTAAAGAGGTCCGTATGACCACTCCTGCCCAGAATTTGGCCGGTGATTCGGCCAGCGGGTTCGTTCCCGCAACCGTCACGACGTCCGATACCGTTGATCCCGGTTCGGTCGGCCTCGTCTCCCCCACCTTCATCCGTTTCGATGAGCCGCTGCCCTTGCTGAGCGGCCAGTCGCTTGCGTCGTACGAGCTGGCGGTCGAAACCTACGGCACGCTCAATGCGCAGCGCACCAATGCCGTGCTCATCTGCCACGCGCTCAATGCCTCGCACCACGTTGCAGGCCAGGCCGCCGACAATCCCAGCGACCTGGGCTGGTGGGACAACATGGTGGGACCCGGCAAGCCGGTGGACACTAATATCTTTTTCGTGATCGGGGTCAACAACCTGGGCTCGTGCTTCGGCTCGACCGGGCCGGCCAGCATCAATCCCGAGACCGGCAAGCCCTGGGGCGCCGCGTTCCCGGTGCTGACGGTCGAAGACTGGGTGCGGGCGCAGGCGCGGGTGGCGGACCACTTCGGCATCGAGCGCTTCGCGGCCGTGATGGGCGGATCGCTGGGCGGCATGCAGGCCCTGAGCTGGTCGATCACCTTGCCCGAGCGCGTGGCCAACTGCATCGTCATCGCCAGCACGCCGCGCCTGTCGGCGCAGAACATCGGCTTTAACGAAGTGGCCCGGCGCGCCATCATCACCGACCCGGATTTCCACGGCGGCGACTACTACGCGCAGGACACCGTGCCGCGCCGCGGCCTGTCGGTCGCGCGCATGATCGGCCACATCACGTACCTGTCCGACGACGACATGGCCGAGAAATTCGGCCGCGCCCAGCGCGCGCCCGCCGAAAACGGCGCCTACCGCTACGGCTACGACGTCGAATTCGAGGTGGAGTCGTACCTGCGCTACCAGGGCGAAAAGTTCACGCGCTATTTCGACGCCAACACCTACCTGCTCATCACGCGCGCGCTGGACTACTTCGATCCGGCGCGCACCACGGGCGGTGACCTGGCCCGTGCGCTGGCGCCCGCCAAGTCCAACTTCCTGCTTGTGTCGTTCTCGACCGATTGGCGCTTTCCGCCGGAACGGTCGCGCGAGATCGTGCGCGCGCTGCTCAAGAACGCCAGCCCCGTCACGTACGCCGAGATCGACGCGCCGCACGGCCACGACGCCTTCCTGCTCGAAGACGCCCGCTACCACGCGGTCGTGCGCGGCTACTACGAACGCATCGCACGCGAGCTGGGCCTTGAGGCTCAGTTGACCGAAGGATCTGCCCAATGACTCCCGTGACCCCTCGCTATGCCCACGGCGCGCTGCGGCCCGACCTGGCGCGTATCGCCAGCTGGATCGAACCGGGCAGCCGCGTCCTGGACCTGGGCTGTGGCGACGGCGCCCTCCTGGCGCATCTGCGCGATCATCGCCAGGTCAAGGGCGCCGGCGTCGAGCTCGACGACACCTGCGTGATCGCCTGCGTGCGCCGCGGCGTCGAGGTCATCCAGCAGAACCTGGAAGACGGCCTGGCGCTCTTTGACGACAAGCAGTTCGACACCGTCGTGCTGTCGCAGACGTTGCAGTCCATGCACCGCACCGAACACATCCTGCGCGAAATGGCGCGGGTGGCGCGTTACGGCGTGGTGTCGTTTCCCAACTTCGGCTACTGGCCGCACGGCTGGGCCATCCTGCGCGGCCGCATGCCCGTGACGGGGCAGATGCCCTACCAGTGGTACAACACGCCCAACATCCACCTATGCACGCTGCGCGACTTCGAACAGCTGGCCGGCGAAGTGGGCCTGCGCATCCTGGAGCGCGCCACGTTCAACGAAGGCAAGGAAGTGAAGGCGTTCCCAAGCTGGCGCAGCACGCTTGCGGTGTACCGCTTCGCATCCCCCTGACATTCCGACACGCATCCTCCTGACGGCACGGGGCAACAGGCCCTAAAATGCCGGCACGCCCGCGGCCAGCATCTGCAACGCCGCCGGCCTAGTCTCAGGAGACCGTCATCACCGCTGTATCCAACGTCTACACCAGCCCGCGCGTTGCCCCCTTGCTGGTCCTGGGCTTTGCCAGCGGGCTGCCGCTGGCCCTGACCAGCGGCACATTGCAGGCCTGGGCCACCGTCGAAGGCGTGCCGCTGCAGGAAATCGGTTTCCTCACCCTGGTAGGCACGGCCTACACCATCAAATTTCTCTGGGCGCCGCTGGTGGACCGTTTTGCGCCGCCGCTGCTGGGCCGGCGACGCGGCTGGATGCTGGTCACGCAGGTGCTGCTGGCGGCGGCGATCCTGGCGATGGGCGCGCTGTCGCCGTCGTCGGCGCTGATGCCGCTGGCGCTCTTGGCCGTGCTGGTCGCCTTTCTTTCCGCCACGCAGGACATCGCCTTCGATGCCTATTGCACGGACGTGCTGCGCAAGGAGGAACGCGGGGCGGGCGCGGCCATCAAGGTCATGGGCTACCGGCTGGCCATGATCGTGTCGGGCGGCCTGGCGCTCATCATGGCGGACCAATGGATCGGGTGGGGCAACACCTACATGGTGATGGGCGGGCTGATGCTGCTGTGCGCGCTTGCCACGCTGTGGGCGCCCGAACCCGAACACGTCGCGCGCGCGCCCCGCAGCCTGCGCGAGGCGGTCGCCGAACCCCTGCATGAGTTCTTCACACGCCGCGGCGCGCTGGCAGTGTTGCTGTTGATCGTGCTGTACAAGCTGGGCGACGCGTTCGCCGGCGCGTTGTCCACCACCTTCCTCATCCGCGGCGCGGGCTTCACGCCCACCGAAGTGGGTACGGTGAACAAGGTGCTGGGGCTGGCGGCGACGATCATCGGCGCGCTGGCGGGCGGATCCCTGATGGCGCGGTGGGGGCTGTACCGGTCGCTGATGGCCTTTGGCCTCTTGCAGGCGGTGTCGAACCTGGCGTACTGGCTGATCGCGGTCAGTCCGAAGAATCTGTGGCTGATGGCCACCGGCGTGGGCATTGAAAACCTGTGCGGCGGGCTGGGCACGGCGTCTTTCGTGGGCCTGTTGATGGCCCTGTGCCGCCAGCGGTTCTCGGCCACGCAATTCGCGCTGCTGTCGGCGTTGTCAGCCGTGGGGCGCACCTACCTGGCCGGGCCGCTGACGCCGCCGCTGGTCAATCACCTGGGGTGGCCGGGGTTCTTCCTGCTGACGGTGGTGATCGCCATCCCGGGGCTGGTGCTGCTGAAGATCCTGCGCGGCACGATCGACACCATGGAAAAGCAGGGCGACGCGTAGCGCGTAAGTTGAAGGCAGACCAAAAAAAGGCGGCGCGTGGGCGCCGCCTTTTGCTTGGCCAGGATTACTCTTCGCCGCTCAGCCGCACGATCAGCACATCGCTGGGCAGGGATTCCAGCAGCCGCTCGGCCACGCTGCCGATGGCGGTGCGCAAGATGCCGGTGCGGCCATGGGTGCCCGTGACGACCAGATCGGAGCGATGGTTGAAGGAGTAATCGGCCAGCACGGTTTCGGGCTGGCCGGCTTCCAGCACCACCTTGGTCGGGCGGCCCTTGGGCAGTTCGGGCGTTTCGGCGATGAAGCGCTCGGCGCACTGTTCGGCGGTTCGGTAGAGGTTGTCCACGACCGCGTCGTCAGGCTTGGTCACGCCCTGGAACGGCACTTCGTAGGCATTGAACAAGGTGATGTCGGCATTGGGCACCAGTTGCAGCGCGGCGCGCAGCGCCTGGCGCGAGCCGTCCGAGAAATCGGTGGCGACCAGCACGTCGCGGTAGGGGCGGCGCGGACGGTTCTTGACGACCAGCACGGGTTGGCGCGCCTGGCGGGCCAGTTTTTCGACCGTGGTGCCCAGCAGCAGCCGGCCCAGCGTTTCCTGGCGGGCAATGCCGGCCACGATCAGCGAGCAGCCGAAGGTGTCGGCGGTTTCCATGATGCTGGCGACGGGCTCGCCCTTGGTGACGACGACTTCGGCGGGCACGTTGGCGGCGGCCACGTCTTCGGCCAATTCACGTTCGACAAGGGCCTTGTGGTCGGGCGACAGGCGGCGCCATACCGGCGTGGTGAGCGGCGTGGCATGGGATTCCATGACATGCAGCATGATCAGCTTGGTGTTCAGTTCCTTGGTCAACTGCAAGGCGCGGTCGAGGGCTCGGTCGCCGCGCGCACTGAGGTCGGTGGCCAGAAGTATGGGGCCAACTTGCTGTGTCATACCTAATCTCCCGGTTACGGCCAGAGAGGCGGCTCCCGCGTCCGCGCTGCCTGGCCCAATAGCGCCCGGTCGGGCACGTCTCCATTGTCTCGCCGCGAAACGAGATGGGGCTTGATCGCAATCAACACAGCTCCGAGGGTACGGGATGATGCGCGCGCAGGCAATGGCGCGCGCGCCGGCAAGGCTCAATACAATGAGGCCTGCCAACGCTACCGCCCAACCCATGTTCACCGATCTTTCGCCCGCCCTGCTGCACACGCTGTACCTGGTCGCCATCGTCGCCGAAGCCATGACGGCTGCTCTTTCGGCGGGGCGGCGCGACATGGACTGGATGGGCGTCTGCATCATCGCGTGCGTGACGGCGCTGGGCGGCGGTTCGTTGCGCGACGTGCTGCTGGGGCACTATCCGCTGACTTGGGTCGTGCATCCCGAATACCTGTGGATGACGGGCGGCGCGGCGATCCTGACCGCGCTGATCGCGCCGGTCATGCGCCGGCTGCGCAGCGTGTTCCTCTTGGCCGATGCGCTGGGGCTGGTGGCTTTCACGGTGATTGGCTGCCAGGTGGCGCAGATGATGCAGCTGCCGATCACCGTAGTGCTGATCAGCGGCATGATCACCGGGTGCGCCGGCGGGGTGCTGCGCGATGTGCTCTGCAACGAGGTCCCGCTGCTGTTCCGCAAGGAGCTGTACGCCAGCGTGTCGCTGGTGACCGGCGCGCTGTATCTGGGCTCGATGGCGCTCGGGCTGTCGGCCAATGCGTCGGTGCCCATCGCGCTGGCGGCGGGCCTCACCATGCGCCTCATGGCCCTGCGCTTCAACTGGCAAATGCCCAAGTTCGTCTACCGCGACGACTGGCACTGATCCCCGCATCGTCAGACAACGCCGTCCCTCGCGGGCAGGCACACGGCCGTCTTTTGAGTATGAAACATTATTTCTACTTGTGTTTCAAGAGATTTCGAGTATCTTGTCACGGTCTCATGTCATGCGTAGTCGCAGTAAAAGGGGAGCCGATTGGACGTCAAAGCGCCCGCCACGATTCCGTATTTCCTACAGGAACAGATTCGTGAGTTGATAGTGAACGGCACTATCCGGCCCGGACAGCCGTTACGGGAACAGGAACTGGAGCAGCGCTTCGGCACCAGCCGCAGCCCCATCCGGGAGGCGCTGCGCCTGCTGGAGCTGAGCGGCCTGGTCACGCACATCCAGCGCAAGGGCTTCCGGGTCACGCTCTATACCGAAACCCAGATCCGCCATCTGTACATGCTGCGTGCGGAACTGGAGGCGTATTGCATCCGGCAGGTCGCCGAGATGCCCGACGTCGGGCCGCTGGTGGCTGAACTTGGCACGTTGCACGAGGCCATCGTCGCCGCGATGGGCCGTCAGGACGCGCGCGGTTTCATCTCGGCCTCGCGCGACTTCTATCTGGCCGCGGCGCGCTACACCGGCAACGCGCCGTTGACCAGCATGCTCAGCAAACTGTACGAACAGATCGAACCGCTGGGCTACATGCTGGCCCGGCAATCGCTCGAAGCCAATACGATCCCGTCCTACACGGAAGGCATCATCCAGGCGCTCGGCAGCCGGGATTTCGACCGCGCCGCCGGACTGACCCGCAAGTACGTGGTGGAAGTGCTGCCGGAGATCCTGGGCGCTTACCGCGAGGCGTCGCTGGACGCCGCTTAGGAAGAGGCCTGCGCGCGCGCCTTCAGGCGCGAGGCGGCGTGCGCACCTCGATGCCGGCCTGCGTCAAGGCGCGCCGGATGCCATCGGCAAAGACCAGCGCATTGGGCTGGTCTCCGTGGATGCACAGGGTGTCGGCCTGCACCGGCACATCCTTGCCGTCAACCGACCGTACCAGGCCTTCGCGCGCCATGCGCACGACCTGTGCGACCGCGACGTCCACGTCCTCGATCATGGCGCCCGCGCGCGTGCGCGGCGTCAGCGAGCCATCGTCCTGATAGGAGCGGTCCGCGAAGACTTCGCTGGCGCACGCCAGGCCGATGGCGCGGGCCGCGTCGATCAGCTTGCTGCCGGCCAGTCCGTACAGGATCAGCGACGCATCCACATCCTTGACCGCCTGGCAGATCGCCTTTGCCAGCGGCTCATCCTTGGCCGCCATGTTGTAGAGCGCGCCGTGCGCCTTCACGTGATGCAGGCGGGCGCCTTGCGAGGCCGCGACACCCGCCAGCGCGCCGATCTGATAGACGACGATGTCGTAGGCTTCGTCGGGGCTGATCTGGATGACGCGGCGGCCGAAACCGGCCAGGTCCTGCAGGCTGGGATGGGCCCCCAGCGCAACGCCCCGGGCCAGCGCGGCGGCCACCGTCTTGCGCATGGTGGCCGGGTCGCCGCCATGGAAACCACAGGCAATGTTGGCCGAGCTGACGTACTGCAGCACGGCCGCGTCGTTGCCCATGGTCCAGGCGCCATAGCTTTCGCCCATGTCGCAGTTCAAGTCGATGCGGGTGGTCATGGCGGTTTCCTTTCTAGTTCAGCAGCGCGCGCAGCGGCGCAAGCGCGTCGTGCAATTGCGCGAACGCGCGTTCGCGCTCGCCGTCCAGGCGCTGCGCCTCGTCCAGCTCGATCCGCTGGAAACGCAGCACCTGGCCGGGTGCGGACTGCGCCAGCGCGGGCAGGTCCACGGTGGCGATCTGCGCGATCTTGGGATAGCCGCCGGTGGTTTGCCGGTCGGCCATGAGAATGATGGCTTCGCCGCCCGAGGGCACCTGCACGGTGCCAAAGCAGGCGGCCTCGGACAGCATCTGCCGCGGCTGATTCATGGTCAGCGGCCGGCCAAGCAGGCGGTAGCCCATGCGGTCGGACTGCGGACTGATGCGAAACTCGGATTCCAAAAAGGCGCGGCGGCTGGATTGCGAGAATTCGGGCCAGTGCACGCCGGGCAGGAAGCGGATGCATTCGCGCTGCTTGTTGCCCAGCGCCGCGGGCAGGTACACGCGCACCTGCCACAGCGCCTTTTGCAAGGCGGCGGTATTGCAGTCCGGCGCCAGTGGACTGCGCAGCGGAACGACGTCGCCCTTTGCCAGTGCGCGCCCCTGAAAACCGCCGAAACCGCTGCGCAGATACGTGGTCTCGCTGCCCATCACGGGCGTCAGCGCAAAACCGCCATGCACGGCCAGATACGCGCGCACGCCCGTTGCGGGCCGCGCCCCGAAGGCCAGCACGTCGCCGGGCCGCGCGATAAGCGGGCGCAACAGGGGAATGTCCTGGCCGTTCAGCGTGGCGCCCAGGTCGGCGCCGGCCAGCGCAAAGCAGGCCGGCGCGTCAAAGCGCAACGTGGGGCCGGTCAGCGTGATCTCCAGCGTGGCCGGATCGCCTTCGTTGCCCGCCAGGGCATTGGCCAGCCGGTGGGCGCGCTCGTCCATGGCGCCGGCTGCCGAAATGCCCTGATGCTGGTAGCCTTCGCGCCCGTGGTCCTGGAAGCTGGACAGCATGCCGGGCTTGATCACCGTCACGCTCATGGCCGGCTCCCCCGGATGCGGTCGAATTCGTCGGGCGTAATCGGCACGAACCGCACCGTGTCGCCGGGCTGCAGGAGCGCGGCGGGTTCCCGCGCGGGGTCGAACATGACGAGCGGCGTGGCGCCGATGATGTTCCAGCCACCGGGCAGCCGGTTCGGGTAGATCACGGTTTGCCGGTTGGCGATGGCCACCGCGCCGGCGGGCACGGCGGTGCGCGGCGACGGACGGCGGGGAATGTTCAGTTTTTCGTCGTGCACGCCGAGATAGGCGTGGCCGGGCGCAAACCCCAGCATGAACACCATGCTGCGCGGTTCGCTGTGCAACCGGATGACGTCTTCGGGCTTGATGCGGGCCGTGCGCGCGACCTCTTCCAGGTCGGGGCCGTGTTCGCCGCCATAGCAGACGGGGATGTCGACCTCGCGTCCCCCCGCGTCGGCGGTCGGGATGCCCTCGGCAAGCAGGGCCTGGATGTGCTCGGAGAGCGCCGCGTACGTGGGCCCTTCGCCATGTCCGCCCGGCCGGTAGTGCACGGCCACGGCGACGAAGGAGGGCACCACGTCGGTGACGCCCGGCAGCCGCGCGTCGCGCAGCTTGCGGGCCGCCGCCAGACAGGTCCGGCCAATGGCGGCATCGATGCGCTCGCCGAAGGAGACGATCAGGCAGCGGTCACCCTGGGGCAGGATGCGCCAGCGGGTTTCGGCCGGAGAAAGCGAATTGGAATTGACGTTCAACGGCACGAAACCTGTAGTGACGGGTTACTTGGCGAACAACGAATCCATGTTCTTGAACGCCTTGAATTCAAGCGCATTGCCCGACGGATCCAGGAAGAACATGGTGGCCTGTTCGCCCACCTCGCCCTTGAAACGGATGTAGGGCTCGATGACGAACTCGGTGCCGGCGTCGGTCAGTCGCTTGGCCATGGCTTCCCATTGTTCCATGGAAAGCACGGCGCCGAAATGGCGCACGGGCACATTGTGCGAATCGACCGCGCTGGTTGCCTTGTGGCCGCATTCGCTGGGCGCCAGGTGCGCCACGATCTGGTGGCCGTAGAAATTGAAGTCGATCCATTCGGACGAGCTGCGGCCCTCCGGACAGCCCAGCTTTTCGCCATAGAAGGCGCGGGCTTCGGCCAGGTCCCGCACGGGGAAGGCCAGGTGGAACGGCGGCAGGTTGGTTTGAGCGGACATGCAAGGCTCCGGGTCAGGCAAAAGAGGGTTATTCAGTTCAGCGAACGCCGCAATGTGTCGGCGTTATCACCAGGGCATAGTTTAGGTATTGTTTTTTTTATAGCAAAACGATATTTTTCGAGTCTTAGCATCGAAAAAATTGATTGTGCTCAAGGAATTCAAGACCTTCATCGCCGTGGCGCGGGACGGGACCTTCACCGGGGCCGGGGTCCAGCTTGGCCTGACGCAGTCCGCGGTCAGCGCCCAGATCCGGCGGCTGGAGGAATACCTGGACGTCGAGCTGTTCGACCGAGGTCCGCGCGCGGCGGCGCTCAACGCCAACGGCCGGGACATGCTGCCCCAGGCCGAAGAGCTGGTCGCCATGGCCGAGCGCATGGCGGCCTCGGCTGGCGCCGCGCACGTCAGCGGGCTGCTCCGCATCGGGGCCATCGCCTCCGTGCAGCAGGATCTTCTCGTCCATGCCGTGGGCGAGTTCCGCGCGGTCTATCCCGATGTGCGCGTGCGCATCGTGCCGGGCGTCTCGCTGTCGTTGCTGGGCCAGGTGGACGCCGGCGAAGTGGACCTGGCCGTGCTGATCCGCCCGCCCTTCGCCCTGCCGCCCGAACTGGGCTGGCAGCCGCTCATGACCGAGCCCGTCATGCTGGCCATGCCCGAATCCATGCCGGTCGCCCCGTGGCGGGAGCTGCTGGCGACCCAGCCCTTCATCCGCTACGACCGCGCCTCATTCGGGGGCCGCGTGGTCGACGTGTTCCTGAAAAAGCACCGCATCACCGTGAACGAGGCCGTGGAGCTCGACGAGATCGAGGCGATCGCGGGGATGGTGCGGCATGGCCTTGGCGTGGCGCTGCTGCCGCGCTTGCGGCGGCTGGACATGACGGGTCTGCGGCTGCTGCCGCTGGGCGAACACGCGTTTCATCGCGACATCGGCATCATCGGCCGGCTGCCGTTCGACGCGGGCAGCGTGCGCGAGAAGATCGCGCAGTGCCTGCACCGGGCGGCGGCTGAGCCGGATGGGGCGTGACCCAAGCGGATTGGGCCGGTGTCTGACACCGTTCCAGGCAACTGCCGGGCAATAAAAAAGCCCCCGAAGGGGCCCTTGCTGCCTGGCGCTTGCTGCTTTACAGCCGGTCGCAGCGGACCGTGATCGGGTGATCGCGCAAGGCGGTCATGACGATATCGTCGACCTGGCCTTCCACGTCGGTGATCACGTAGCCGATCTGGCCGCGTGTCTGCAAGGTCTGGCTGACGATGTTCAGGCCGTGCTGCGCCATCAGGTTGTCCAGCGTGCCCAGCGCGCCCGGCGCGTTGCGGTGCACGTGCAGGATGCGCGTGCCGCCGGCCTGCTCAAGGAAAGGCAGCTCGGGGAAATTGACGGCGCCCTTGGTGGTGCCGGCCTGCAGGAAGCGCACGAGTTTTTCGGCCACTTCGCGGCCGATGTTCTCCTGGGACTCTTGCGTGCTGCCGCCGATGTGCGGGGTCAGGATGACATTGGGCATGCCGATCAGCGGGCTGGCCAGCGGTTCATCGGCGCTCTTGGGCTCGGTGGGGAACACGTCCAGCGCGGCGCCGGCCAGATGACCGGATTTGAGTGCTGCGTGCAGCGCGGCGATATCAACCACGGTGCCGCGCGAAGCGTTGATCAGGATCGCGCCACGGCGCATGCGGCCGATGGTCTCGGCGTTCATGATGTTTTCGGTGGACTTGCCGCCGGGCACGTGCAACGTCACCACGTCGGCCTGCTCCAGCAGTTCGTTCAGCGTGCCGGCCGGCCGGGCGTTGCCCAGCGGCAGCTTGGCTTCCACGTCGTGATAGATGACGCGCATGCCCAGGCTTTCGGCCAGCGTGCTGATCTGCGAGCCGATGTTGCCGTAGCCGACGATGCCCAGCGTCTTGCCGCGGGTCTCAAAAGCGCCCGCGGCGCTTTTATCCCAGTGGCCCAGATGGACGCGGGCATTCTTTTCGGGAATCCGGCGCAGCAGCAGGATGGCCTCGCCCAACACCAGTTCGGCCACCGAGCGCGTGTTCGAGAACGGCGCATTGAAGACCGGAATGCCGCGCTGCATGGCGGTGTCCAGGTCGACCTGGTTGGTGCCGATGCAAAAGCATCCCACGACGCGCAGGTCGGGGTTGCCGGACAGCAGGGCGGCATCCAGGTGCGTGCGAGAACGGATCCCCGCCACTTGCACGCCGCGCAGGGCGTCGTGCAATTGCGCCGGCGGCAGGGCCGCGGCATGCGTGACGATATCGGTGTAGCCGGCGGCCTCGAAGACGGCGCGGGCGCTCGGGTGGATGTTCTCGAACAGGACGATTTGTGCCATGACTGCCAAGGGGTGGGTGAGAAACGCTTTTATTTATTGTGGACCATTTTTGCTGCGGTGCAAGGAGTAGCCATTGAAGCGTTGTGGATGAATTGTTTCAAGCCAGCCTTAGCGATAGGCCTGAAAAACCTGGGCGCCGCCACGTTTGTCGACCAGCACCACGTCGTGCGGCGTCTTGCGTCCGCCGTATTCCGGCCCGTCCATGCCGGGCGATCCCAGCGGCATGCCGGGGGCGGCCAGACCCGCTGCGTCGGGCTTTTCCAGCAACAGGCGGCGCACGTCGCTGGCGGGCACGTGGCCTTCGACCGCATAGCCATCGACCATCGCGGTGTGGCAGGAACCGTAGTTGGACATGCCGGCGTTGCGGCGGATGGGCCCGGTGTCCTCGACGTCATGCGTGGTCACGGCAAAGCCGTTGTCGCGCATGTGCTTGACCCAATCCTCGCAGCAGCCGCAGGTGGGCGTCTTCCAGACCTCGACTTTCACGGGCGCCTGCGCGGCGGCAATCGCGGGAATGCTGAGGGCCGCGGCAAGGACGAGGCGGCGCGTAAGACGGGAAACGTTCATGATGCTCCGGGGCATAAAGGGGGGATGTTCAGGCGAGGGCCGGTCAGAACCAGAACCGCACGCCCGCGATGACGGCTGCCTGCGATCGGCTTTCGCCGGCGTCCGAGGCATAGCTCGCCGTCTGGCCGAACTTCCGTTCAAAGGATACGCCAACGTAGGGGGCGAATTCGCGCGTGACCTCGTAACGCAGGCGCAGGGACAGGGATCCCTGCGACAGACCGGAACCGATGCCGCGTTGCGGGTCGTTCTTGCCGTAGACGCTGGCTTGCAGTTCGGGCGTGAATATCAGGCGCTGGGTCAGCAGCAGATCGTATTCGGCCTTCAGTGCCAGGGCGCTGCGGCCTGACGGGCCTGCATAGGCGGTGGCCGTCAGTTCGATGTTGTAGGGCAGCAAGCCCTCGACGCCGACCGCGGCCCAGTTGCGCTTGGGGCCTGCGCCGACGTCCCGGCGCGCACCCAGTTGCAGATCCCAGAAGGGCGAGATGGCGTGGCTCCAGAAGGCCTCGACCTTGCCGTCCGACCCGCCGCCGCTTTCGCGCTCGCCCTCGCTCTTGACGAGCAGGCGGTCCGTGGCGGTGCCGAACCAGAAGCGGCCATCCCATTCGAGCGCGTTCTGCCCGTTGCGATTGCGCGATGCGCCGAATTTGTCGAACAGCACCTGCCACGTGGGCGCGTTGTCCATCATGTGCGGATGGATGCCGTAGCTGTCGTAGCCGCGCGGGCCTTCGCCATCGCTTGCAGGCAGGCTGCCGATGGGCGGGGCGTCTGCGGTGGGCGCGTCATGGTTCGCCTCTGCGTGGTCCATTCCCTGGTGGTTTTCCGGGCTTTCCGGTGATGGCGCCTGGCCGTGGTCCATCGAGCCGTGGTCCATCCCGGTCATGCCGGCATGATCCATTTGCGCCGCTTGCGCCGCGGCCAAGGGGGGCGCCAGCGCGAGGGCGATGGCGCAAAGGGCCGGCGCGTGTTTCTGGAAACTGATCGGCTTCATCGTTTACTCCACCACGACCGCCCTGAACATGCCGGCCTCCATGTGATACAGCAGATGGCAGTGGTAGGCCCAGTTCCCACGCGTGTCGGCGCTGACGCGATAGCTGATGCGCTGCGCCGGGTTCAACGAGATCGTGTGCTTGCGGACCTGGAACGCGCCGTCCGGGGATTCCAGGTCGCTCCACAGGCCGTGCAGATGGATGGGATGCGTCATCATCGTGTCGTTGACCAGCACGAAGCGCACGCGCTCGCCGTGGCGCAGCACGATGGGCCGCGCGTCCGAGAACTTCACGCCGTTGAACGACCACATGTAGCGCTCCATGTTGCCCGTCAGGTGCAGCTCGATCTCGCGCGAGGGCGCGCGGTTGTCGTCGGGCTCCCGCACCGACCGCAAGTCGGCATACGTCAGCACGCGGCGGCCGTTGTCGCGCAGTCCGGGGCCGGGATCGTCCAGGCGCGTCGACACCACGTCAGGCAGCATGGAATTGCCCACGCCGCGCTCGGCAGGATAGGGGTGCCTGACCTCGACCATGCCGCCCTGGTCCGCGCCCGCGCCGTGCCCGGCGTGTCCGGCCGGCATCGGCTGCGACCCGCTCACGTCGTGGGCCATGCCCATGTCCATCATGCCCAGCACCTGCACACGGTCCATCTCGGGCACGCTTGCCTGCATGCCGGCGCGGGGCGCCAGCGTGGCGCGCGCATAGCCCGATCTATCCATGGCTTGCGAGAAGATCGTGTAGGCGCGGTCCTGCGCGGGCGTGACGATCACGTCATACGTTTCAGCGACGCCAATGCGAAATTCCTCGACATCCACGGGCCGGACATCCTGGCCGTCGGCGGCCACGACGGTCATCGTCAGGCCCGGGATCCGGACGTCGAAGTACGTCATGGCCGAGCCGTTGATGAACCGCAGCCGCACCCGCTCGCCCGGCTTGAAAAGGCCCGTCCAGTTGGCCGCGGGCGTGGCGCCGTTGGTGAGGTAGGTGTAGGTTGCGCCGGACACGTCGGCCAGATCCGTCGGATTCATGCGCATGCGTTCCCACATCAGCCGGTCAGCAAGCGCCG
Organism: Achromobacter sp. GbtcB20; assembly: GCF_019091095.1. Lineage (NCBI taxonomy): Bacteria > Pseudomonadati > Pseudomonadota > Betaproteobacteria > Burkholderiales > Alcaligenaceae > Achromobacter > Achromobacter sp. GbtcB20. The sequence goes on along the minus strand of NZ_JAGXJZ010000005.1, from coordinate 11,735 downwards.
CGCGCCATCCCTTGTCTCCGGCGTTGTCTGCCAGGCTTTGCATGCTGGGCTGGATGCGGTTGTAGTAATCCGGCATCACCTTCAGCTTGTCGAACACGCGCATCGGGTCTTCGTCCGTCCAGTCCGACAGCAGCACCGTGTAGTCGCGGTCGGAGGCGATGGGATCGCGGTGGCGCGGGTCGATGACGATGGCGCCGTACAGGCCCGTCTGTTCCTGGAATCCCGAGTGGCTGTGATACCAGTAGGTGCCGCTTTGGCGCACGTCGAAACGGTAAGTGAACGTCTGGCCGGGGTCGATGCCGGCAAAGCTCAGGCCGGGCACGCCATCCATGCCGGTGGGCAGCAGGATGCCGTGCCAATGGATGGAGGTCTGCTCGCGCAGCCGGTTGGTGACGTGCAGCGTCACCGTATCGCCCTCGCGCCAGCGCAGCAGCGGCGCGGGCAGGCGGCCGTTGACCGTGGTGGCCACGCGCGCGGCGCCCGTGAAGTTGACGGGCGTCTCGCCGATCTCCAGGTGAAACTCGGTGCCGCGCAGTTCGGCGGCCGCTGCTGCGCCGGACTGGGCCGATGCCTGGCGCCAGCCGCCCAGGGCGGCGAGCGCGCCGCCGGCGGCCAGGCCCTGCACGAAGCGGCGGCGGGTCGTGAGCGTGTGCGCTGTCATGTCACAGCACCGAGACGGCGCCCTTCATGCCGGCGCCGTAATGGCCTGGCTCCAGGCAGCCGAAGGCCACCGTGCCGGCCTTGCCGAAGCGCCAGACGATCTGGCCGCTTTTGCCCGCGTCCAGCGACACCGCGTTGGGTTCATCGTGACGCATGCCGGGGTCCTTCATCATCATGGCGTAATGCGCCTTCAGGTCGGCGTCGGTGCCCAGCACGAGTTCGTGCCGGATCTTCCCGGCATTGCGCACGTTCAGCCGCACGGTTTCGCCGGCCTTGACATCGATGCTGGCGGGCGTGAAGCGCATGGCGTTGGTCATGTCGACGTCAATGGTGCGCGTGACGCGGGCGGGATCGCCCGGCGCGCCGATGGGCGCGGCCGCCGCGGACGGCGCGTGGCCGCCGTGCGCATGGTCGCCTGCGGCGAACGCGGCGCCGGACATCATCAGCGCCAATGCGGCGGCGCAAGTGCGTAACTGGGTGCCTTTCACGGGAATCCTTGCAATGGGAATGGGCGTGATGACACTGTAGGAAGACCGGGGTGACCCGATCCTGTCGCGCAGATTACGTTTTTGTAATGTTCGCGGCCGGCCCCGGGTTGTTGAAGGTGATGCCGACCACGGTGCCGGCGGCGCCGGACGCCGCATCCACGTCGCCACCATGCATGCGCGCAATGGCGCGGACGATGGCCAGGCCCAGGCCGTGACCTTCGCTGCGTGGCGCGCGCGTCTGGCCGGAGCGGAAAAAGCGGTCGAAGATCCGGGGCAGGTCCGCGGGCGGGATTGGCGTGCCGGGGTTGTGGACCGTGACCCGCGCCCCGCGCGCGGTGGGGGTGCACGTCAGCACGATCTCGCCGCCCGGGGGCGTCGCCTTGATGGCGTTGGAGATCAGGTTGGCCAGCGCGCGGCGCGCCAGCCCCCGGTTGGCGGCCACAGTGGCGTCGCCCACGCAGCGCAGGCGCACGGCGTGTTCTTCCAGCGTGGCCTCGTAGTATTCGGCCACCCGCCGGGCTTCGGCGGCCAGCGACACCGGCGCCAGGTCGGCGGCGCGCTCGCCGCGGTCGGCCCGCGCCAGGAACAGCATGTCGTTGACCAGCGTCTTCAGGTCTTCCAGTTCTTCCAGGTTGGATTCCAGCGCGTCGCGCAACTCGGCCGCATCGCGCGGCGACGACAGCATGACCTGCGTGCCATTGATGAGGGTCGCCAGCGGCGTGCGCAGTTCGTGCGCCACATCGGCGTTAAAGCCCTCCATCTGCTGGTAGGCGGCCTGCAGCCGGTCCAGTGTGCGGTTGAAGGACCGCACCAGTTCATGCAGCTCGCGGTCGGTGTCTTGCAGCGGCAGGCGGCGCGCCAGGTTGTCGGGCTGGATGGCCGCGGCCTGCCCGGACAGCCGCCGCGCGGGCGCCATGCTGCGCCGCACGGCCCACGCGGCCAGGACGACCGTCGCGCCAACCCACAACGCGCAGATCAGCGCCAGCGCCGTGCCGTAGGCATAGAGGAATTGCGCGCTGGTGCGCGTGCTGACCGCGACGGTCAGCTGCGCGCCGGGCAGGATGCGATCGTTCATGGCAACGCGCAGGCCCCGCATGCGCCCGCCATCCGGCGTCTGCAAGAGGACCTGCCGGCCATCCGTGGTTTCCAGCGTTTCGGGCGCGGCGCCGCCATAGACGGCCTGGCCCTGCGCGTCCACGATCCAGATGCCAAGCTGCCCCTGGCCCGCGCGCATCTGATCGAAGGTGGCCGCCAGGTCGTGCAGGCCGCTCGCGCTGTTCTGCATGTCGATCAAGTGGTCGATGAGCTCGAGCTTGCCGCTGACTTCGGTGATCTCCTGGCGCTCGACTTCGCGCTTGAGCGCCCAGAAAAGGGTGGCGCCCGCCACGCTGGAAACAAACAGCGCGATGGCGCCCAGCAGCAGCGTCAGCCGCGCCTGCATGGAGCGCACGCGGGGGCGGCTCATCCGGCGTGGCCGTCAGCAGGGCGCGATTCCAGCACGTATCCCATGCCGCGCACGGTGTGCAGCAGTTTCGTGGCGTAGGGATCGTCCAGCTTGCCGCGCAGGCGCCGCACCGCGACGTCGATGACGTTGGTGTCGCTGTCGAAGTTCATGTCCCAGACCTGTTCGGCCAGGGTGGTGCGCGACAGCACCTGCCCCTGGCGGCGCAGCAGAAGCGCCAGCAGGCTGAATTCCTTGGCGGTCAGGTCCAGCCGCTGGCCGCCGCGCTGGGCGCGCCGGCGCGCCAGATCCAGCTCCAGGTCCGCCAGGCGCAGCAGCGTGGGCTCCTGCGAGCGGCCGCGGCGCAGCAGCGCGTGCACCCGCGCCAAGAGTTCCGAGAACGCAAAGGGTTTGACCAGGTAGTCGTCGGCGCCGCCTTCCAGGCCGCGGACCCGGTCTTCCACCGCATCGCGAGCGGTCAGCATCAGGATGGGGGTGTCTTTTTGCGCGCGCACCGAGGCCAGGATCTCGAATCCATCCACGCCGGGCAGCATCACGTCCAGCACGATGAGGTCGTACGCGCCTTCAAGCGCGAGGTGGAGGCCGTCTACGCCGTCGCGCGCCACGTCCACGACGTGGCTTTGCTCCGACAGTCCCTTCTTCAGGTAGTCGGCCAGTTTGGGTTCGTCTTCGATGACCAGGATGCGCATGGCCAAAAATTTACCACCCGCGCGCCGCCGTCAGGCGGGCAGGCGGGCGGAATCATGCCGTTTCGGCGATGGCGATGCGGTCGGCGGGAAAGCGCAGCGAGAAGACGCTGCCCTTGCCGGGTTCGCTGGTGATGAGCAGTTCGGCGTCGTGCCGCATGGCGATGTGCTTGGTGATCGCCAACCCCAGCCCGGTGCCGCCGACGGCGCGCGAGCGGCCCCTGTCCACGCGGTAAAAACGTTCGGTCAGGCGCGGCAGGTGGCGCGCCGGGATGCCGATGCCGGTGTCCTGCACGCTGTAGCATGCGCCGCCTTCGGGGTCGCGTTCCCAGCGGACGGTGATGGTGCCGCCGTCCGGCGTGTAGCGCACGGCGTTGGTCAGCAGGTTGGAAAGCGCCGAGGTCAGTTCGTTTTCGGCGCCCAGCACGTCCAGGGTTTCGTCGATGTGCCAGACCAGTTGATGACGGCCGCCCGACAGCGCCTCGATCTGCTGGCGCGCCTTTTGCAGCAGTGCGCCCATGTTGACGGCGCGCGGATCGCTGCCCGGCGACGATTCCAATGTGGACAGCGTCAGCAGGTCTTCAACGATGGCCTGCATGCGGTGGGCCTGCTCGTACATCATGTCGATGTATTGTTCGCGCTGCTCTTTGGGCAGCGCCTCGTCGGGCATGTCGCGCAGCGTTTCCAGAAAACCCGCCAGCACCGTCAGCGGCGTGCGCAATTCGTGCGACACGTTGGCGACGAAGTCGCGGCGCGTCGTTTCCAGGCGTTCGATCTGGGTCACGTCGCGGGTGATGAGCAGGCGCTGGTTGCTCGCGTATGCAGTGAGCTGCATCATCATCAGCCGTTCCTGGCCTTGCTGGCCCAGCCGCACCAGAATGGGCTCGGGCCAGGACGGACGATGCGCGTATTCCACGAATTCCGGGGCCCGCAGCAGGTTCAGCAGATTGTGGCCGCGGTCGGCCGGCAGGCGCAGGCCCAGATGCTGGCGCGCCATGCGGTTGCACCAGTCGATCTGGAAATCCTCGTTCAGTGTGACGGCGCCGTCGGGCAGGGCCTGGGCAGCCGCCAGCATCCCTTGCATGGTGTCGCGGGTTTCAGCCAGCTCGCGCGCGCGGGCGCGGGTGTAACGATAGAGCGGGGCAAGAATATCGTCCCACGGGCCCACGGAGGCCGGCGGGGCGGAATCCGGGTGATTGGCCCATTTGGACACCAGCGACAGGCGCCAGCTGCGCCAGAGCAGCATGGCACACAGCGACACCGAAAACACGATCCAGCCCGCGGGGTCTCCAATGAGCCATTGCGCCAACAAGGCAAATGCCGCCCACAGGACGACCAGAATAAGGGTGCGCAGCCAGATCATCGTGCGCACGTTTTACCGCGTCGGGAGCTGTGCCGTAAACCGATAGCCGCTGCCGCGGACCGTTTCGACGTGCGCGTCATGGCCGCTGGGTTCCAGGGCCTTGCGCAGGCGGCGGATGTGCACGTCGACCGTGCGCTCTTCGACAAAGACGTGGTCGCCCCACACCTGGTCCAGGAGCTGCGAACGGGAGAACACGCGCTCGGGGTGCGTCATGAAGAAGTGGAGCAGGCGGAATTCGGTGGGGCCGATCTGCAGGGACTGGCTGTTGCCCGACAGGCGATGCGTCACCGGATCCAGCTTCAGGCCGCCGACGTCGATGACGTCGTCCGTGAGCTGGGGCGCGCGGCGGCGCAGCACGGCCTTGATGCGGGCCATCAGCTCCTTGGGCGAGAAGGGCTTGGTGATGTAGTCGTCGGCGCCGGCTTCCAGGCCGTCGACCTTGTCCTGCTCGGAGCCCTTGGCGGTCAGCATGATGACCGGGACGGCGCGGGTGCGCTCGTCGTTGCGCAGCTTGCGGGCCATGGCCAGGCCAGAGGTGCCGGGCAGCATCCAGTCCAGCAGGATCAGGTCGGGAAGCTCGGCACGGATCAGCGTCTGGGCCTGGTCGGCGTCGAAGGCGCGCAGCACCTTGTGGCCGGCGAAGGACAGGTTGACGGCGATCAATTCCTGGATGGCGGGTTCGTCTTCGACGACGAGGATGGTGCTGGACATATCGAATTGGGCACACTTCGGAGCGCCGGCGCGGCGCGAACATTGCGATAGTATGGCCGCAATATTTCAGGTATGTGACCGCGGCGCGCCATCTGGCGGGCTCGCCCGCCGCAGGCGCGCGCCCGATAGGCTACCATTGAACGATATATCGGGAATACACCATGCAAAACCCCTCCGAATCGCAACAATCCGCCGGCGCCGGCTCGACCTCCACGCACTTCGGCTTCCAATCGGTCCCCGAAAGCGAAAAGGCCCGCAAGGTTGCCGAAGTGTTCCATTCGGTCGCCCAGCGCTACGACGTCATGAACGATTTCATGTCGGCGGGCCTGCACCGCGTCTGGAAGGCGTTCACGATCGGCCGCGCGGCCATCCGCCCCGGCATGAAGGTGCTGGACATTGCCGGCGGCACGGGCGACCTGGCGCGCGCGTTCGCCAAGCGCGCCGGCCCCACGGGCGAGGTCTGGCTGACCGACATCAATGATTCCATGCTGCGCGTGGGCCGCGACCGGCTGACCGACGCCGGCCTGCTGGTGCCCGCCGCCGTGTGCGACGCCGAGCGCCTGCCGTTCCCCACCGGTTACTTCGACCGCGTCAGCGTGGCCTTCGGCCTGCGCAACATGACCCACAAGGACCGCGCGCTGGCCGAAATGACCCGCGTGCTCAAGCCGGGCGGCAAGCTGCTCGTGCTGGAGTTCTCGCGCATCGCCAAGCCCCTGTCCCCGGCCTACGACTGGTATTCCTTCAACGTGCTGCCGTGGCTGGGCAAGAAGATCGCCAAGGACGAGGCCAGCTATCGTTACCTGGCCGAATCGATCCGCATGCACCCGGACCAGGAAACCCTGGCCGCCATGCTGCGCACCGCCGGCCTGGAGCGGGTGCAGTACTTCAACCTGACGGCGGGCATCGCCGCGTTGCACGAAGGCGTGCGCCTGGGCTGACGCCCGGCGACCACGGCGGATTTCGCCACCCCGCGGGGAACTTGTGGGGCGGCAGCTTGTCCGTTATTCTTACGCCATTCAGATTACTGTAAGAAAAGTCGCGCAGATGGCCCCGCGCATTGCGGGGCCCTCCCGTTGCTCGGGGCAGCGGGGGCGCGAGTACGAGGGAGCAAACTCATGTCTAAATTCAGTCTTTCGCGCTTTGTCGCCGCGGCGCTCATCGCCGTTTCGGGCGCGGCGCTGGTGACGGCGTCGTTTGACGCCGAAGCTCGCCGCGCAGGCGGCGGCGCCAGTGTCGGCCGCCAGTCTTCCAACGTCACGACGCAGCGCCAGGCCACCACGCCGCCGGCTGCCACCAACAACACCGCGGGCGCCACCGCCGCACCGGCAGCTGCCGGCGCGGCCACGGCTGGCGCGGCAGGCGCCGCCGCCAAGAGCGGCGCCTCGCGTTGGCTGGGTCCCATCGCCGGCATCGCCGCCGGCCTCGGTATCGCCGCGCTGCTCTCCAGCATGGGCCTGTCCGGCGCTTTCCTGGAGTTCCTGTCGTCCGCGCTGTTGATCGCCGCCGTGGTCTTCGCCGTCATGTTCATCATCCGCCGTCTGCGCGGCGCCGGTCCGCGCACTGCCACGCAAGGTGCGTTCGGCGGGGCCAACAACGCCTCGGGCCAGCAACAGCAGCCCATGTGGCGTGAATCGCTGAAGCCGGGCGCCGCCGCGCCTGCCGCTCCGGTGGCCGCCGCGCCGGTCGAGCCGCCGGCTGTCCTGCCCAAGGCGGGCGACGACAACAACTGGTTCGTGCCGGGCGATTTCGACACGCCGAACTTCCTGAAGCAAGCCAAGGAACAGTTCGTTCGCATCCAGGCGGTCTGGGACAGCGGCAGCACCGACGGTCTGCGCGAATTCCTGACCGATGACCTGATCACCGAGCTCAAGCCCCAGCTGGCCGAGCGCGGCGCGGCGCCCAACAAGACCGAAGTGGTCCTGCTGAACGCCGAGATGCTGGGCATCGAGACCGTCTCCGACGGCCACCTGGCCAGCGTGCGCTTCTCGGGCATGCTGCGCGAGGCGCCGGGCACCGAAGCGTTCCGCTTCGAAGAAGTCTGGAACCTGTTCAAGCCGGCCAATGGCGGCTGGTTGCTGGCCGGCATCCAGCAGATCCCGGTGGAACACGCCAGCTAAACCTGGCGGTCCGGCTCGCAACCGGCCATCTGCCGCGGGCGCCGCAAGGCGTCCGCCCGAACCGGCCCCCAGAGGGCCGGTTTTTCAATGTGCCTACGCAAAACAGGCTCCCATCTAACCCGTTACACTCCCGATTTACCCATCAACTTCGGCAAGCCCTCTCAGGGTTCTTGCAACCGCCATGCTGCCTTTTTCGTTCCTGCCCACACCGAAGCGTCTGGCCATCAGCGCCCTCAATGCCTTGCTGCGGCGCGAGGACTGGGCGCGCGAACGCCTGGCTCGGCATGCCGGCAAGACCGTCCGGTTTGCCATGGGCGGCTTCACGCTGGGCCTGTCCATCGATAGCGAAGGGCTGGCCGATCAGGCTGATCCGGCCGTGGTGCCCGACGTGACGCTGACGGTGTCGCCCGAGAAGCTGCCGCTGCCGCGCCTGGGCGCCGGGCACGAGAAGCCGGATTTTGCCGAGGCCACGCATATTTCAGGCGACGCGGCGCTGGCCCAGGTGGTTGCCGATTTGTCCAAGCAGTTGCGCTGGGATCCGGAGGACGCGTTGGCCCGCGTGGTGGGCGACATCGCCGCGCTGCGCATCGTGGGCGGCGCGCGCGCCGTGTCGGATGGCGCGCGCACGGCGGGCAAGCGCCTGGCCGAAAACGTATCCGAATACCTGTCCGAGGAAAGCGGTGTGCTGGCGGGCCGTCCGGCCCTGGAGCAATGGCGCCTGGACCTGGCCGACCTGAATACCCGCGCCGACGCGCTGGCGCGTTCCGCGGCTGCGCTGCAAACCCGCCTGGCCACGGCCGGCGCAAAGCGGGGCGCCTGATCCATGTTCCCCTTGCTGCGCCTGTTTCGCATCATCGTTGTCTCCCTGCGCTACGGCCTGGATGAGCTGGTGCTGTCCAGCCTGAATCATCCGCTGGCCACCTGCCTGCTGCGCGTCATGCGCCTGGGCACGCGCCCGCGTTCGCCGCGCGGGCAACGGCTGCGACTTGCCCTGGAATCGCTGGGCCCGATCTTCGTGAAGTTCGGGCAGGTGCTGTCCACCCGCCGAGACCTGATCCCCGCCGACATCGCCAACGAACTGGCGCTGCTGCAGGACCGCGTGCCGCCGTTCCCGTCGGCGCAGGCAGCGGCCTGCATCGAGGCGGCGCTGGGCGCGCCGCCCGAAAAGCTGTTCGCGCAGTTCGATGTGGACCCGGTGGCGTCGGCGTCGATCGCGCAGGTGCACTTCGCGGTGCTGCACGACGGCCGTGAAGTCGCCGTGAAGGTGCTGCGTCCGGGCATGCTCAGCATCATCGAAAAAGACATGTCGCTGCTGAAGGTGGTGGCGCGCATCATCGAGCGCCTGGGCCCGGACGGCCGCCGCCTGAAGCCGCGCGAGGTCGTGGCCGAATTCGACAAGTACCTGCACGACGAGCTGGACCTGGTGCGCGAGGCCTCCAATTGCAGCCAGCTGCGGCGCAACTTCGGTCCGGAATCGGGGCGTGGCGACATGCTGATCGTGCCCGAGGTGATCTGGGAATACACGGCTTCCACCGTGTTCACGATGCAGCGCATGTACGGCATGCCGGTGGGCCAGGTCGAGCGCATGCGCGAGGCCGGCATCGACATTCCGACGCTGGCGCGCACGGGCGTCGAGATCTTCTTCACGCAAGTCTTTACCGACGGCTTTTTCCACGCCGACATGCACCCGGGCAACATCTACGTGTCGGACCGCCCGGACACGCTGGGCAGCTACATCGCGCTGGACTTCGGCATCGTGGGCTCGCTGTCCGAGTTCGACAAGAATTACCTGGCGCAGAATTTCCTGGCGTTCTTTCACCGCGACTATCGCCGGGTGGCGCAACTGCATATCGAATCGGGCTGGGTGCCGCCGGATACGCGCGAGGAAGAACTGGAAGGCGCGGTGCGCGCCGTCTGCGAACCCTATTTTGACCGGCCGTTGTCGGAGATCTCGCTGGGGCAGGTGCTGCTGCGGCTCTTCCAGACCTCGCGCCGTTTCAACGTCGAGATCCAGCCGCAGCTGGTCCTGTTGCAGAAGACCCTGCTGAACGTCGAGGGACTGGGGCGTCAGCTCGACCCCAACCTCGATCTCTGGAAGACCGCCAAGCCCTATCTGGAACGCTGGATGCGCCAGCGTGTCGGATTCAAGGGCCTGCGGCAAAGCCTGGAAAAAGAGGCAGCGCAGTGGTCGCAGATGCTGCCCGCCCTGCCCAGGCTGGTCCATGACCATCTGAGCCGCCCCAATGTCTCGCCGGCGATGCTGGCCGAGATGATGCAGCTACGTCGCGCACAAGAGCAGAACAACCGGCTGGTTGCAGCGCTGGTTGGCGTACTGGCGCTGGCGGTGGGGGTCGCGATATGGGCGCTGACCCGATAGGCGGCGCGATGATCTAGACCTTACTGTCATGTTTCATTCATGAGACGGTCATCATAGCTTCGCGGGAGACGGCGAAAAATAGCGCTGCGAGAGGTGGCATGCAGCGCCGACGCCTATAAGAACGCGCGCGCCATTCATCAATTTTCATAGCCCCACTAGCGGGACGAATACAAGGGCAGAACATGCTTTATCCTGAACTCTTCAAGACCATGGAAGCCGTGCGCTGGAACATGGCGCACGATATTCCCTGGGGCGATTTCGACCGCAGCAAGCTCTCGGACGAGCAGGCCCACACGATCAAGATGAACGCCATCACGGAGTGGGCGGCGCTGCCGGCCACCGAGATGTTCCTGCGCGACAACCGCGGCGACAGTGATTTCTGCGCGTTCATGTCGGTCTGGTTCTTTGAAGAACAGAAGCATTCCCTGGTGCTGATCGAATATCTGCGCCGCTTCCGGCCGGATCTGGTGCCCACCGAAGAAGAGCTGCACAACGTGCGCTTTGAATTCGATCAGGCGCCGGAACTCGAAACGCTGATGCTGCATTTCTGCGGCGAGATCCGCCTGAACCACTGGTACCGCCGCGCGGCCGACTGGCATACGGAGCCGGTCATCAAGGCGATCTACAAGACGGTGGCGCAGGACGAGGCCCGTCACGCGGGCGCCTACCTGCAATACATGCGCCGTGCGCTGCACGACCGCGGGCAGGAAACGAGCGAGCAAGCCCGTCTGGCGTTCTCGAAGATCGGGGTGCTGATGGCTTCGGCGGGACGCACGCAGCAGGCGCTGCATCCGACGAATCTGCACGTGAACAAGGATCTGTTCCCGAACGACACGGTGCAGTCGCGCCTGCCGGAGCCAGGCTGGCTGGAACACTGGCTGGACACGCAGATTCGCTTTGACGGCGTGTGGGAACAGAAGGTGGCCAGCCGCATCCTGCACATCCTGTCCAAGCTGATGGATCGCAGCTTCGAGACGGTGAAGGATCTGAACCGCTACCGCAAGGAAATGACGGCGCTGATCGTTCCGAAGGACAAAGAGATCATCCTGGCGGGCAGCTGATCCCTCCTATAATCGCCGCATGCCTGCCGCCCGTTTCGAATCCAAGGTCCTGTCCCGCGACGAACTCGTCGCCGCCGTCGCCGCTGGCCGCTTTCCGCGGCCGCTGGTGTTCACGAACGGGGTGTTCGACATCCTGCATCGGGGGCACGCGACGTATCTGGACCAGGCGGCGCAGCTGGGCGCGACGCTGATTGTCGCCGTGAATACCGATGAATCGGTGCGGCGGCTTGGCAAGGGGGCGGAGCGCCCGCTCAATCGCATGGAAGATCGGGCGGCGTTGCTGGCGGCGTTGGGGTTTGTGTCGGCGGTGACGTCGTTTTCCGAGGATACGCCTGAGGCGTTGATCGGGGAGCTGAGGCCGGATCTGATCGTCAAGGGTGGCGATTACGACATGGAGACGTTGCCGGAGACGGCGTTGGTGAAGACTTGGGGGGGGCGTGCGGTTGCGATTCCCTTTGAGTTCGAGAGGTCTACGACGGCGTTGGTGAAGAAGATTCAGGGCGGTTGAAGGCTTTGAATTTGATGTGCTGGATGAGTGTGAGGCGGCCTGGGTGGCCGACTTTTCTTTTGTGCTTTGGGCTTTGCAGGTTGGTGCCTTGGGCTTCGTAGGTTGGTGCTGCAGGGCTTCGTAGGCCGGTGATGCCGGGCTTTGTAGGTCGGTGCTGCACGGCTTCGTAGGTCGGTGTTGCAGATCTTCGTAGCTCGGTGTTGCAGATCTTCGTAGGTCGCCCGGCGCCGCGGTCACCGTGGGCACGATCGCCCACGATTGCGGTCCGGAGCCTTCGCTCCGGACTTCCCCCTCGTCATCTT
>NZ_JAGXJZ010000499.1:0-276 GCF_019091095.1 Achromobacter sp. GbtcB20 | reverse complement strand
ACCCCGGGACCGATGACGGCGAACGCCATCGGCACGGCCGCCGGCGGCAACCAGCCGCACGCCAACATGGCGCCCTACCTGAGCGGGAACTTCATCATTTCGTTGTTCGGCATCTTCCCGATGCAGACTTAAGGAACACTTCAATGAGCGATCAATTTGTAGGCGAGATCCGCATCTTCCCGGGCGACTTCGCCCCGACCGGCTGGGCCCAGTGCAACGGCCAGCTGATGCCGCTGTCGCAGTACACCGCCCTGTATTCCTTGCTCGGCACCGTCT
>NZ_JAGXJZ010000498.1:0-276 GCF_019091095.1 Achromobacter sp. GbtcB20 | reverse complement strand
AGAAAATAACGCTTCAACTCAATCTGAACTCAAACCGGGCTTCGTCGATATTTTTCTGGCCAGGAACCCTTGCCGCAAGGTGACTTCTGATGTAGTAGCGGCATACCGATTCCCTAACTCTGCCGAAATAAAGGCACAAGACAAACGATCTTCCATGGTATACTTTTTTCCATGGCCGCCCGACGCTTCATCTACCTTGTTTTGATGATCCTCGCTCTTCAGCTCAGCTGGGGCGTGGTTGCTGGCTATTGTCAGCACGAGTCGGGCCGGGCTGCT
>NZ_JAGXJZ010000497.1:0-276 GCF_019091095.1 Achromobacter sp. GbtcB20 | reverse complement strand
CGATGTCATCGGCCATCCTGGCGGCGAGGTATTCAACCAGTTCGCATCGTCGTCGGGCTATTTCTGCCAAGGCGCGGGCACGGCCTTCATGCCGTATCTACTCAGCACCCTGGACACGCTGGCTTGGCGCTACAACGTGCCTGAAATGGCCTACCCGGAGGCGTTGATTGCGGGCATGCGCCAGGTCGGTGCGCGCACCACGATGAACCTCTGGGGCAATGTCTATCCGCGCGGCGGCTTCCTGCATCAGACCGATGACTACAAATCCGGGGCCGT
>NZ_JAGXJZ010000496.1:0-277 GCF_019091095.1 Achromobacter sp. GbtcB20 | reverse complement strand
ATAGCAGGCCGTGCCCACCATGCTGTCCCAACCGTAGTTCAGCCCGCCCTGGAGCAGGGACGCGATGTCGATCTCTTCGCGTTCGTTCTGGCCGACGTCGGCAATGTAGAGCTGCTCGCCGTCGAAGGCGAAGCGCCAGGGATTGCGCAGGCCGAAGGCCCAGATTTCCGGGCGCCGTCCTGGCTGGTTGAGATAGGGATTGCTGTGCGGAATGGTGTACGGCTGGCCGACGCTCGCGCCGCGCACGTCCACGCGCAACAGCTTGCCGAGGGTGGAG
>NZ_JAGXJZ010000495.1:0-277 GCF_019091095.1 Achromobacter sp. GbtcB20 | reverse complement strand
ATGGACACCAAGCTGTGGCTGCCGGCCGCCGACGAGGTCTCGCGCGGCCTGCTGCTGCAAAAGCTCCCGCGTCACACCGGCAAGGACGACCAGGTGAAGCAGGCGACCGAAGAGGAAGACCTGGAAACCTGGAACCGCGCCGTGATGCTGGGCAGCACCCTGAAGCAGGAAGAGCTGCTCACGACCGACATCCAGACCCTGCTGACCCGCCTGTTCTGGGAAGAGACGATCCGCGTGTTCGACCCGCAGCACCCGCAGTTCCACTGCAGCTGCACCC
>NZ_JAGXJZ010000494.1:0-277 GCF_019091095.1 Achromobacter sp. GbtcB20 | reverse complement strand
ATGGCCACGCCGATGAAGGCGCGGCCGACCATGAACAGCGTGTAGTTCGGCGCGAAGGCCGCGATGGTGCTCGAGACGATCATCATCAGGGTCAGGCCCAGCAGCAGGACCTTGCGGTCGAGCCGTCCGGCCAGCGGCGCGATGAACAGGCTGGTGAAGAGGGCAAAGGCGCCCGAGACCGAGATCGCCAGGCCGGCCTGCCCTTCGCTGATGCCGAGTTCCCCGGCCACCGGCGTGAGCAGGCTGACCGGCATGAACTCGGCATCAGCAAAGCCTA
>NZ_JAGXJZ010000493.1:0-277 GCF_019091095.1 Achromobacter sp. GbtcB20 | reverse complement strand
ATCGACGCACGCACCAAGCGCCTGGTGTTCTCCGACGCGCTGACGGTGCCGAAGGCGCTGGCCCTGTACCGCCACTTCGCCGACCGCGTCATGCTCGGTTTCGGCATCGGCACCCAGCTCACCAACGACACCCCTTATCAAGCCCTGAACATCGTCATGAAGCTGGCCCCGGTCGGGGCCTTCCGCGCGGTGGCGCTCCCGCTCGGCAAGTACGGTCTGGCCTCGCTGGTCCCGCTGGCCCAGCTGATGGGGTCGGTTTTCCTGGCCTGTGCCCCGG
>NZ_JAGXJZ010000492.1:0-277 GCF_019091095.1 Achromobacter sp. GbtcB20 | reverse complement strand
GCAATGGGCGTGGCACAACTGTGGCGCTTCGCTGTCCATGGAATCAGGCATGCCGGTGCAATCCGACATTGGCAACTTGTCAGCCTGCTGCATCGAGATCGTGGCACGCATTTGCGTGGTTTCCACAGATGCCCTCGGGTCTGGCTTGGGACAGACGTACATCGCCATCGCAACCTGCGAGAAAAGCAAGGTTACGACTAGGCCGCTGGTAATCCAGCGGCTCCATCTTGCGAGAAGGCGCCTTAAGCCGATCATGCGGACATACTATTGGAAGTTG
>NZ_JAGXJZ010000491.1:0-278 GCF_019091095.1 Achromobacter sp. GbtcB20 | reverse complement strand
CGACCTATGGCTACCGTCGTGCTGGCGCCCTGGTGAACCGTACGCGCAGCCTGATGGGCTTGCGGCCCGTGAACCACAAGCGCATGTACCGCGTGATGAAGGAGCAGGGTTTGCTGCTGCCGAAATCGCCTAGGCGTAGTGATAGCGGCCGCACTCACGACGGCAAAGTGATGGTCGAAGAACCGAACCAGCGCTGGTGCTCGGATGGCTTCGAAATCGCCTGCGACAACGGCGAGGTGGTGACTGGCGTTTTCATGAAGGATTGCTGTGACCGCGAG
>NZ_JAGXJZ010000490.1:0-278 GCF_019091095.1 Achromobacter sp. GbtcB20 | reverse complement strand
GCGGCGCCGGCCCGGTCGGCCTGGCGCTGCCCGCCCTGCTCGCGCGGCGCGGCATCGAGGGCAAACGGATCGCCCTGATCGACGCACGCGCGCTTGGCCAGTCGATTTCCGACCCGCGCTCGATCGCGCTGGCCTGGGGCAGCCGCATGCTGCTGGAAGAAGTCGCTGCGTGGCCATTCCCGGCGACCCCGATCCACAGCATCCACGTCTCGCGCCGCGGCCACCTGGGACGCAGCCTGCTGGACCGCGACGAACAAGACCTCGAGGCGCTCGGCTAC
>NZ_JAGXJZ010000049.1:2833-4485 GCF_019091095.1 Achromobacter sp. GbtcB20 | reverse complement strand
CACTATCATCGGCGCAAAGGCGTTTCACTGTCCTGTTCGGGATGGGAAGGAGTGGGACCACCTTGCTATGGTCGTCAGGCGTAACTGGTTGAGCAGTTGCGGGTTAGGCAACCGCTCCAATCTTGGAAGAAGCGCAACGCGTGGCGATCAGAGCCTGGGGCTCGATGATCGGCGCACGGTGGGGTGTAATTGTGTTGGCTGGCTGCCGACGGTGCAGCCAGTATTTTGTATTGAACGACACTTGGAACGCTATATCACCAGGTCAATAACCATCAGTGTTATAGGATCAAGCCTCACGGGCAATTAGTATCGGTTAGCTTAACGCATTACTGCGCTTCCACACCCGACCTATCAACGTCCTGGTCTCGAACGACCCTTCAGGGGGATCAAGTCCCCGGGATACCTAATCTTCAGACGAGTTTCCCGCTTAGATGCCTTCAGCGGTTATCTCTTCCGTACTTAGCTACCCGGCAATGCCATTGGCATGACAACCGGTACACCAGAGGTACGTCCACTCCGGTCCTCTCGTACTAGGAGCAGGCTCCGTCAAGTATCCAACGCCCACGGCAGATAGGGACCAAACTGTCTCACGACGTTTTAAACCCAGCTCACGTACCTCTTTAAATGGCGAACAGCCATACCCTTGGGACCGGCTACAGCCCCAGGATGAGATGAGCCGACATCGAGGTGCCAAACACCGCCGTCGATATGAACTCTTGGGCGGTATCAGCCTGTTATCCCCAGAGTACCTTTTATCCGTTGAGCGATGGCCCTTCCATTCAGAACCACCGGATCACTATGTCCTGCTTTCGCACCTGTTCGACTTGTCAGTCTCACAGTCAAGCACGCTTATGCCATTGCACTATCAGCACGATTTCCGACCGTACCTAGCGTACCTTCGAACTCCTCCGTTACACTTTAGGAGGAGACCGCCCCAGTCAAACTGCCTACCATGCACTGTCCCCGATCCGGATCACGGACCAAGGTTAGAACCTCAAACAAACCAGGGTGGTATTTCAAGGATGGCTCCACGTGATCTAGCGACCACGCTTCAAAGCCTCCCACCTATCCTACACAGGCCGGTTCACAGTCCAATGCAAAGCTACAGTAAAGGTTCATGGGGTCTTTCCGTCTAGCCGCGGGTAGATTGCATCATCACAAACACTTCAACTTCGCTGAGTCTCAGGAGGAGACAGTGTGGCCATCGTTACGCCATTCGTGCAGGTCGGAACTTACCCGACAAGGAATTTCGCTACCTTAGGACCGTTATAGTTACGGCCGCCGTTTACCGGGGCTTCGATCAAGAGCTTGCACCCCATCACTTAACCTTCCGGCACCGGGCAGGCGTCACACCCTATACGTCGACTTTCGTCTTTGCAGAGTGCTGTGTTTTTAATAAACAGTCGCAGCCACCGATTCTCTGCGACCCCATCATGCTAAGCGCGCAGGCGCTTCACACTACCGGGGTATACCTTCTCCCGAAGTTACGGTATCAATTTGCCGAGTTCCTTCTCCTGAGTTCTCTCAAGCGCCTTGGAATATTCATCCCGTCCACCTGTGTCGGTTTGCGGTACGGTCTCGTACAGCTGAAGCTTAGAGGCTTTTCTTGGAACCACTTCCGATCACTTCGCAAGCAATGCTCGCTCGTGCCA
>NZ_JAGXJZ010000049.1:1488-2733 GCF_019091095.1 Achromobacter sp. GbtcB20 | reverse complement strand
AAAAGTGCACACCCGCAGCTTCGGTTTATCGCTTAGCCCCGTTACATCTTCCGCGCAGGACGACTCGATCAGTGAGCTATTACGCTTTCTTTAAAGGATGGCTGCTTCTAAGCCAACCTCCTGACTGTCTATGCCTTCCCACTTCGTTTCCCACTTAGCGATAATTCGGGACCTTAGCTGGCGGTCTGGGTTGTTTCCCTCTTGAGTCCGGACGTTAGCACCCGGTGCTCTGTCTCCCAAGCTGTACTTGCGGGTATTCGGAGTTTGCCATAGTTTGGTAAGTCGCCATGACCCCCTAGCTATAACAGTGCTCTACCCCCCGCAGTAATACTTGAGGCACTACCTAAATAGTTTTCGGAGAGAACCAGCTATTTCCAGATTTGTTTAGCCTTTCACCCCTATCCACAGCTCATCCCCTAATTTTTCAACATTAGTGGGTTCGGTCCTCCAGCACGTGTTACCGTGCCTTCAACCTGGCCATGGATAGATCATCTGGTTTCGGGTCTACACCCAGCGACTAAATCGCCCTATTCGGACTCGCTTTCGCTACGGCTTCCCTATTCGGTTAACCTTGCCACTGAATGTAAGTCGCTGACCCATTATACAAAAGGTACGCAGTCACCCCACAAGGAGGCTCCTACTGTTTGTATGCATACGGTTTCAGGATCTATTTCACTCCCCTTCCGGGGTTCTTTTCGCCTTTCCCTCACGGTACTGGTTCACTATCGGTCGATCACGAGTATTTAGCCTTGGAGGATGGTCCCCCCATCTTCAAACAGGATTTCACGTGTCCCGCCCTACTTGTCTTACGCTTAGTTCCACACACAGAATTTCGTCTACAGGGCTATCACCTGCTACGGCCGGACTTTCCATTCCGTTCGACTATCCTGCGCGCTAAAACGTAAAGGCTCATCCGATTTCGCTCGCCACTACTTTCGGAATCTCGGTTGATTTCTTTTCCTCGAGCTACTGAGATGTTTCAGTTCACCCGGTTCGCTTCCACTAGCCTATGTATTCAGCTAGGGATACTGCATTGCTGCAGTGGGTTTCCCCATTCGGATATCTGCGGATCAAAGCTTGTTTGCCAGCTCCCCGCAGCTTTTCGCAGGCTACTACGTCCTTCATCGCCTGTGATCGCCAAGGCATCCACCATATGCACTTAGTCGCTTGATCCTATAACGCTGTAGGCTATAGGACCTGAGTATTAGCGTTTGTGCCGTTCATAAGTTTCAAAGCAGTCTGAGG
>NZ_JAGXJZ010000489.1:0-279 GCF_019091095.1 Achromobacter sp. GbtcB20 | reverse complement strand
CCGTCCGGGAGCGGCGGGTCGACGGCGTGGAGGCTGATATAGCCGGCATTGTTGATGTCGGTCCAGGTGGTCGCCCGGCCGCCGATCGTCCCGAGGTCGCGCAGCTTGCCTTTGTCGTAGATGTAGCCGCGCACCTGGCCGCCGCGGGTGGTCCAGTGGCCCAGCACCTGGCCCCTGTCGTTGATGGCGGCGGCGGTGCTGGACGTGCCCTTGAGGGCGCCGAGGTCGACCAGGCCCTTGCCGCGGTTCAGGAAAGCGCGGGTAACGCCCGCTCCGACC
>NZ_JAGXJZ010000488.1:0-279 GCF_019091095.1 Achromobacter sp. GbtcB20 | reverse complement strand
ATCACCTCGCAGAACCACGGCTTCGCGGTCGATCCGGACACGCTGCCGAAAAACTGCCGCGTGACCCACGTCTCGCTGTTCGACGGCTCGCTGCAGGGCTTCGCCCGCACGGACAAACCGGCGTTCTGCTTCCAGGGCCACCCGGAAGCGTCGCCCGGCCCGACCGACGTTGCCTACTTGTTGGACCGCTTCATCAGCCTGATGCAAGCCCAGGAGAAGAAATAAATGCCAAAGCGTAGTGATATCAAAAGCATCCTGATCATCGGCGCCGGCCCGGAC
>NZ_JAGXJZ010000487.1:0-279 GCF_019091095.1 Achromobacter sp. GbtcB20 | reverse complement strand
CCTGCACGGTGATCGCGCGCTTCTCTTGAATTACGGCGCTGCCGGCCCCAAATACGAGTTCCTGCACAGCCTTGTCGTACGCTGCCAGGCCGTCGATCGGCAGGTAGGTGCGCGGCGCCGGCTGCTCCATCAGCTTCGCTTCCGCTTTCTGCACGCATTGCAGCAGCGGCACCTTGCCATTGTCGTCATAGTAGACACCGTCGCCCAGGTTGATCTTGGCCGGATTGGTGTCGGCGTTGAATGCTTCGGTGATGCCCAGGATAGGGTCGCGCGGGGCCA
>NZ_JAGXJZ010000486.1:0-279 GCF_019091095.1 Achromobacter sp. GbtcB20 | reverse complement strand
AGCAGGCTGTCGAGAACGGTGGGCACTTCGGCAAACATGCTCTCGGGCAGGTAGCCGGAGTCCGAGCGGGGGTACGTCGTGGCCTTGTGCGTCTCGTACAGGGCTTGGGCAATCTCCAAGGTTTCCTGCACGTCCAGCCCAAGCTGCTTGGAACACACTTCCTGCAAGGTGCCCAGGTCGAACGGCAGCGGCGGGCCTTCGCGGACACGCTCAGTCTCCACCGGCACGACGTGGGCACTGCCCGCTGCGCGGATCTGCTGCATGGTCTGCTGTGCGACC
>NZ_JAGXJZ010000485.1:0-279 GCF_019091095.1 Achromobacter sp. GbtcB20 | reverse complement strand
GCCGATCTCGACCTTGTGGCCGGACAGCTATTCGCACAACAGGGAGCCGGCGCCGAAGACGAGCGAGAACACGGTCAGCAGCAGCACGAAGACGCTGTGGTCGCCGTGCAGGTAATCCTTGGCGAAGACGGGGAATTGCGACAGCATCAGGGCGCCGTAGAACCAGAACCAGGAATTGCCCAGCATCGAGAGGAAGACGGTGCGGTTCTGGGCCGAAAGGCGCAGGTTGCGCACCGATTCGGCCACGAAATTCTTGCTGGTCCGCAGCACGGGCGCCGG
>NZ_JAGXJZ010000484.1:0-279 GCF_019091095.1 Achromobacter sp. GbtcB20 | reverse complement strand
CATCGTCGGCGCCGGTGGCCACCGCGCCGGGCTCGGCCGCAGCGGCATCGTCCAGCAGGTCGTCGGGCAAGGCCGCATCCTGCAAGGCCGACGAGCTGGTGAACTCCCACCACTGCGTGGCCTCGCTGTAGCTCTGGCGCATGTACCCGGCCAGTTGCTGCAGGCCCGCCGGCATCACTTCATCCGGGTCCGGCGCCGGCAGCGGCATACGCACCTTCCAGAGCTGGCCGCCCTGCAGCAGCGCGAAGCACTGGCCCTTGGGCAGGCCGACGACGTGTG
>NZ_JAGXJZ010000483.1:0-279 GCF_019091095.1 Achromobacter sp. GbtcB20 | reverse complement strand
CGCTTACGATGGCGGGCGCCTGCCCCTGGCGCGCCAGCGAATAGGCGACGCCGCCGCGCGCCACGGCGACGTCGGGGACGTCGTTGTGCAGGACGCGCAGGGGCTGGCCGCGCCAGCGTCCCAGCACGGCGGCCAGGCGCTCGGCCAGCGCGGCGCCGCGGAACACGCCGCCGTTGAGCAGCAGGGCGTCGGGTACCGGCAGGGAGGTGTCGTCGTCAGGCAGGCCGAGCGCTTCGCGCGCCGCTTGCGCGTGCTGGCGCAGGAAGCTCGCCAGGTGGC
>NZ_JAGXJZ010000482.1:0-280 GCF_019091095.1 Achromobacter sp. GbtcB20 | reverse complement strand
CTCGAAGGCATGCGCCGCCCGAAGTTTGCGCCGCGCGTCGTGCGCCGTGGCCTGCACCGGCGGGGTGATAGCGCGGCCGCAGCCGCACCTCCCACCGACGAAGGCGCTGCCGCCGATTCGGCCGAGGCCAAGACCACAGCCGCCGGCGAGGACGAACCGGCATGAGCGACCCGAACCGCGAACCGCGCTACTTCCGTCGTCTGGAACAGCCAGCCTTCATGCGGCTGGAACACGCGGCCTCTCTAAAAGGCCTTTTAAAGCCTTTTAAAGGTAAAGGGGA
>NZ_JAGXJZ010000481.1:0-281 GCF_019091095.1 Achromobacter sp. GbtcB20 | reverse complement strand
CGCTGCGCCGTGCGATCGCGGCCTACCGGACGGCGCTCCCACGGCCGTACACCTGTGTGGGTCCCGGTGGAACTTAGGCATTCATGCCCGAAGCCGATTCCGGTCCCTGGAGCAGAACGTGTAGTTCTGACGCAGGCGCGGAAACGACTTCCGTTAGCGAGGCTAAAAGGTTAGAAGGAGAAGTAGCGTTCTGCAACTGTCCACGGTAATCCAGAAGCATGACGTGGAAGGACTCAACGACCTTCTTTGCCTGGAGCATGTCAAGGGTCGCCTGAAACGTG
>NZ_JAGXJZ010000480.1:0-282 GCF_019091095.1 Achromobacter sp. GbtcB20 | reverse complement strand
GGGTCAGGGTGTTCGGGTCCAGCTCCAGGCCGGCGGCTTTCAGTTGCTGGGCTACTTGTGGCAGCTGCTGCGGCATCCACATGCCTTCGTCCGCTTGTGCGGCGAAGCTGGTCAGGATGGCGAGCGAGAGAAGGGTCTTTTTCATTCGCGTGTGTCAGGGATGGTTGTCGGATGCGTCGGGCTCCGCGGAGCTCCCAACAGTATGTAGATTGCCCAGTCTGGTCGCCAACCATTATTTCCCTGACGTGCCGACCGGTAATTACAGCTGCGCTCCCAGCAGCG
>NZ_JAGXJZ010000048.1:0-5009 GCF_019091095.1 Achromobacter sp. GbtcB20 | reverse complement strand
GGTGGCTCCACTCGTCCGAGCGGCATGGCACGGATCGAGTTGCGGATACGCTTTAGGCAGTTCTTTTTTTCTGAATCGCGCCCGCGATGAACTCGGATACACGGATGTCCAGTTCTGCCCGCTTCTCGGGGCTGAGATGTAGGTAATCATCGTATGACGAGTGGCGAAAGGGCCACTGTGGCGGAGCCTTCACGGTAGCGGAGGGGCCGGCAGTGCTCGGTTCAGCCGTTTGCTGAACGCCCTCCAAATATCGCAGCGGCATGCCCGCCTGAGCTTCTAGGTTCCTCGCTCTACGAGAACCGAAACTCTTCGTGCGCAGGAGTTGGGAAATCTCACTCTCGTTGAGTCCATGCTCCAAACAGAACGCGCGCGTGTTGGGATAGTGCGCGGAAATCCACGCACGTAAGCGGTCTCTGCGGACCTGCATTTCCTGCGCAGCGGCGTCCATGGCGCGGATTCTGCATTAGCAAGCCCCGCTTTACCAAAAAGTACAACACAACTGTACTGTTTAAATGTACTATTTAGTACATATGAGCGCCTCCAAACGTTACCCCCGCATAGAGCCCTTGATTGAGTGGCTCCGAAAAACCCCATTAGACGAAGCCAGGGCGAGATGTACAGCCCAGCGCACGAGCTGGGAATACCTTCGACAGATTGCCTACGGTTACAAGCTGGTGGGCCCTCGGAAGGGGGTGGCGATCGAGCGGATAACGGGAGTATCGCGACAAACGCTCCGTCCGCACGATTACTGGCTCGCTTGGCCAGATTTGCCCGAGCCCGCGCAGCCTCAATCCAATACATCACAGTGATTCACAGCGTTTAGCCGCTGAACGACACCCGTATCCTTTCTACGAGGGAACATTCATGAGTATGAAAACCGCAGTCGTTGCGCAAAATAAGGGTGGCGTCGGCAAGACCGCTGACGCCGTCCACATCGCATTTCACGCCGCCGAACAAGGGTTCAAGACGCTCGTCGTGGATCTGGATACCGGAAACCTCTCCAAGACCATGCGGAAGCACCGCCTGGAAGTGCCGGCAAGCGCCCTGTTTCTCGACGAGGTGCCAGTCATACCTGAAGCCACCGGCCCCATTTCACTGCTGCACGCAGATCGGCTTTTGGCCAACGTCATCTACATGCCGGCCGAACGTGCGCTTCGGAATTTCCCGGTAAATCTGCGCGAGTTTGAAAAGCGAGGCTTCGATCTCTGCGTGATCGACACGCCCGCCAGCATCGGCATCGCCACCATTACTGCACTGCGCATGGCGGATGCGGTGATCAGTCCGGTCGAGATGGAGGACTACAGCATCGAGGGCATCAAAGACATGATGCGAGTGATCGTCGGGGCCAAGCAGCACAACCCGAAGCTGCACTTCCTGGGTATTGTGCCGAACCGGGTTGACCGCCGTAACCCGCGTCAGGTCAAACATCTTGCCGAGGTACAAGCTGCGCACGGCAAACTTCTGGCCCCAGTTGTGGTGGGCCTGCGCACTAGCGTCGCAGAGGCATTGGCGGCGGGTGAACCCGTCTGGAAGAGCAGGAAGACAACGGCACGGGCAGCAGGCGCGGAGATGCGCGCCCTCGGCAATCACGTCCTGCAAACGATGGGAGTGGCGAAATGAGTTTAGCCGCTAAACACGGTGATGCCGGCGGCCTGGACTTGGCCGGCCTGGGCGATCTGGCCGCGATGCTGGACGGAGCACAGCCCCAGGCGAGAGAGCCCGGGATGTACGACATCAGTCGCATTCATGAGGATGAGCGGAACTCGCGAGGCGAAGACAATCCGGGCTACAGCGAGGAGAGCATCCGCGAACTTGCGGAATCGTTCAAACGTCGCGAGCGCCAGGGCAAGCGCGGCATCAAGTCGCCTTTGTCGCTGCGCCCGCACCCGACCATTCCAGGAGATTTCATCATCAATCATGGGCATCGCCGCTTTCGCGCCGCGAAGGTCGCTGAATTCACGTCTGTACCGGGGTTTGAGGATCCTGATTTTGATGACGTGGACCAAGTTGTCGAGAACGTGCAGCGCGAGAATCTGACGTTCCGTGAAATCGCGGACTTTATCGGCGGGAAGCTGTCGGCCGGCTGGACCCAGGCCGACTTGGCGCGTGAACTCGGGAAATCCAAGGCCTGGGTGAGCCATCATGCGGGTCTACTCACGTTACCCGAACCCGTCGCCGAAGCAGTTGCGGCGGGGAAGGTGACCGATGTGACGCTCGCCAATGAACTGGCCGTCGCGCACCGTGAGCACCCGGAGGCCGTCGCAGATCTGTTGACCGCGACCGAGGCCAAGCCTACGCGGTCGGCGGTGAAGGCGATTCGGAAAGCCGGAGGTGCGAAGCGAACGTCGCCAGATGCACTGCCGGATGAGACGCTACAGTCATCGCGTGAGACTGCCCGTGCCGTAGTGGCGCAATGTTCGACCCACGTATTTCTTGCAAAAGAGCCGAGCACCCCGCCCGAAAGAGGCGAACTACCGCCTACGGTCGGCCCGGAAGGTCAAGGAGGCATGGATCGCCTCGAGCAGCATCGACGGGAAACCGAAAACCCGGTGCTTCGAAAGAAGGGGACCGATGCCCTGGCACGCCTTATCAACATCGCACAGTGCGATACTGGCCAAAGCAAAAGTGTGGCGGACTTTCTCCTGTCGTGGTGGAACGCGACCAGCTGCGGCGGCTTCGACCTGACCGATTTCTGGAGCGTCGACGCGGAGATTGCCGAAGACATGCTCGTCGTGATTGGTCTGATTCGCCAAACACGCGCATATCCCGATACCCTCGGGACCGAGATTCATGGACAGTTCAAGGCACTCGTGGCGCTTTGGCGCCCGGCACTGTGCGACGCCTGACAGATTGTTTAGCCGCTAAACACCGAAAGAGGATCCACCGATGGAAAAGTCTCTGGCCAAAATCAATGCTCAGATTCAGACCTTGCAGCGCCGGGCTGACACGCTTCGCATAAATCACAAGGCGTCGGCGCTACAGAAAATCCTGCGCCAAATGCACGAGTTCCAGATCTCGCCGGAAGAAATCCAAGCCGCCTATGCGAAAAATAGGCCCGCGCGCGCTAAGCGCCGCGACGTCCAGCGTCGGTCAGATTCTCGAAGCGTCGTGGCGCCGAAGTACCGCAATCCCGAATCGGGTGAAACCTGGAGCGGCCGCGGCCGTGCCCCACGTTGGCTGACGTTGGCCGAGAAGGCAGGCCGCAACCGGGTGGACTTTCGGGTTTGAGACCCAAAGACGAGCCTGAACAAGCGGTCCCTGTTGGAATTTGCCCTGCGGTAAAATGAAACGCTTGGAGATACGCCAATGCCGACTGCCTTTGATCTGAACGAACGTCGCCGCGCCGTCCTGAACGCGGTCGCCAGTCAGCGTCTGGAAGGCCTGGAGCCCGACCCGAAGACAATCGCGGAGCTGGAACGCGTTGCTGAGGGCACCTTGAGCATTTCGGACGTGATCCAAACACTGCGCTCCCGCATCGCTGCGGGCGATTTTCGCACCCCAGCGAGTGACGAATAGCAATGGCCGCCTTCTAGGTGGCCATTTTTCTTCGCCCATGGCCAAATATCCCAGCGACGCCAAGGATCCATATGTCGATCCTACTATCGGTGTCCTTCGCAACCGGCTCGGGATCAGCGACCAGGCTGAACTCGATAGGGTGGAGGCGACATTTGCGGCCGTGCGCTCTTATGAGCTCGCGATCAACCCTGTTCCTGGCGATTTTGATCTGGCGCACCTTCAACAGATCCACAGGCGGCTCTTCGGAGACGTGTATGACTGGGCGGGCCAGCTGAGGACTGCTGATATTTCGAAGGGCACCACACGCTTTGCGAGCCACCAGCAGATCGCAGGCTATGCACCTCAGATCACACGCCCGCTCGCGCGTGACCAGCGCCTGCAGGGACTTTCACCCGAGCGATTCAGCAGCAGGGCCGGCCATTACCTCGGCGAGTTGAACGTGCTGCATCCGTTCAGAGAAGGGAATGGAAGGAGTATTCGTGAGTTCATCGGTCAGCTGGCACGTGACGCTGGATATGGCATCTACTGGCAAGCGATCGACCGGGCGGCGATGACCCGCGCCTCAATCGAAGCTTACGAGGGTGATTCGAGTCGCATGGCGTCTCTAATCCTTTCGGGCTTGCGTGATCTTGACCGCGAGTTTGCGCTGGATCTAGCCAGAGCCGTGCTCGGAAACGACGCCCAGCCCGTCCTTGCGGTTCAGGGCCAGACATACGATGGCATGGTCGTGGGATCCACTGAACGATACATCCTCCAAGAAGTGACGGATCGTGGCGGAGAAATGGTCCTTCACAGTCGAACTGCTCTTGTGAACGCGCAGCTTGCGGTGCCCGGCCAGGCGGTGGAAATCCGATATCCCCACGGAAGAGTTGGCCTAGTAGAGAAGGCAGTCGACGGACCAAAGCACGAGCTCGCCCGGCAGCGCGAGAACTCTCGCGAAATCGACCGCTGAGGTATGACCGGCCGATTGCGACCCATTGCGGTCCTCTGGCCCCTTTACTCAGACCGCGCAGTACAAGCGGTCGGCAGTGGCTCCCCTGTTATTGTTCGCATTCTGCCAAGGGGAGACGGTTCATGAAGATGGAAGTTCTAACCAAGTCTGGTCGTGCCAAGCTGGCGGTTGAAGTCACGGGAGAGGGAGATCCCATTGTCTTTTTGCACGCGCGGGTCGCGGATCGGCGAATGTGGATCCACCAGATGCAGGAGTTTGGCAATCGGCACCAGGCGGTTTCTTACGATCGACGAGGATTCGGTGGAACAGTCGCAGATGCGGAGGATCACTCCGCCGTCGAGGATTTGATGTCTGTTCTGTATACGGTGACGAACGGGTCCCCAGCGATTCTGGTCGGCAGCTCTCAAGGCGGAGGAATCGCCCTTGACGCAGCGCTTCAATATCCATCATACGTTCGTGCCCTAGTGCTTCTTTCATCGAGTGTCACAGGCGCACCTAAAATAGAACACCCGCCCCAGGTCGAGAATCTGTTGGAGCAACT
>NZ_JAGXJZ010000479.1:0-282 GCF_019091095.1 Achromobacter sp. GbtcB20 | reverse complement strand
CCAGCACGGCGCCGGTCGGCCCGAACTGGGCCAGCAGCCAGCAGGCGTCGCCGACCCTGCCGTCGGCCACCAGCGCGTCGAGCAGTTGCTGGTAGCCGGCGCCGTCCTGGTGGTGGCGCAGGAACCAGCGGAAGCCGTCCGCGCAGGGACGCTTCGCCTTCACGAAAGTCTTGGTGAGTTCCATTTCTTGATCAAGCATCAAGCGACAAGGGCCGCGGCGGCGCTGCCGGCGGCCAGGACCAGGCCGATCACGGTCATCAGCGCGCTGTCGCGCCGGTTGTC
>NZ_JAGXJZ010000478.1:0-283 GCF_019091095.1 Achromobacter sp. GbtcB20 | reverse complement strand
AGCGCATCTACCGCTTCGTCAAGCAGCACCGTGCGATGCTGCAGATGTGGCACCGTGTCGGGTGAGGTCATCGGTGCCTCAGAAAGAGAAGTTGGAAAGGACATCCGGCATGCCGCCGGCGACCGCCTCGGCCTCGTCCTGGGCCAGTTTGGCGGCGTCCCAGATTTCGAAGTGGGTGCCCCTGCCGAGCATCATCACTTCCTTTTGCAGCCCGACGGCGGAGCGCAGTTCGGGGGAAATCAGGATTCGGCCGGGGCTGTCGACCTCGACATCGCAGGCGTTA
>NZ_JAGXJZ010000477.1:0-283 GCF_019091095.1 Achromobacter sp. GbtcB20 | reverse complement strand
TGGCCGACTACGGCCTGGTGGGCGACCTGTTCGAAGTGATCCCGCAGCTGGTGCAGGAAATGGGTTAATCGTAGGGTGGGCACCCGTGCCCACGCGGTGATAGTTCGCAGCAAGATCAGCCCGCGCGAAACGGGGCCGTGATCGATCACCGCATGGGCACGATGTGCCCACCCTACCCCTCCTGCCGGGTTGCCATTGGTGCTAGACTGCTCGCGCCGATGGCATGTGCCATTCGCACGACCAACGCCAACGCCGACCGATCTCCGATGCCCCTGCAATCGAT
>NZ_JAGXJZ010000476.1:0-283 GCF_019091095.1 Achromobacter sp. GbtcB20 | reverse complement strand
GGCCACCCTCCTCGAAAAAGTGAAAGAAACCGGCAAGGGCGGCGAGCTGATCCTGAAGCTGAAGGTGAAGCCCGCCGGCCGCGGCGCCGATGTCGACAAGATCGTGATCGGCGAGAGCGTCACCCTTAAGTTGCCGAACCCCGAGCGCGGCGAGGACTTCTTCTGGCTGACCGAAGACCATGACCTGTCGCGCAATCACCCCCGCCAGGGCAACCTGGAGCTGCGTGAAGCCACCCCACCCCAACCCATCACCCTGAAGGAAGCAGCGAAGTGAACGACAACA
>NZ_JAGXJZ010000475.1:0-283 GCF_019091095.1 Achromobacter sp. GbtcB20 | reverse complement strand
GCACCACCGGCACCAAGTCCGACCTGAAGCCGATGGATGCGCCGATGAGCTACGAGGTCTACGACGCCGAGCTGCTGGCCGCGCGCCAGGCCGACAGCGTCAACGAGGCGCTGCGCTACGTGCCCGGCGTGACGGCCGAGAGCCGCGCGACGGTGAGCATCTTCGACCAGTACACGATCCGCGGCTTCGAAAGCTACCGCAACTACTACGACGGCCTGCCGCTGCAGTACAACGGCCTGTGGAACCTGGTGCCGCAGGTCGACGCCTGGGCCACCGACAGCAT
>NZ_JAGXJZ010000474.1:0-285 GCF_019091095.1 Achromobacter sp. GbtcB20 | reverse complement strand
GTAGGCATCCATCTGCCAAAGCGCCAGGCTGGCACTACCGCTATGGCCGGCATCGGTTGCGAATTGGCCACCGAATGTAAAAGTGCGTCCACTATAGGCGGGTACGCTCACATCCTGGAAAAAACTTGATCCAGCAGGACAAGCACTCGTCCACGTGCCGCAATTGGTAGCCAAATATTGCGTCCCGTCCGGCGAGTTGTTCGGGAAGGGATAAACCGTATAGTTGGGAGCCGGCGATGCAGGAAGGCGCTGCCAATTCGTAACGGCGCCGGAACGCAGGTTGGC
>NZ_JAGXJZ010000473.1:0-285 GCF_019091095.1 Achromobacter sp. GbtcB20 | reverse complement strand
ATATACGTCCATCGCCAGGGCAGAGCCTTTCAAGGTCATCAAGGCGCGCATATCGAGCGGCACGGCATGATCTATCAAGGTCGAAAAATACTCGTCTGAAAAAGCGATTGAAGCCGGCCAAAACGACCGCTGCTCATCAGTGTTGTTCAACCAGGCTTCAAACCGTTTGATGGGCTTGCCTTCATAGGTGTGCGCCTTTCCGTTGGCGTTGAAACCCAACGTCATGCGTCACGCCGACAATGCCTGCACTTGTTTGCGGAACGTGGCAAAGGAACTGTTGCGCCC
>NZ_JAGXJZ010000472.1:0-285 GCF_019091095.1 Achromobacter sp. GbtcB20 | reverse complement strand
ATCGTCGTCGATCAGGGCCGGCGGGGCGCCGGTGCGCGTCGCGCCGTCATGGGCGCTCGCCGGCCCTGGCGCCAGGAAGGCCGCCGGACGCAGGCGCACGCCCACCGCGCCGGCCAGGGCCGCGCCGAGCACGATCAGCGGAAAGGGCAGGCGCAGGAAGGCGATGGCGACGAAGGCCAGCGTGGCGAGGGCGGCCAGGATCCGGTTGCGCAGGGTGCGGCTGCCGAGGCGCCAGGCGGCGGCCAGCACGATCGCCACCACCGCCGGCTTGATGCCGTCCATGAT
>NZ_JAGXJZ010000471.1:0-285 GCF_019091095.1 Achromobacter sp. GbtcB20 | reverse complement strand
GATCGGGCTGATGGTCTTGCCGGTGACGGCGACGACCAGGCTGATCTTCTTGTCCTGCCTGATTTCGTACACTTCCTTCTCCAGCAACACCTTCAGGCGAATCGAGGTAATGCCGGGATAGATATCGTGGAGTTTCGCCTGCGGGATCCTCGCGGCGGAGGCCACGAGATGCTCGCTTGGGACATGGGCAAGGTGATCGCCATGGATGACCTCGAGCGGCACCACGACCATGTAGAGCCCGCTGATCATCCACAACAGTGCCTGGACTCCGATCACCAGTCCTAT
>NZ_JAGXJZ010000470.1:0-285 GCF_019091095.1 Achromobacter sp. GbtcB20 | reverse complement strand
CCCTCGGGCGCATCGACGGCGCTCGCACCCACGGTGACCGCGACGCCGTGCTGCCAGGGTCTTTGGTTTGGGGCGCTGTAAGACCTGTATGCAGGGCAGGAGATCTGCGGGGCCGCCGAATTGCTGCCGCCCGGGCGGCGGCAATCGGCATCGGGGCGGTGGGGCGTCGTGGCGGTGTGCGCTTGCGCGCTGGTGGGGGGCTGGTGATTAGATACCGTCTTGACCGTCAAGCGCTCAGGCGTAGTCGGGCCGATACGGTGTCCGAGTTTTAAGCACGCCGAAGCA
>NZ_JAGXJZ010000047.1:0-12984 GCF_019091095.1 Achromobacter sp. GbtcB20 | reverse complement strand
GGTCTTCCGCGTAGACTCTCGCTTCGATAGCGTGGCCGTGGCAGGCGATGTCGGACTGCGCCAGCGGCAGGGACTGGCCCGCCGCCACGCGCTACTGCCATTCAACGAGATCCAGCCCGGTTACCGCCTCTGTGACAGGATGCTCTACCTGCAGGCGGGTATTCACCTCCAGGAAGTAGCAGTTGAAGTCCCGGTCCATGATGAACTCGAAGGTGCCGGCGTTGCGATAGTCCAGGCTGCGCGCGCCCTGCACCGCCGCCTCCAGCAGTCGTTGACGCGCGCGCTCCGGCAGGTGCGGCGCAGGCGCCTCCTCCATGACCTTCTGGTGTCGGCGCTGCAACGAGCATTCCCGCTCGAACAGGTGCACTACATTCCCGCAGCCATCGCCGAACACCTGTACTTCAATGTGGCGCGGCTCCTCGATGTACCGCTCCACGATCATCCGGCCGTCGCCGAAATTGCTGCGGGCGACACGGATGGCCGACTCAATGAGCCCAGGCAGGTCGTCGTATTGGGTAATTATCTGCATGCCCTTGCCCCCGCCGCCGGCGGAGGGTTTGAGCAAAATAGGCAGTTCAATGGCGCGCGCCAACGCCTCTATGGTGGCGGGATTGTCGCTGGCCTCGTCGGTGCCGGGCACGACCGGCACTCCAGCCGCGCGCATGAGCGCCTTTGCCCGCGCCTTGTCTCCCAACGCCGCAATAGTGGCGGGCGACGGTCCGATGAACGCCATGCCCGCGGCCTCCACGTTCGCCGCGAACTCGCTGTTCTCGGACAGGAAACCGTAGCCGGGATGCACTGCCTCGCAATCTGTTTCGCGCGCAGCCTGGAGCAGCTTCCCGGCATTTAAATAACTGTCCGCTGCAGACCCCGCGCCCAGGCAAACGGTCCGAATGGCGCCGCGCAGATGCGCAGCGCCAACGTCAGCTAGGGAATGCACCGCAACGTATTCGATGCCCAGCCGTTGGCAGGTGCGCGCGATGCGGCGAGCGATCTCCCCCCGGTTCGCAATAAGGATTCTCTTGAACATGGGCTACATCCTGAACACGCCGAAGCGCGTGGGTTCCTTCGGTCCGGCGGCTGCGAGCGCCAAGCCAAGCCTCAGCCAGTCGCGGGTGTCGGCGGGTTCAATCACGCTATCTACCCACAAGCGGGATGCTGCGTTCAGGGCGGTGCTTTCGGCACCATAGGTATCGCGGATAGGCGCCTTGTAGGCCTCTGCCTCTTCGGCGCTGAATTCCTTGCCCTGACGGGCCAGTTGCTCGCCGCGCACCAGCGCCAGCACCGTGGCGGCTTGTTCCCCGCCCATCACAGAGGTCCTGGCATTGGGCCACATGGCCATGAACCGGGGTCCGAATGCTCGTCCGCACATGGCATACGCGCCCGCTCCGTAACTGCCGCCGACAATGACGCTGAACTTGGGCACCCGGGCCGTGGAAACCGCGTTGACCATCTTCGCCCCGTCCTTCGCTATACCGCCCTGCTCGTACTGCACTCCCACCATGAAGCCACTGATGTTGTGCAGAAATACGAGCGGGATGTTTTCCTGGCAGCACAGTTCGATGAAGTTGGCTGCTTTCTGGGCACTCTGGCCAAGAAGAACGCCGTCGTTGGCGAGCACGCCCACCGGATAACCGCCAATGGCGCCGGTGCCGCAAATAAGGCTGGTGCCATAGCGTTCGCGGTACTGCACCAGTTCGCTGCCGTCCAGCAGGCGCGCCAACACGTCCAGCATAGGCATTGCCTGCTTGGGATTGGCGGGAATGAGTCCGGGCAATTCCGCCGCTTCGTAGCGGGGAGGCCGGCACGGACGGGGCGGCGGCGCCAGTGCCGGGGCCTCGCAGCGTCCAAGAATGGCGCGCACCAGTTCGAGTGCGTGCAACTCATCGTTCGCGAAATGGTCGGCCACGCCGGACAGGCGGGTGTGCGTGTCCGCACCCCCAAGCTCCTGGGCGTCAACCAATTCGCCGGTAGCGGCCTGCACCAGCTGCGGTCCACCCAGGTAGATCATGCCCGCCTTGTCGACGATCACGGTTTCGTCACACATCGCTGGGATATAGGCGCCCCCGGCAGTGCAAGCGCCCAGCACCGCCGCAACTTGTTTAAGCCCAAGGGCCGACATCTCGGCGATATTGCGAAAGATCTTGCCGAAGTGCTGCTCGTCCGGAAATATGTCGCCCTGCAAAGGCAGAAAGGCACCTCCCGAATCCACCAGATAGACGCAGGGCAAGCCGTTCTCACGTGCAATGGCCTGGGCGCGCACCTGCTTCTTGATGGTCAGCGGGTAATACGTTCCACCCTTGGCCGTCGCATCGTTGGCCATGATCATGCAGGCCCGGCCGGACACAATGCCGACACCAGTAATGATCCCGGCTCCCGGCGACTGGCCATCGTACGCGCCATCGGCAGCTAACTGGCCGACCTCCAGGAACGGCGTGCCGGCATCCAGCAGCGTATTGATACGCTCGCGCGGTAACAGCTTTCCGCGCGCCAGATGCGCTTGGCGCGCGCGTTCGCCGCCGCCAGCAATCGCCCGTTCTCTTGCAGCGAGCAGCGGCGCGCGCAATGCTTCATACGCCGCCGAATTCGCGGCGAAGTCCGGGCTGCCCGGCCCGGGGCGGGAAGAAAGAATAGCCATTTGTTGAATACCGTCGGTGGGATTACAGGGATTCAGCTCGGATCACGCACGGGCAGGCGCAAAAGCGCATGCCCCAGCGATTTTCCCGTCTGATCCAACCGCAAGGTGCGCGTTGCCCCGCCTCCCAGCGCATGACGCATGATCACCATCATGGCACCGATGTTGTCCATGGGGTGGCACTCCACCTCGCCCTGGACCCAATCGCCGTAAAGCGCCTTGACGTCGGCGGGCTTTACGCTCGCGAGCAGTTGCGCGTACTCATGCTGTCCTCGAGCCACCAGTCCCACGCTGCACACGTCCCCCTTGTCACCGGAGCGCACATAGGCGATGTCTTTCACTTGAAGCGTCATCAGAGCCCTCCTTAGGCCTTCAGGATTTCGGTTTTCTGTTCGACGGCGGCCCGCGGGATCAGGGTCGGCCACAGGGAGATGACGGGGCGCGGCTTCATTGGGGTGCCGAAGGACGTGCCGCCCGGGCCCATAATCCAGAGGTTCGTGCCCGCGCGGCGCACCTTGTCGGCCTCTTCGGCCGTGCGTGTACGCACCGCGCAACGCAGCCCGACTTCGGGCAGCTCGTTGGCCTGTTCGCGCCCCGGGAAGGTGGCGGCGGGACCGTGCAAGGTGTTGAGTCCAACAAAATCGAAGTGAATCTGCTCGGCGGCCAGTCCCATGCGCTCGAAACGTTCGAGCATGGTTTCGCGCGCCTTTACGGCGCGGTCATAGGCGTATGGCCATGGGAAAAACGCCATGGTCTCGCCGATCCAGCCGTCTTGGTAACCGACCACCAGCTTCCACAGGTCGGGCGCTGCCTCACCGCGCACGCCACTGACGCGTACGCGGTCCTCTCCCTCATCGATCAGTTTCAGGGAAGTGAAGTCTGCCACGGCGTCGGGCATAAGATAGCGGCGCGGATCGCCCACCTCGTAGACCAGATGCTCCTTGATCGTCCATTCATCTACACGGCCGCCAGTGCCCGACAGCTTGGTGACGATGGCCTCGGCATCCGCGCCCACTTCAAGAATGGGAAATCCTGCTCGCCCCATGTGCGGCATCTCCGCGAACCGGGAAGACATCCCGCCCGAGCAGCCTGCCGCGCATTCGACGATGTGGCCCAGTGTCACCGCAGCAGCGTAACGGTCGATGTGTGCGGTGTCGCGGCGCCAACCAAACTCGTGGGCGAGCGGGCCGACGTAAAGCGCGTTGTCCGACACACGTCCGGCGATCACCACATCCGCGTCGCCTTCCAGACCCGCGGTGATGCCCGAACTGTCGGTATAGACATTGGCGCAAACGACGCGGTTGCGGATGGCCGCGAAGTTTTCGTCGCCGGTATCCATATTGCGGAGTGGCACCCCCTGCCCCATCAGGTCGTCGAGCTTGTCCAGCATGTCGTCGCCTTCAATCAGCGCGATGCGCGTGCCAGCAAGTCCCGCTTGGCGCGCGCCTTCGGCGATGCGCTGTGCCGCAGCTCTAGGATTCACCCCGCCACCGTTGGAAATCAATTTCGTTCCTACTGCGGTAGCGCGGGGCAAAAGATTAATCATGGTCTGAACCGCATCCGGCACGTAGCCCGCATCCGGCCGTTTCAGCTTCTGCCGCTGCAGTAGCGCCATCGTCAATTCGGCCAAGTAGTCGAAGCACAGGTAATCCAGATTGCCTCGCTCCAACAGCTCTTGTGCCGGATCTTGAGCGTCACCCCAAAATCCCGAGCCCGCACCAAGCCTTACACGTTTGGCCATGCCCAGCCTCCTATTTCCGTTTCTCTAATTTCGTTTTAATCATTTGAATTTCATTTTAAATGCCGATGTTGAAGGTCGTCAAGCGCTGAACAGGGTTGCGCCTTGAAAGTGCCCGTGGATCATTTGAAGGAGTGAAGTCGCGATGTGCCGGCGACCGTCGTTCCGTGTACAGGATCTCAATGGCCGACTGGGGGGCTCGCGACGATGAACGACTAATGGGTGGGTCAACGGGTCGGCATAACGCTCGAACCGATAGGCGCAATGTATGGACTCACACCGGAGCCCCTCGACACGCTAGTCTCAACTAGACTCTTTCCATCCAACGGGAGGTCACATGGACGAGAGCGTCGTAGCGGCTATTCAGGAACTGGCGAATGCCCTGGCCGGACTGGGAAGCTGGCAGCAGCAACTGGTGTCGATGACGGTCCTGCTAGTTGTCGCCGCTGCCGGTTCTTTCTTTGGTGCCTATCTCAAGACCCGAGCAACGAACGCAGCGATGTCGGACGATCTGGACGACATCAAGAGGCAGCTGCGCGAAACTACGGATACGACCGAGACGATCCGTTCGCAAATTAGCAAGCGCGGGGAGCTTCACAGCTTGCGAATTAAGAAACTGGAAGAGTTGATGGTCCTGTTTTTAGAGGCGCAACGCGTTTACAGCGAACATATCGACATCATGAAGAGAGGTGAAAGCCCAGCGCGCTTGGAGCAGGATCCGATGGACCACATTGTCATGCTCTCAAAGTTCTACTTCCCAGAACTAAGTTTTGAATTGCCCAATTTTTGTCACAAGTGGTGGATCTTCTTAGGGCACACCCGGGCAGATCTGAGCACGATCCTCGCGTATGACGATCCTCACACACGGCAGGAGGCGCTATTCGAATGGTCTCAAATCGTCAAGAAGCCACTTCTCGGGGAGAAAGACGCTAAGCGCGCATCGCGCACGGCTGAAGCGCTGCTGGTCGAGACCATGAAGAAGCTCCTGAATGAACAAACCGAGGCTCAAAAGCAAGCGGACACCCGGCCTGATGACTTCAACCTGCACCAACGGCGCACAACGGGAAAAGTTCCAACACGCGCGAGCAGAGCTTAACGTGGCCTACTCCCTCTCGCGCACGGCGCTGAGACGACACCCGCACCCGACAAAAAGATCCACTTTTTCACAAAATTCTGGGCCAAATTTTTTTTTGAATACTTATCGTCCATTCGCTTTTTATGCACAGGCTTTATGTCCAATGGCTGGAAGTAAGTTTTCCCAACTTCCCCTGATGTTTGATGTGAATGCTTTGTCGTATCGGTAAAATTTAGGTCCACCCACTGGCTTCTAGGTCCATTTTAGGAATGACTTTCTGCGCACGTAGCCCGTCAAAGGTAAGCGTCCGGCCAATGCCGTCTTCCGTCCAGCGTAGCTGTAGCTGACGATCGCCCCTCGGAGGGGGCACCCAAATTTGTGCCCACATTTGCATTCATGGACATAAATTTGGACCAACGCCCGCATCGCGGCCCGCGCGGGCCATACCGCCGCCATTCGATCGATTTCAAGCGCACCGTCGTCGAACAGTCGCTGCAACCGGGCGCCTCCGTGTCGCGTCTCGCGCGCCAGCACGACATCAACGCCAACCAGATCTTCGCGTGGCGCAAGGCCTACCAGGAAGGTCGCCTGGGGGGAGCTGCGTTTGTGCCGATCATCCTCGCCGACACCAGCGATGAGGACCCGCCCGAGATGCTCGATACCCCAGCGGCCGCGTTCGGTCGGCTGACGATCGAGCGCAAGGGCGCACGGCTGACTGTCGAAGGACGTCCCGACGCCCAGATGCTTGCGCAGGTTCTTGCGGTGCTGCTGCGATGATCGTCCCGCCCGCTGGCACGCGGATCTGGATCGCGGCCGGCATCACCGACATGCGGCGCGGCTTCGATGGGCTCGCCGCGCTCGTTCAGACGCAACTCCAGACCGACCCCTTCAGCGGTCATATCTTCGTGTTCCGGGGCCGGCGCGGAGACCAGATCGAGGTGCTGCGGTGGGATGGCGACGGGTTGTGCCTGTTTGCCAAGCGGCTCGAACACGGCAAGTTCGTCTGGCCCCAGGTCGCGCACGGGAGCGTGGCGTTGACGCCGGCGCAGTTGTCGATGCTGCTCGAAGGCATCGACTGGCGACGTCCGGTCAGAACGGCACCGAACCGGGCTGCATAGCGGCGGATAGGCGCCTTTTAGCAGCATTTGGCCGCATGCTCCAGTATCATGTCGCCATGCTGAACACTCCTGTTTCCGCCCCCGATGAAGTCATCGCCCTACGGGCGAAGGTGAGCGAACAGGCCGCTGAGATCGAGCACCTGAAGCTGGTGATCGCCAAGCTGCGCCGCATGCAGTTCGGTCGCAGCTCCGAACAGATGAACGAGCTGCTCGGCCAGCTCGAGCT
Source organism: Achromobacter sp. GbtcB20 (assembly GCF_019091095.1). Taxonomy (NCBI): domain Bacteria; kingdom Pseudomonadati; phylum Pseudomonadota; class Betaproteobacteria; order Burkholderiales; family Alcaligenaceae; genus Achromobacter; species Achromobacter sp. GbtcB20. The sequence goes on along the minus strand of NZ_JAGXJZ010000047.1, from coordinate 6,192 downwards.
CTCGCTCGAGGACCTTGAGACCCTGCGTGCGGAGACCCCGGCCGAAGCGGCCGCGCCAGCCGATACGCGCGAGGCGCCCCCGCCCCGCAAACCGCTCCCCGATCATCTGCCACGCGAGACACAGGAGCACCTGCCGTCGGCGTGCGACTGCCCAGCCTGTGGCGCCTCGCTCAAGAAGCTGGGCGAGACCGTGAGCGAGATGCTCGAGTACGTGCCGGCGAGCTTCCGGGTGATCCGTCATGTGCGCCCGAAGTTCGCCTGCAGCCGCTGCGACACGATCGTGCAGGCGAACGCGCCCGCACGGCCGATCGCCCGGGGGCTGGCCGGCGCCGGGCTCTTGGCCCATGTGCTGGTCGCAAAGTATTGCGATCACCTGCCGCTGTACCGCCAGAGCACCATCTATGCCCGCGAGGGCGTCGAGCTCGAGCGCTCGACGCTCGCTGACTGGGTGGGGCAATGCAATGCGCTGCTGCGCCCGTTGGTCGAGGCGCTGCGCAAGCATGTGCTCTCGGCCACCAAGCTGCACGCTGACGACACGCCCGTGCCGGTGCTCTCGCCGGGCGAGGGCCAGACGCGGACCGGTCGGCTGTGGACCTACGTGCGTGACGACCGCCCCGCAGGCGACGCGACGCCGCCGGCCGTGTGGTTCGCCTACTCGCCCAATCGCCGGGGCGAGCACCCGCAACGCCACCTCGCGCCCTTCAAGGGCGTGCTGCAGGCCGATGCCTTTGCCGGATTCGCGCCGCTCTATCTGGGCGGCACCATCCAGGAAGCTGCCTGCTGGGCGCATGTGCGGCGCAAGTTCTACGACCTGCACAAGGCGCAGGCCTCGCCCCTGGCGGCCGAGGCGCTCAAGCAGATCGGCATGCTGTACGCGGTGGAAGAGTCTGTTCGCGGCAAACCGCCCGAGCTGCGCCGGGCCGAGCGGCAAGCGCGCGCCGGCCCCGTCTTGGTTGCGTTACGCGCCTGGCTCGACGTCACCCTCAAGCAACTCTCGCAGAAATCGGCACTGGCCGAGGCGATCCGCTATGCGCTCGCCCGCTGGGACGCGCTCGTGCGCTACAGCAACGACGGGCGCATCGAGATCGACAACAACGCTGCCGAACGGGCGCTGCGTACGGTCGCCCTGGGGAGGAAGAATTACCTCTTCGCGGGCTCTGACGCCGGGGCGAGCGCGCGGCGGCAATCTACAGCCTGATCGGCACGGCCAAGCTCAACGGTCTCGACCCCGAGGCCTACCTGCGTCATGTGATCGGGCGCATCGCCGAGCATCCGGTCAATCGTGTCGATGAGCTGTTGCCGTGGAAGGTCGAGCTGAAGGTGCTGGCTCCAGAGCAGAAGGCCGCTTGATGAAGCATCCCGCCGCCGACCCGCTCGCAGCGCTCAAGAACGTGGACTGGCTGATCTCGAATGGTGGCCAGATCGCGCTCGGCGCCGTCGGGTCGGTAGAGTGTGCCGCCGTCGCGAGTGACGAGAGTAACTGCCTGGCGATGCTACAGCGCCGCGACGGTGAGTCCCTCTACCAGCTGCTGACTCGCCTCGATGCCGCCATCGCCCGTGCATGGGATGAGGGCGAGTTCACCGACGAGATCAACCCGGACTGCTGAATCACTTGCAAGACGGCGATCTTCGGACGCTTACCCTTGGTGGGCTTGATGCCCATGAAATGCCCATGCCGCCAAACGTGGGTGCGGATGCTGGCGGACTTGTAGCCGATGCGTTGCGCAAGGGCCGCGGTTTGAATTGCTTGCTGCATTGCATGCACTCCTGTCTATAGGGCGCATGCACTTTGATTGCTCAGAATCCCGGATTTGGAAAGGTCGGAAAGCCGGGGTGAAAGCCGGGCTATGCGCCCTTTTTGTATTCCCTTCGATACTCCGGCAGTCGCTTGCTAAGCGACTTCAGGACAGTCCGGGATAGCTCACCGCTGCTGTTCTCCCACTGGATTTCGTTGCCGGCTCTGCCCATTACAATCCCGGTTGCGTCCTTTGTAGCCAAGTAATCGAAAATGGCTGATGCGGGGAAAAGCGTATCCGTTACCCAGGCGCGATTCGGTGCCACCACAGTGAATCGCCGTTCCAGAAGATTGGGCGCCAGTGGCAGCGCATGGTTCGAATTCGTCGTCGCCTTGAATTTACGCTTCTGCTTGCAACGCAATCCAAGTTGGGTGCGAATCCGTGTCGCGGGGCAACGCTGTATCGGAGTCTGAGGGCGGTGTAGTGGCGACTATCAGCGGGTGCAAAGTGGCTACTGAGCATTGCTTACCGATCAGCCAAGGGGGCGGGTGTTCCGGATGGGCTCCCAGCCTTTTGGCGTCTCGCCCGTGAGTTAGAGCCTGATTCGAGCGTCAAGTCCTGGCCGTTATGGATAGCTGTTCATAACGGCCAAAAGCGGACGATTGCTGGCAGGTATTCAAGCTATGTCGCCAGGCCCTGGGGAAATAGCTTGGGGTTTGAGAAAGCCTGCTTAAGGTGGTCGTACACCAATCGCACCCGCTTCGATACAGGACCCTGCTGCGGGCGGTATATGAACAGATCCCATGGCGCTGGAGCGAGATCAGCCAAAACAGCAACCAGCTTTCCTGTCCGCAGATGAGGCTCAGCCAGATAGGCAGGAATTTGGCCAAAACACATGCCTGCCAGGGTGGCTTCCAATTCCGTATCTGGATCATCACAGATAAGAGCTGGCTGCCTGGGCGTGAACGTTTGCCCGTCGGCAAATAGCCAAGGCCAAGGGCGGCCATTTTTCCGGTCGATCAGGACTGAAAGTGGCAGCTTAGCTAAGGCATCCAAAGATTTAGGTGGTGTCTTTTGGCCTATGAGAGACGGGCACGCGACAACGTAAAACGGCACGGGAGCTAAGGCACGTGCAACGTAGCGCCGGTCGCGAATAACCCCCACCCTGATACCAATATCGATATGCGCCTCAACAGCATCAGTCATCTGATCTTCCAAGCGGAGATCGAATTGCAGGTCAGGATGTGCAGCGGCCAGGGGCTGAAGAAACGGTATTAGGAAGCGCCTGCCAATAGCATGTGGAGCCGTAATCCCCACCCTGCCTGACAGCTCAGGCTCCGTCCTGTGCGAACGGAATAGCGTATCGAAATGATCCAGAGCTGACCTGGCATCTTTGGCGTAATCCTGACCGAAAGCAGTGATGCTCACCTGGCGGGTATTGCGGTGGAACAGTGATTCGCCAAGCTCAGTTTCCAGGGCTTTAATGGCTCGAGTCACCCCTTGTGGGGAGATGCCTAATCGAGTTGCCGCTTCGCGGAAGCTACCTACCTCTGCTGCTGCGCAAAAAATCCTAACCATCTCCGTGCGGTTAAGCATGTTGCCCCTCCCAGTTATTCCATTTTCAGGAATAGTATAATCCAATCATTCCCATTTATTGAGATCAATCATGGGTCTATAGTTTGCGCACTGCCAGGTTAACCAGCCATGGCGAAGCGAAGTACAAACCCACCGATGAGGTTCTCAGCATGAGCAATAACATTTCTGGAAAAGTTGTCGTTATCACCGGTGCCAGCAGCGGCCTGGGTGAGGCTACTGCACGCCACCTTGCTGCGCTTGGCGCTCGCGTAGTGCTGGCTGCACGTCGCAAAGATAAACTCGACGCACTGGTGGTTGAGCTGACCAATGCAGGTGGTCAGGCAATCGCGTATCAGACCGATGTTACCTCTCAGGAAGAGGTCAAAACGCTCATTCAAGGTGCCGTGGACACCTACGGTCGCATTGATGTACTGGTCAACAATGCCGGACTGATGGCGATTGCACCGCTCAGCGATGCTCGCACTGACGAGTGGGATCGCATGATCGACATCAACATCAAGGGTCTGCTGTACGGAGTCGCGGCTGCATTGCCAGTCTTCCAGAAACAAAACAGTGGTCACTTCATCAACATTGCATCGGTTGCAGGCCTGAAGGTGTTCAGCCCAGGTGGCACCGTGTACAGCGGCACCAAGTTTGCTGTGCGGGCTATCTCGGAAGGACTGCGTCACGAAGTCGGCGGCAGCATCCGCACCACGACTATCGAACCGGGCGCCGTGGACTCCGAACTGAAATTCGGCAGCTCCCACAAACAGAGCCGCGATTTCGTGGTGGACTTCTACAAGCACGCAATTCCCGCCGAATCCGTCGCTCGAGCTATCGCCTTCGCAATTGAGCAGCCTGCTGACGTGGATATTAACGAGATCGTTCTGCGCCCAACCGTGCAGGAATTCTAATGAGTTGAGGGCCTGTCTCTTCGGCGTCAGGCCCCGCTTATCTGGAGTGAAAAGCTGCGAGCAACGCAACTGAATCGCTGTTGAGCATGGTCACTGCTGCTGATGGCTTTTGCCTGCGGGATGATCAAGCAGCGTTATGGCGGAGGGGGATCCCCCTCGGGGAACTTGAACAAACGAACCCCTCAACGTCGAGGCCCATTGATAAACGAGTATCTATGATGGCACGCATTGTCAGAATTCATGAATACGGTGACGCCAGCGTTCTGAAGCTGGAAGATCTGGAAGTATCGGCACCAGCAGCAAACGAGGTGCAAATTAGTGTTAAAGCCATTGGCTTGAACCGAGCCGAAGTGATGTTCCGCAATCACGCATACCTACAAGAAGCGGAGTTCCCCAGCCGCTTAGGCTACGAGGCCGCAGGCATTGTAACGGCAGTTGGGAGCGACGTAACCGAGATCACGATTGGTGACTCGGTCGCTCTGATCCCACCTCTGGATATTGCTCGCTGGGGCACCTACGGCGAGTTGGCCAATGTACCGGCCCACCTGGTGGTAAAGAGCCCTGAGAACTTGTCCTTTGAAGAGGCTGCGGCGTCTTGGATGCAGTACGTCACCGCCTGGGGGGCATTGATTGAACAGGCGAAGCTACGGCCGGGCGATTTTGTCATCGTTACCGCCGCGTCAAGCAGTGTTGGCTTGGCCGCCTTCCAAATGGCTCGTATGGTCGGCGCCACATCGATTGCGATCACTCGAACTCACGCGAAGAAGCAAGCCCTACTTGATGCAGGCGCTGCGCATGTCATCGTCAGCGATGAAGAGGATATCGTCGAGCGTGTTATGACGATAACTGCCGGTCAAGGCGCTCGCGTTGTATTCGATCCTGTAGGCGGGCCGTTCTTGGAACCTCTCACGCAGAGCATGGCGCGGGGCGGAATTTTGCTGGAGTACGGCGCACTTAGCTCTGAACCGACACCATTCCCACTGTTTACCGTGCTGGGCAAAAGCCTGACTTTGAAGGGCTATCTCTACGCAGAGATTGTGGCCGACCTTGAAGCCCTAGAGAGAGCGAAGGCTTTTATTCTGCAAGGGTTGAAGTCCGGTACGTTGCGCCCGATCATCGCAAAGACATTCGCACTTAGCGACATCCAGGATGCCCATCGTTTCCTTGAAGCCAATCAGCAGATCGGCAAGATCGTGGTAACTGTCTGACCAGCAATTATGGGGCTGAGAGCGTAATCCTTCGGCCCCGATTCAAGCCAGCCCTGATGACCGCTATTGGCCGATTCTGTGTATCCGTCCGGCCAACACACCTTCCTGGCCCCGACGCCAAAGGCGATGGTGTCCACCTGATTTAAGTGGACACCATTTCTAGCCTTTTATGCCGCTGGGCAAACCTATCTTCCCGAGGGCGTGGCGCGGCCGGGTTGGTATCAGCCAACGGACAGAGGTGTTGAGCGCAGGCCGGGAGAAAGACTCGCTTGGCTGCGCTCGCTCGATGATGAGACGCCGCCAGAGGCGGACACCTGATCGGTCCATCCGAAACCGGCCCATCGTGATCTCACAAACTACAGGATAAGCACATGCCAGCCTCTTCTTTCGGTGAATCCTCGGCGCATATCAGACGCAGACGCGTTGCCCACTATCTACGCACGGAGTCTGGCGCTGCGGTGCTGCTGGTGATCGTCACGGTTGTGGCGCTCGTGTGGGCGAACTCGCCGCTATCCAACGCCTATTTCGAGTTGTGGCACCTAGACGTGGGGTTCAACTTCGGGCCACTGCGCCTACACATGGATCTGCATCACTGGGTCAACGACGGCCTGATGGTCGTCTTCTTCTTCCTGATCGGCCTGGAGGTGCGTCAGGAATTCGCCCACGGGTCGCTCAGGGACCGCAGCCGTGCCCGTCTCGCTCTGATCGCGGGGGTCGCGGGTGTCGTGCTTCCCGCGCTGGTGTATGTCCTGATCGTGG
>NZ_JAGXJZ010000469.1:0-286 GCF_019091095.1 Achromobacter sp. GbtcB20 | reverse complement strand
CCTGTCTACCTGTCCACCAGTTGCGTGTTGCAGCCCGTGCCCCGTGCCCATGCACGCGGGCCGGGTTGGGCCTGCGCACATCGTATTTGTCGGGAAACTTCCACATTTTCCCTTCGATTTGTAGGGGAAATCCTACAGTTGCTTGAATAAAATCTAACTTTCCCATCATCATTACAAGCTTGAAAAATCGCCGTACAAACGGTGCTGTTTTGCTGCGCAGAGGCAATTTCTTACGTTCAAAATGGATATGTAAGAAATTACACACGGAGTGTGATAATTGGGAAGA
>NZ_JAGXJZ010000468.1:0-286 GCF_019091095.1 Achromobacter sp. GbtcB20 | reverse complement strand
GGGCGGAATGCCCCCGAGAAGGCAGCACACAGGTAAAACTTCGTGGATTCGTGGATTAGGCGAAAAATAGAGATAAGTCATTGATTTTTATAAGAATCGTTTTCCATGGATTCCACGAAAAACCACTTTTCCACCAACAAAGTTCGTGGATGAAAAATTAGGCAGATGACGAAACTCATGGAATCCAGTACAAAACCCGTGGATGGATGCATGGAAGTCCCTTTTCTCTTCTAAGCCCTCTTTTCTTCTTACTTTTCAATAACTTAAAAGAAGAAGAAGAAGAAGG
>NZ_JAGXJZ010000467.1:0-287 GCF_019091095.1 Achromobacter sp. GbtcB20 | reverse complement strand
GGAAGCGATCAACCCGACGACGTTCGCCAAGTCGCGCAAGAGCGAGGCGGAGGTCGCGCACGTGCGCGCCACCATGGAACACGACGGCGCGGCGCTGTGCGAATTCTTCGCCTGGCTCGAAGCGACCCTGGCCAACCCGCAGCGCGCGCCGATCACCGAGCTGACCATCGACGAACAGATCACCGCGGCGCGTGCGCGCCGCCCGGGTTTCGTCAGCCCCAGCTTCAACACGATCGCCGGCTTCAATGCCAACGGCGCGATCATGCACTACCGCGCCAGCCAGGCTT
>NZ_JAGXJZ010000466.1:0-287 GCF_019091095.1 Achromobacter sp. GbtcB20 | reverse complement strand
CTTCGATCAGGTCGTTGTGCCCGCTCGTGCGGTGCAGCAGGTAAGGCGCGAGGGCGCGCGGCGTGGCGCCCTGCGACTGCAAGTACGCGAGGCCGGCGGCGGCGGCGCCGAGTCCGAGCAGCGCCAGCAAGGCCAGCGCGCCGACGGCACGCTTCACGTACCGGTCTTGATGTTGTGGCGGCCCATCAAGTCGTACATGGTCGGGCGGCTGATGCCGAGGATCTCGGACGCCTTGACGATGTTGCCGTCGACCCGGGCCAGGGCCTTGATGATGGCCTTGTACTCGG
>NZ_JAGXJZ010000465.1:0-288 GCF_019091095.1 Achromobacter sp. GbtcB20 | reverse complement strand
CGCCGGCCAGCACGCCGAAGCTGGCAATCAGGTTGCCCAGGTTGGCGCCGTACACGCCCGCGGTGGTGCCGTACTGGCCGTTGGTCGGTTTCTGGTACATGCGGATGGTGCCGCCGGTGAACTTGAAGGCGCCGCTGAAGTTACCGGTGCCGTAAGCTACGAAGGTCGCGGTGATGTTGCCGCCAGCGAAGTTCTGCGGGAACAGCATGCCGTTCGAGTCGGCTTGGACGATGTTGAACACGGCATGTTCACGGAACGAGAAGCTGGTGCCGCCGGTCGGGGTCAGCT
>NZ_JAGXJZ010000464.1:0-288 GCF_019091095.1 Achromobacter sp. GbtcB20 | reverse complement strand
CGACCGCGGCCGCGTAGCCGGCGTCGCTCTGGGTGAAGGCGGTTTCGTACATGTAATGCAGGGTGACGCGGCTGGTGTTGTAGGGCCCGCCGCTGGTGAGGATGTAGGTCTGGCCGAAGACCTTCAGCGAGGCGATCAGCTGGATCAGCAGCGCGGTGCCGAGCCCCGGCTTCAAGGCCGGCCAGGTGATCGCGCGGAACAGGGTGAAGCCGCGCGCGCCGTCGAGCGCCGCCGCCTCATACAGCTCGGCCGGGATATTGCGCAGGCCGGCCAGCAGCATCAGCATGT
>NZ_JAGXJZ010000463.1:0-288 GCF_019091095.1 Achromobacter sp. GbtcB20 | reverse complement strand
GGCCGCCGCCGGGTACATAGGGCTTGTCGAAGCAGTTGACGAAGCCGTCGACGACGTCGATGTTGGGCGGCCAACGCATTTTCATCGTCTTGCCATCTTCCATGGGCATCTCGATGATGCCGTCTTTCAGGGGCGGCAGGCCTTTGTCGGTAGGGAAGGGGACTGCGGCAAGTTCTTGCCGCGCCTTGTCGAGGGCCGGGCGATCCCTGCGCAGGAAGGCAATGCTCGCGTCCACATACGTGTTCCATCCTCCTGCATCGGCCTGTGCTGGCCGGCGCGACTTTTTCA
>NZ_JAGXJZ010000462.1:0-289 GCF_019091095.1 Achromobacter sp. GbtcB20 | reverse complement strand
AGCACGTAGCTCAGACCCCACCAATTCTCCGGCGTAAATTCTGGCGTAACATCTGTCTGAAGCGGGATTCTTCTATAGGGGAAGGTACTGCTGCATCATGGGTGTGACTTTTTCTGCCGGACTGCTCTTGACTGCGGCGGCGTTGATGTCGGATGAAACGGTGGTCATGTCGGTCGTATTCGGTGAGGCAGGGGCATTGACTTGCCAAGACCGTCATTTTAACCGCATCGGCTGGGCTGCGAGGTGTTGGAATGCCGAGCCGGACAGGTGAGTCTACCGACAGATGAGA
>NZ_JAGXJZ010000461.1:0-289 GCF_019091095.1 Achromobacter sp. GbtcB20 | reverse complement strand
CCAATAAATTCCGCACCGTGATCGAGGACGACGCCTTCATCGGCAGCGACAGCCAGCTGGTGGCCCCGGTGACCGTCGGCAAGGGCGCAACGCTGGGCGCCGGCACCACGCTCACGAAGGACGCGCCGGCCGGTAAATTGACCATCTCGCGTCCCAAGCAGATGACGGTCGAAGGCTGGAACCGCCCGGTCAAGAAGAAGAAGTGAGGTCGTGCTGTCCACAGCCAATCGACCGGATATGGACAGCTTATTGACAACAAAATCATAAGGTAATCACAGGGTAATCCACC
>NZ_JAGXJZ010000460.1:0-289 GCF_019091095.1 Achromobacter sp. GbtcB20 | reverse complement strand
TCGACTTCCGCGGCTTCGACACCCTGGGCGAGATCACCGTGCTGTCGGCGGTAGCGCTGGCCGTGTATGCGCTGCTGCGGCGCTTCCGTCCCGCGCCCGAGAGCGTGGCCATCCCCGTGCAGCAGGCCAGCGACGTCGACCCCGCCGCGACCCAGGCGCCGGCGGTACAGGCGCGCAGCGGCTACCTGATGGTGCCGGCGGTCTACCTGCGCTTCCTGCTGCCCTTCATGGGCATGATCGCGGTTTACTTCTTCATGCGCGGCCATAACCTGCCCGGCGGCGGCTTCGT
>NZ_JAGXJZ010000046.1:0-14024 GCF_019091095.1 Achromobacter sp. GbtcB20 | reverse complement strand
TTTGCCCCGTGGCGCGCCCGCGGGCGCGTCGTCTTCCTGCGTGTTGAACAGGAGTTCTAGCTGATCAGTGCTGGGCATACCTTTCGGGGTTGAGACGCCGCATTTCCCCTTCGATCCAGTCCTGAACCTTCTGGTTCAGTTCCTCGGGGGTGAGTCCCTTGGATTCTATCGCGGGACCGATCGACAGGGTGATCATGCCGGGATACTTGATGAAGGCGTTGCGGCGCCAGCATTCGCCGGCGTTATGCGCAACCGGGATGACCACAGCGCCAGTGCGCGAGGCCAGCAGCGCGCCACCCATCTTGAAGCGTCCGGTCTTGCCGGGCGCCACGCGCGTGCCTTCGGGAAACAGCAGCGGCCAGCGGCCTTCGTTCAGGCGGGTCTGGCCTTGCTTGACCACTTGTTCAAAAGCGTCGCGGCCCTTGGCGCGGTCGATGGCGATCATGCGCAAGAGGGCCAGGCCCCAGCCGAAGAACGGCACCATGTGCAGTTCTTTCTTGTAGACGAAGCAGACCTCGCGCGGCATGTAGGCGGGAAAGAACAGGGTCTCCCAGGCCGACTGGTGCTTGGACAGCAGCACTGCGGGGCCGTCGGGCAGGTTTTCCCAGCCCTTGACCTGCCAGCGGATGCCGCAGAACACCTTGGCGCCCCAGATGGCCAGCCGGGGCCAGCCGACCGTCAGCTTGTAGCGCCAGTGCAGCGGCAGCGGCGCCCACAGGACACAGGCGAAGGCATACGGAATGACCGTGACGGCCAGGAACACGAAGTACAGGAACGAACGAAGCCAGGCCATCGGGTCACGCGTCCTGCAACAGGGCGTCGGCCAGGGCCGACAGGTCGTCGCAGACGCGCGTGTTGTCGGGCAGGCCGCCCTTGGCCAGCGTCTTGGCGCCATTGCCCGTCAGGACCAGCCACGGCGAGCATCCCGCTGCCGACGAGGCCTGCAGGTCGCGCAGCGAATCGCCCACGGCCGGCACGCCGGCCAGGTCGACGTCGTAGCGGTGCCCGATCTGCTCGAACATGCCCGGACGCGGCTTGCGGCACGTGCAGTCGTCGTCGGGGCCGTGCGGGCACATGAAAATGGCATCGATGCTGCCGCCCACCGCGGCGAGCTCGCGGCGCATCTTGGTGTGGATGGCGGTCAGCGTGTCCATGTCGAACAGGCCGCGCGCCAGACCCGACTGATTGGTGGCAACCACCACCTTCCAGCCGGCCTGCGTGAGGCGCGCGATGGCCTGCAGGCTGCCCGGCAGCGCGATCCATTCGTCGGGCGTCTTGACGAAGGCGTCGCTGTCCTGATTGATGACGCCGTCGCGGTCGAGGATGATGAGCTTCACTGGGCGAGCCTGGAGATGTCAGCGACCTGGTTCATCAGGCCATGCAGCTGGGCCAGGAGGGCCAGCCGGTTGGCGCGCACGGCCGGGTCTTCGGCCATGACCATGACGTCGGCAAAGAACGCGTCCACGGGTTCGCGGGCCTGGGCCAGCGTGGACAGGCTGCCGGTGAAGTCGCCGGCGGCCAGTTGCGCCTCGGCCTTCGGACGCAGGGCGGCCACGGCGGTGGCCAGGGCCTTTTCAGCCGGTTCCACCAGCGCCGCGTCGTTCACCGTGCCGATCTCGCCTTCGGCCTTCTTGAGCAGGTTGCCGATGCGCTTGTTGGCGGCGGCCAGGCTGGCGGCTTCGGGCAATTGCGCGAATGCCGCGGCGGCGCGCACGCGCTCGGCGACCTGATGCAGCGGCGGGGTCAGCGCGATCACGGCCTCGACGGCATTGCGATCGAAGTCGTTGATGAGCTGGTTGCGGTAGCGCTCGTAGATGAAGGTGCGGACCTCGGCCAGCGTGCCGGACGGGATCTTGCCGTCCGCGAACGTGCTGGCGGCCAGTTGCAGCAGGCCGTCCAGGGTCAGCGGACCGTCCTGGCTGATTTTCAGCCAGCCGCCCGCGGCCAGTTGTTCGAAGGCGCTGATCAGGCCCAGCGCGGCGCGGCGCAGGCCGAAGGGGTCGCGCTCGCCGGTGGGGGCAAGACCGATCGCCCAGATGCCGACCAGCGTTTCGACGCGTTCGGCGATGAACAGCGTGGCGGCGGTCAGGGTGTCCTGGGTAACTGGCGTGTCGTAGCGGTTGCGGTACTGAGTGCGCAGGGCCTCGACGACGCTGGCGGGTTCGCCGTCGCCGGCGGCGTAGTACGCGCCCATGATGCCTTGCAGCTCGGGGAATTCGCCCACCATGTTGGAGCCGAGGTCGGCCTTGGCCAGCATGGCGGCGCGGTCGGCGGCGGACACGTCGCCGCCCAGTTCGCCGGCAATGCCGCGGGCGATTGCGCGCACGCGCTCCACGCGTTCGAGCTGGGTGCCCAGCTTGTTGTGATAGACGATCGAACCCAGTTGCTCAACGCGCGCGGCCAGTGGCGTCTTGCGGTCGGTTTCAAAGAAGAATTGCGCATCGGCCAGGCGCGGACGCACCACGCGCTGGTTGCCCTCGACGATGTTTACCGGGTTGTCCGTGCGCATGTTGCTCACGATCAGGAAACGGTGCGTGAGGCGGCCGGTGGCCGGATCGAACAGCGGGAAGTACTTCTGGTTCAGCCGCATGGTCAGGATCAGGCATTCCTGCGGAACCTGCAGGAACTGTTCCTCGAACTGGCCCACGTAGACGGTGGGGTGTTCGACCAGCGCGGTCACTTCGTCCAGCAGCGCGGTCACTTCGGGGTCGTCGCCCAGCGTGGCGGACAGGCGGGTCGCTGCTTCTTGCAGCTGGCGCTGGATCTCGGCGCGGCGCGCTTCGAACGACGCCACGACGTGGCCCTTTTCGGCCAGCGTGGCGACATAGGCGTCGGCGTCGGCAATGGCGACGGCGCCCTGGCTCATGAAGCGGTGGCCCAGCGTCTCGCGGCCGGGGGACAGGCCCAGTGCCTGCACCGGCACCACGTCGGCGCCAAACAGCGCGATCAGGCCGTGCGCCGGGCGCACGAACTTGACGGTGGTGACGCCGTCAGCCAATTGGTAGCGCATGACCTTGGGGATGGGCAGGCCGTCGATGGCGGCTTCGATGCCTTCCTGCAGGCCGGCGGCCAGTTGCGCACCGGCGGCCGTGCCACGCGCCACCAGGTAGTCCTGCTTGCCGTCGGATTCGCGGTCCAGCGTGGCGAGGTCGATGTTTTCAAGGCCCTTGGCGGCCAGTTTCTTTTGCAGCGCCGGCGTGGCCTTGCCGTCTTCGGTCAGGCCGATCTTCACGGGCATCAGCTTTTCGGCATAGGCCTGGTCGGGCGCCTGCGCCAGCACGGCGGACAGGTGGACGGCCAGGCGGCGCGGCGTCGAATACGGCGTCACGGCGCAGCCTTCAGCCAGCAGGCCATGGCGGTCCAGCGTGGCGCGCACGCCTTCGGCAAAGGCCTGGCCCAGTTTCTGCAGGGCCTTGGGCGGGAGTTCTTCGGTCAGCAGTTCGACCAGCAGCGGGCGGATGTTCGTCGTCATTTATGCAGCCTCCCCGGCGGCCTTGTCGCGGCCCAGCATGGGAAAGCCCAGTCGTTCGCGGGAATCGTAATAGGCCTGCGCGACGGCGCGCGACAGGTTGCGGATGCGGCCGATGTAGGCGGCGCGTTCGGTCACGCTGATCGCGCCGCGCGCGTCCAGCATGTTGAAGGTGTGCGCGGCTTTCAGCGCGGCCTCGTAGGCCGGCAGCGCCAGCGGCACGTCCATCAGGCGCTTGGCCTCGGCTTCGTAGTCGTTGAAATGCGCAAACAGCATGTCGGCCGACGAGTGCTCGAAGTTGTACGTGGATTGCTCGACTTCGTTCTGGTGAAACACGTCGCGGTACAGCACGCGTTTGCCGTTGGTGCCTTCCGTCCAGACCAGGTCGTAGACGCTCTGCACGTCCTGCAGGTACATGGCCAGGCGTTCCAGGCCGTAGGTGATTTCACCGGTGGTGGGCGTGCAGTCCAGGCCGCCGACCTGCTGGAAATACGTGAACTGGGTCACTTCCATGCCGTTCAGCCAGACTTCCCAGCCCAGGCCCCAGGCGCCGAGCGTGGGGTTTTCCCAGTCGTCCTCGACGAAGCGGATGTCGTGCTGCGTGGGATCGATGCCCAGCGCCTTCAGCGAACCGATGTACAGATCCAGGATTTCAGGGGGCGCGGGCTTGAGCACGACCTGGTACTGGTAGTAGTGCTGCAGGCGGTTGGGGTTTTCGCCGTAGCGGCCATCCTTGGGGCGGCGCGAAGGCTGGACGTAGGCGGCGCGCCAAGGCTCCGGCCCGATGGCGCGCAGGAACGTGGCCGTGTGCGAGGTGCCGGCGCCGACTTCCATGTCGTAGGGCTGCAGCAGGGCGCAACCCTGTTTGTCCCAGTATTCCTGGAGCGTAAGGATGATTTGCTGAAAGGTGAGCATAGGATTCTCGGAATTCGGCCGCCGGGCAAGGGCTGCCCTGCGCGTGGGAAACCCGGCATTTTAACTGGCCTGCGGCCGCAGCGGTCCCGGGCGTCGGCGCGGCGGTTACATATGGGGGCCGAAAGGGCCGCCGAAAGCGTCCCCGAATGTGCCCCTGGTGGACACCCGGCCGGCTTGGCCTGCGGCCGCAAACCAATGGTCGTATGATTCCAGGTTGAGTCTTGAGTCTTATATAAAACCCGGAACCCGATTCCGAGAATTCGCGAAAAAGGAGCAGTCCCATGTCCGACCTGATCACGGTGGAAGTCACTGACGGCATCCAGATCATCACGATCAACCGTCCCGAGGCCAAGAACGCCATCAACCTGGAAACCGCCGTGGCCATGGCCGCCGCGCTGGACCAGCTGGACAGCCGTGACGACGTTCGCATTGGCATCCTGACGGGTGGCGGCGGCACGTTTTCGTCGGGCATGGACCTGAAGGCGTTCGCCGCGTCGGGTCAGCGTCCCTACGTGGACGGCCGCGGTTTCGCCGGCCTGAACGAGCGTCCGCCCAAGAAGCCGCTGATCGCCGCGGTCGAGGGTTATGCCCTCGCTGGCGGTTGCGAAATGGCGCTGGCTTCCGACCTGATCGTGGCCGCCAGCAACGCCAAGTTCGGGCTGCCCGAGGTCAAGCGCGGTCTGGTGGCCGGCGCCGGCGGCCTGTTGCGCCTGCCGCGCCGCCTGCCGTACCACATCGCCATGGAAGTGATCCTGACCGGCGAGATGCTGACCGCCGAGCGCGCGCACGCCTTTGGCCTGGTCAACCGCCTGACCGAGCCGGGCGGCGCCCTGGCCGGCGCGCTGGAACTGGCCCGCGCCATCGTCGAGAACGGCCCGCTGGCCGTGCAGACCGCCAAGAGCATCGTGGCGCAGGGCGGCGACTGGGACCAGGCAGACATGTTCGACCGCCAGCGTCCGCTGATCGCGCACATATTTACGTCGGCCGACGCCAAGGAAGGCGCGACGGCCTTCGCCGAGAAGCGCAAGCCCGTGTGGCAAGGCAAATAAGTGGTTGGCCCCCACGCCGCGCACGCTTCGCGCGCTTGCCCCCCCGAGGGGGCGCGTTTTGCCTTGGGGCGGCCGGGCGGCAAAAGGAGCCCCCACGCCGCGCACGCTTCGCGCGCTTGCTGCCCCCCGAGGGGGGCGCATTTTGCCTTGGGGCGGCCCGGCGGCAAAATAGTTCTTTTCACCTGCGGCTGATTACCTGATCAGCCGCGTTTTCACGTTTTCCATCCAGACCTGCAAACCGCCATGTCCGTCATCATTAAAGAAGAAGACTTGATCCAGTCGATTGCCGATGGCATCCAGTTCATCAGCTATTACCATCCCGTCGATTACATCCGCCACCTGGCGCGCGCCTACGAGCGCGAGGAAAGCCCCGCCGCGCGCGATGCGATGGCGCAGATCCTGACCAACTCGCGCATGTGCGCCGAAGGCAAGCGTCCGCTGTGCCAGGACACCGGCATCGTCAACGTCTTCCTGAAGATCGGCATGAGCGTGCGCTTTGACACCAAGCGCACCCTGCAGGAACTCTGTGACGAAGGCGTGCGCCGCGGCTACCTGAACCCGGACAATCCCCTGCGCGCTTCCGTGCTGGACGATCCGCTGTTCGCGCGCAAGAACACGCGCGACAACACGCCCTGTATCCTGCACGTCGAGCTTGTCCAGGGCGACAAGGTCGACGTGCAGATCGCCTCGAAGGGGGGCGGTTCCGAGAACAAGACCAAGTTCGCGATGCTCAATCCCAGCGATTCGCTGGTGGATTGGGTGCTCAAGACCGTTCCGTCGATGGGCGCCGGCTGGTGCCCGCCCGGCATGCTGGGCATCGGCGTTGGCGGCACCGCTGAAAAGGCGATGCTGATGGCCAAGCAGTCGCTGATGGAAGACATCGACATGTACGAGCTGCTGGCCCGCGGCCCGCAGAACAAGCTGGAAGAGTTGCGCATCGAGCTCTACGAAAAGGTCAATGCGCTGGGCATCGGCGCGCAGGGCCTGGGCGGCCTGACGACCGTGCTGGACGTCAAGATCAACACGTTCCCGACGCACGCGGCCTCCAAGCCCGTCGCCATGATCCCGAACTGTGCGGCCACGCGCCACGCGCACTTCGAACTGGACGGTTCGGGCCCCGCGCGCCTGGATCCGCCGTCGCTGTCCGAATGGCCCGAAGTGCACTGGGCGCCGGACTACAACAAGTCCAAGCAGGTCGACCTGAACACGCTGACCAAGGAAGAAGTCGCCAGCTGGAAGCCGGGCCAGACGCTGCTGCTGTCGGGCAAGATGCTGACCGGCCGCGATGCCGCGCACAAGCGCATCCAGGACATGCTGGCCAAGGGCGAACCGCTGCCCGTGGACTTCACCAACCGCGTCATCTACTACGTGGGTCCGGTAGATCCCGTGGGCGACGAAGTGGTCGGCCCCGCCGGCCCCACCACCGCCACCCGCATGGATAAGTTCACCGACATGATGCTGGAGAAGACCGGCCTGATCTCGATGATCGGCAAGTCCGAGCGCGGCCCGGTCGCCATCGAAGCCATCAAGAAGCACGGCTCGGCCTACCTGATGGCCGTTGGCGGCGCGGCCTACCTGGTGTCCAAGGCGATCCGCGGCGCCAAGGTGCTGGGCTTCGCCGACCTGGGCATGGAAGCCATCTATGAGTTCGACGTGAAGGACATGCCGGTGACCGTGGCGGTGGACGCCCAGGGCACCTCGGTCCACACGACCGGACCCAAGGAGTGGCAGGCCAAGATCGGCAAGATCCCGGTTGCCGTTGCCTAAGTGAAGACGAATTGGCCGCTGGAAACAGCGGCCAATTTTTTATGGGGTCCGGGCCGATCTTGGATCAGTCGATTTGCCGATTCTTGGACCTGTTTCACCGAAACGCCGGCGTGTAAGGTGGCGGGGTTCACTTTTCGACAGCAAAGGACTGACATGACCCGCATGAACTGGCAAGAGATTGCCCCGGAAGGCGCGAAGGCGCTCTTTGGCGTCCACCACTACGTCACGACACGCACGAACCTGCCGGAAGATCTCGTTCATCTCGTTTTTCTGCGCGTCTCGCAGATCAATGGCTGCGCGCACTGCATCGACCTGCACAGCCGTGACCTGCGCAAAACCATGTCGGTCGACAAGATCACGCTATTGCCCGTATGGGACGAGGTGCCGCATCTGTTCTCTGACCAGGAACGTGCGGCGCTTGCGTGGGCGGAGGAGGTGACGCGGGTGAGCGAAACCCACGCCTCGGACGAAGCGTACGCCGCCGCCTCGGCCGCGTTCGAGCCCAAGGACCTTGTCGACCTCACGATCACGATCGCGGCAATGAATTCGTTCAATCGGCTGGGCGCGCCGTTTCGGCTGCCCGTCGCCGCCAAGGCGTGATGCGATTCCAACGCGCCGTCACGCCTGCGCTTTACCCTTGAACGCCGCAATTGCCTGCGCCGACTTGCCCAGCACGTCGCGCAGCACTTCCTCGGTGTGTTCGCCCAGCATCGGCGGCGCGCGCCGGTAGACGACCGGCGAATCCGAAAACCGCAGCGGGCTGGCCGTCACGGGCGTCACGCCGCCAGCCGGATGCGGCATGTCGCGCCGCAGTTGCCGCGCCTGCGCCTGCGGATGGGCGAAGGCCTGCGCAATGTCGTTGATCGGCCCGCAGGGCACGCCCACCGCTTCCAGCTTGGCGATCCAGTCGTCGCGCCGGCCTTCTCGCATGATGTCCGTCAGGATCCCGATCAGCTCCACGCGGTTCGTGACGCGCAGCCGGTTGGTGGCAAAGCGCGGATCGTCGCCCAGTTCGGGCACGCCGATGGCGCGGCAGTAGGCGCGGTACTGCGATTCGTTGCCCGTGGCCACGATCAGGTGGCCGTCGCTGGCGGCAAACACCTGGTAGGGCACCACGTTCTGATGCGCGTTGCCGGCGCGCGTGGGCGCCACGCCCGAGTTGAAGTAGTTGGAGTTCTGGTTGGCCAGCAGGGCCACGTGGCTGTCCAGCAGCGCAATGTCCAGGTGCTGGCCCTGGCCGCTGCGATGGCGCTCTTGCAGGGCAGCCAGCACTGCCACGGTGGCGTACATGCCGGTGACGATATCGGTGACGGCCACGCCCGCCTTCTGCGGTCCGCCGCCGGGCAGGTCGTCGCGCTCGCCCGTGATGCTCATCAGCCCGCCCATGCCCTGGATCATGAAGTCGTAGCCGGGGCGCTGCGCAAACGGCCCATCCTGCCCAAAGCCCGTGACCGAGCAATAAATGAGGCGCGGGTTGACCTGCTTGAGGCTTTCGTAGTCCAGCCCGTACTTGGCCAAGCCGCCCACCTTGAAGTTCTCGACCAGAATGTCGCTGACAGCGGCCAGTTCCCGGATCAGCGCCGCGCCCTCGGGCGTGGCCATGTCGGCTTCGACCGAGCGCTTGTTGCGGTTGGCGCTGAGGTAATAGGCCGATTCGTTGGTGTCCTGGCCGTTGCCGTCCTTCAGGTAGGGCGGCCCCCACGCGCGGGTGTCGTCGCCCACGCGGGGGCGTTCGATCTTGATGACGTCGGCGCCCAGGTCGGCCAGGTTCTGCGTGCACCACGGGCCGGCCAGGATGCGCGACAGGTCCAGCACGCGGATGCCGTCAAGCGGAGGCGGGCGCGTCATGATTGCACCGTCGCGGTGCCGTGGCTCATGACCACGATGCCGCGCTCTTTGGCGCGGGCGATGAAGCGGATCTGGCCGTCCGGCATGCGCCACATGTCGCATTGCAGCGTCTCGCCCGGATAGACGGGCGCCGAAAAGCGCGTGTTCAGGCTGGTGAGCCGCGCCGCGTCGTAGCCGCAGTACGTCTTGACGAGGGCGTGCGCGGCAACGCCGTACGAACACAGGCCATGCAGGATGGGCCGGGGATAACCCGCCTGACGCGCCACGTCGGGATCGGCGTGCAGCGGATTGCGGTCCGCGTTCAATCGGTACAGCAGCGCCGCGCTGGGCGGAATGCGCAGCTCGCAGCGAGAATCGGGGTCGCCATCGGGCGCGGCGGGCAGGGCCTGCGGGCTGGCGTCGCCCTCGCCAAAGCCGCCGTCGCCGCGGCAGAATGTGCTGGACTGCAGCGTCGCCAGGCACTCGCCATTTTCGTCGTGCAGCGTGCGTTCGCTGACGATGATGGCGCCCTTGTCCGCGCCCTTGTCGATGACGTGCGTGTTGCGCGTCCTGCCCGTGACGACGCCCGCCACCGGCAGCGGCGCATGCAGCGTCAGCCGCTGCTCGCCATGCACGACCTTCACCCAGTCCACCGTCGAGCGCGGGTCGCTGACCCAGAACCCCGGGTAGCCCAGGATCACGCTCATCGTCGGAAACGTGCGCAGGTCCTTCTCGTACACATAACGAAGCTGGCCGGTGTCTTCGGGGTCCTGCCCCAGGCCGATGCCCAGCGCATACAGCATCGTGTCCTTCTGGTCGTAGCGCTGGCGCACGTCGTCAAAGCGCCAGTCCTTCACGGTTGCATAGTCCAACGGCATGTGGCGGCCTCAGATGGGATCCCAATCGATCACGTCGGGCGAACGCTCCAACGCGTAGAAATGCTTGCGCATGGCGGGCGCCGCGATTTCGGCAATACGCTCCGGTGTCCAGCCTTCGCCGTGATGCACCGTGCGCAAGGGCCGCGGCTGGCTCATCAGCATGATTTCGTTGGCGCGCACGGCAAAGATCTGCGCCGTGATCTCGCTGGCCGCGTCGCTGGCCAGGAACACGGCCATGGGCGCCACCTTCCCGGCTTCCATCTTCTTCAGCTTTTCGACGCGCGCCTTCTCTTCGTCCGTTTCCGCGGGGATCGAACTGGTCATGCGGCTCCAGGCAAACGGCGCGATGCAGTTCGAGCGCACGTTGTAGCGCGCCATGTCCAGCGCAATCGACTTGGACAACGCCACGATGCCCAGCTTGGCCGCCGCGTAGTTGGCCTGGCCGAAATTGCCGATCAATCCCGACGTGGAGGTCATGTGCACGAAGGCGCCGGATTCCTGTTCGCGAAAGTAGGGCGCGGCCGCGCGGCTCATGTAGAACGAGCCGTTCAGGTGCACATCGATCACCTGGCGCCATTCCTCTTCGCTCATCTTGTGGAAAACCCGGTCGCGCAGATTGCCCGCGTTGTTGATCACGGCATCGACGCGGCCGAATGCATCGATGGCCGTCTGCACGATGCGGCTTGCGCTGTCGTAAGCCGCCACGCTGTCGGTGTTGGCGACGGCCGCGCCGCCCGCGTCCACGATTTCCTTGACGACCGCCTGCGCGGGACCGTCCGCCCCGCCTTCGCCCGTGAGCGAAACGCCGATGTCGTTGACCACGACCTTCGCGCCCGCCTCGGCCATCGCCAGTGCAACGCCGCGGCCGATTCCTCCGCCCGCGCCCGTCACGATCACCACCTTTCCGGATACCAAGCCGCTCATTGCCTCTGACTCCTGTGCTGCGGCGCGCACGCCGTCTGTGGAAAACAGTTCCGCATCAACCCGTCTGGTTGATGGGCATGGCCTCATGGTAGATTCGACCCGGCATTCGAAGAATTCAAAATTAGAAATGCCCCCCTTCTGCGTGGTGGAACATGAGACATGATCTGACGGACCTGCGTTTGTTTCTGAACGTGGGCGAAACACTCAATCTGACCCGTGCTGCGGAACGCACTTTCCTGTCCTTGCCGGCGGCAAGCGCGCGGGTCAAGCACATGGAAGAGGCATTCAAGGCCCGGCTGCTGGTGCGCATGGCCACGGGCGTGGCGCTGACGCCGGCAGGCGAAGTGCTGCTCAAGCACGCCAACGCCGTCTTTCGCCAGCTTGAATGCCTGAATGCGGATCTGCAGCCTTACGCCAGCGGCCTGAAGGGACGCCTGCGCCTCTTGGCCAACACCACCGCCACCAACTCCTTCCTGGCCGATGCGCTGTCCACGTTCCTGTCCGAGAACCCCGACGTCGACGTCGAGTTAGAGGAAAAAATCTCCGGCGACATCGTCATCGCCATCCGCGCCGGCGCGGCGGACCTGGGCCTCGTGGCGGGCAACATCGACGTCGAAGGCCTGGACGTCACGCCACTCTTTCGCGACGAGCTCACCGTGGTCACGTCGCTGGACCACCCGCTTGCCGCGCAGAAGACCGCGCACTTCGCCGACCTGGTCGATGCCTACCAGTTCGTCGGCATCCACCCGGACAGCGCCATCCAGACGTTTCTTGAAGACATTGCAAGCGGCCTGGGCAAGCGCATCTGCCAGCGCGTGCACGTGGGCAGTTTCGAAGCCGTGTGCCGCATGGTCGAGGCCGGGGCGGGCATCGCCGTCGTGCCGCGCGCCTGCGCGGCGCGCTACAGCCGCCCCGACGGGCTGCATGTGCTCAAGCTGGATGACGCCTGGGCGATGCGCGATCGCCTCTTGTGCCGCCAACGCGGCCGCGACCTGCCCAGCTTCGCCGAGTGCTTCATCGGCCACGTGCAGCGGGCCGCACGCGGCCAATAGCGCGGCGCCGGCAGCCCCTGTTCAGATCGGGGTTTGCCCTGACCCCTATGCCGTAGCCCATGCGCCGTAGTGCCGCGCCACAGGGGCGCACGCGCACATCCGCTGCCTGCTTCAGCCCGCGCGAAAGAGGGGCTTTTGCAAATACGTAGCGGCGTATCCCGGCATTCGGCAAATAATAAAAAAACGCGGCGGGTGGCAGTGCTGAAGGCCTGACCGCGACCAGAACAAGACTCAGGAGACTGCCGTGATCCATCAAGACCGCCGCCGCGTCCTCGCGGGGCTGGGCGCTGCATGCGCCGCCGCCATGCTTCCTTCCTGGGCCCGCGCCGCCACCTGGCCGGGCCACGCCGTCACCTTCATCGTTCCCTTTCCCGCAGGGGGGCCGGTGGACACCACCGCACGATTCACGACGCAGCCGCTCGGCCAGCTATGGTCCGTGCCCACCGTGGTCGACAACAAATCCGGCGCCGGCGGCATCGTCGGCGCGCAATTTGCCGCCAAGGCCGAGCCCGACGGCTACAACTTCTTTTTCGCGTCCATCCATCACGCCGTGCTGCCCAGCCTGCGCAACAACCTCAGCTACGACATCACCACCGACTTCGTGCCGGTCGGCATGGCCGCCGTATTCCCCATCGTTCTCGTCGTCAACGCGTCGCTGCCGGTGAACACGGTCGGCGAACTCATCGCCTACGCCAAGCAGAATCCCGGCAAGCTGTCCTTCAGCTCGTCCGGCACCGGCGGCGGCACGCACCTGGCCGGTGAACTCTTCAACGCCATGGCCGGCGTGCGTATCCAGCACGTTCCGTACCGCGGCAGCGCGCCCGCCATGCAGGATCTGCTCGGCGGCCAGGTCCAGGTCATGTTCGCAGACGGCCCCTCTGCCGTGCCTCACCTGAAGGGCGGCAAGATCCGCGCGCTCGGTGTCGGCAACCCCACGCGATCCAGCATGGTGCCCGACATCCCCACCATCGCCGAATCCGGCCTGCCGGGCTACGAGGCCTACTCGTGGAGCGGCGTGATGGCGCCCAAAGGCACGCCACCCGACATCGTCAAGCGCATCAATGCGGACATGGTGAAAGTGCTGTCCGACGACAGCACGGCAAAGGCGATGATCGCGGCCGGCGCCGAGCCCAAGCCCGGATCGCCCGAAGCATTCGGCAAATTCGTGCGCGACGAAATCGCAAAGTGGCGCGACCTCATCAAGACCGCGAACATCAAACTGGAATGACCCGTGCATCTCAAGAAAGGCCGATCAGCGCACCGCGAACCAGTCGCCGTGGAGGTTGCCGTTCATGCCGCAGAACGGCGGCCCGAAGCCGTCATCCTTGCCCCCCGGCGGCGGCGCTACCCGTGCCACCAGCACCGCGCCGCGGCGCTTGAGCGTCAACGTCCAGGGCGGCCCGTCCTGATAGGTCACCGTCAGCGTGTCGCCCGACACCACCGCCTTGCCGCTCAGATCGCACACCCAGCGCCCGTCATAGGGCCGCGCGGAATTGGCCGCCACCAGCAGCTCGCCGTGGGCATTCTGCGTGATTTCGATCTCGCCTTCGATGTTCTTCCACTTGCCCACAAAGCCCGCTGCCGGCTTGGGATTGATCGCCTTCAGGAACGCCAGCCGGTAACGCATGGTGTCGGTAAGCGCTTCAAATGGCGTGCTTTGCACGTACGGTTCCGCGTAGGCCGCGTCGCGCACGCTCAGAAAGTACTTCTGATCGGCCATCAACGCCTTGGCCGACTCCGCATCCATTTGATCGCGCACAGCCTTGTATTGCTGCGCAATCGCAGCATCCTGATCCCCAAGCCTGGAATTGCCGCAAAGGGATTTCTCAACCGGCGTGGAAGCCTTGGCGCAATTGAATGAGGGTGCGGCAACAGCGCTGCCAGCCATCGCCAGCGAAGCGGAAAGGACCAGAAGACGGATCATGGTGTGAAGCTCTCCAGAGGATGTACAAGTCGGACCGCCGACCGGCGCCGCATGACTGCGCAGTTTACCGGTGTCATCTCTGAGTAGGTGTCAGACACCCTGCGAAGACTGCCGTCGGGCATAGGTTGTGCCCCAAGGGTGTCTGAGCTAACCCGGGTTTTCCGGACACTCGTAAAAGTAGACAATACTTGAAGGAGGTGTCCAATGGATAAATCCACT
>NZ_JAGXJZ010000459.1:0-289 GCF_019091095.1 Achromobacter sp. GbtcB20 | reverse complement strand
CACGTCAACCACGACGAGTCGACGTTCGTGGGTCACGACCGCAGCGAGCAGGTCGAGAACGACGAAACCATCACCATCGGCCACGACCGCACGGAGACCGTGGGCAATGACGAGCAGGTGAACATCGGCCAGGATCGGCGGCACGACATCGGGCGGGATGACTTTCTGACGGTGGGGCGTAATCACACGATCTACACAGGCAAGGACCGCACCGAGGAAGTGGGCAACAACCGCCGCGACAAGACGGTGGCGAATCACTGGGTGAGTATTGGCGGGCACCAGGAGCAGA
>NZ_JAGXJZ010000458.1:0-290 GCF_019091095.1 Achromobacter sp. GbtcB20 | reverse complement strand
CGCCGACACGCACAATAAAAAAGGCGTCCCGCGGGACGCCTTTTCCGTTCTACGCGGCAGGCCTTTCGCCAGCTTGCCGTGGCACTGCTTGAACTTCTTGCCGCTGCCGCAAGGGCAGTCGTCGTTGCGGCCGACCTTCGGCGCCTCGTTGCGCACGGTCTCGACGGCGGGCTTGCGCAGCGGCAGCCAGTAGCGGTGGATGGCCGGCAGGTTGGCCTCGTCCTCGAGCGCCAGCTGGTGCGCCTTGACCGGGTCTTCGACCAGCGGCAGGTCTTCTTCCTCGATCTCGT
>NZ_JAGXJZ010000457.1:0-290 GCF_019091095.1 Achromobacter sp. GbtcB20 | reverse complement strand
ATGAAACGCACGACCCTCGCCCTCGCCACCGCCGCCGCCTTGGCCGGCTTCGCCCTCCCGGCATCCGCCCAGATCAGCGACAACACCATCAAGATCGGCATGGTCACCGACCTGTCCGGCGTCTATTCCGACGTCGACGGCAACGGCGGGGCCGAAGCCGTGCGCATGGCCATCGCCGACCTGGGCGGCGCTGTTGCCGGCAAGAAGATCCAGTTCATGGTTGCCGACCACCAGAACAAGCCGGACATCGCCGCCTCGAAGGCGCGCGAATGGTTCGACCAGCAGGGCGT
>NZ_JAGXJZ010000456.1:0-290 GCF_019091095.1 Achromobacter sp. GbtcB20 | reverse complement strand
CAGGACGTTGATAGGCTGGGTGTGGAAGTGCAGTAATGCATTAAGCTAACCAGTACTAATTGCCCGTACGGCTTGTCCCTATAACCTTAGCAGGTATAGTCAGGAATACAGCGCTGTTTGTTGATACAGACGCTACCCCATACTTCTTCCAGATTCAGAGACGCTGTCCACCAGGACAACGCCTCGTACAAGTCATGCCTGATGACCATAGCAAGTCGGTCCCACCCCTTCCCATCCCGAACAGGACCGTGAAACCACTTTGCGCCGATGATAGTGCTGGAACCAGTGTG
>NZ_JAGXJZ010000455.1:0-291 GCF_019091095.1 Achromobacter sp. GbtcB20 | reverse complement strand
CAGGTCGCCGAGCGGCACGATGAGGTACGGGCCGAGCGCATAGCCGAACGGGGTGAGGGTGACGACAAGGCCGGCGGCGCACGCGGAGAGACCGGTGGCGGCCGCGATCGGCCCGACCAGGGGCTGGGCGTAATACAGGTTGGCGACGATCAGGCCGGCGGCAAAGGCCAGCAGGCGCACCATGCCTGGTGCAATGTCGGCAGCCGCGGTGTCCGGCGCGCAGGCCGACGCGTGGTTCATGGAATCTCCCGCGGACAGGCGCCCGATCGGCCCGTCATACAATGCATCTTA
>NZ_JAGXJZ010000454.1:0-291 GCF_019091095.1 Achromobacter sp. GbtcB20 | reverse complement strand
ACATGCAGCGGCTTGGCATACGCCACGCGCGTGCGGCGTGTCTGGCCGCCTTCTTGCGTCCAGGCGTCGTCCGTCCCGTCGAATCGCCCGCCGCGGCTCATCAGCATGGCCACCTGCCGCCATTCGGCAGGCTTGAGCTTGGCTTGCAGCAGGTCGCGATAGCGGTCGACGCCGGTCAGCGCCATGTCGTCGTCGCAGGCCGGCGGCACCGGCCGTCCCGCGGCCAACGCGATGGTCGCCATGCCGCGCAGAAAGAAGTCCTCGGGCGTATCCCGCGCGTACTTGGCGCCC
>NZ_JAGXJZ010000453.1:0-291 GCF_019091095.1 Achromobacter sp. GbtcB20 | reverse complement strand
GCTGGATCACCTCCTTTCAGAGCTTACGTGCTCGTGTTAAGCGTCCACTCTTATCGGTTGTTTGTTGTAGCTGGCGTCAAGGTTTGGCGCAGCGTAGAAACTAACTGATAGCGCTGCTTGCAGCGCTATCAGTTGGGTTTTACCCAACAGCTACATTTGTTCTTTAACAATCTGGAAGAAGCACAACGAAAATGTGTTCATCAAGTAATCAGCATTGCTGATGAAGATGGGCACGGGTTGTGATTGCATTATTTTTTGTTCCAAGTTCTCAAGACTGGGGTGATAAACCTC
>NZ_JAGXJZ010000452.1:0-294 GCF_019091095.1 Achromobacter sp. GbtcB20 | reverse complement strand
AACATCGACGGCGTCGAATACCTGTGGGACGACTTCGCCTTCGCCAGCCGCGAAGGCCTGGTGCCGCCGGCGGCGCGCGTCGTGGACCCGGCCGCGCTCGCGGCGCGCGGCCAGGACAAGCCGGTCTCGTCGTTCGATTTCGTCTTCCACCTGCATCGCGAGGCCGATACCGCGCCCAGCGCCCAGGTCGAACGCCAGCGCGCCGCAGCGTAAGCCAGTCCCCAGAGGAGAACGCCATGATCCCGATCCATCCCCTACCTGTGCGCCCCGTGGGCAGCGACGTCGACCTCGACG
>NZ_JAGXJZ010000451.1:0-294 GCF_019091095.1 Achromobacter sp. GbtcB20 | reverse complement strand
GTGCTCCTTGGCCTCGCGCAGCGCCTCTTCCATCTTGCGGCGCTCGCTGATGTCGAGGATCACGCCGTCGAGCCAGACCAGCTTGCCTTCGTCGTCGCGCACGTCGGTGCCGTTCTCCCACAGCCAGCGGGTGCTGCCGTCGGCGTGCAGCAGGCGGTACTCGACCAGCCAGGGCCGGTCCTCGCGCAGGGCCGCCTCGATCGCTTCCGATACGCGCACGCGGGCGGCGGCGTGGATCAGGGCGCCGAAGCAGCGCCGTGGCGGGCTGCCCGGCGCAATGCCGGTGGAGTCGCG
>NZ_JAGXJZ010000450.1:0-294 GCF_019091095.1 Achromobacter sp. GbtcB20 | reverse complement strand
CCTGGAATCGCTGCCCGATCCGCTCAACCAGATCGTGTCCGCCGTCAAGACCGCCCTTGAACAGACGCCGCCCGAGCTGGGCGCCGACATCACCGACAAGGGCTTCGCCCTGACCGGTGGCGGCGCGCTGCTGCGCGTCCTGGTCCGCCTGCTGCAAGAAGAAACCGGTCTGCCGGTCGTGGTGGCCGACGAACCCCTGACCTGCGTCGGGCGCGGATGCGGCGAGGCGCTGGAACACCTTGGGAAACTGGGCGCCATCTTCATCTACCACTAATATTGCCCGCCAGCCCGGGG
>NZ_JAGXJZ010000045.1:0-14473 GCF_019091095.1 Achromobacter sp. GbtcB20 | reverse complement strand
ACGCAAAGGATGATGATCTCTTGTTCGAAGTGTCGGCCCTTGAACAGGTCGCTCGTGCTCGCGTGACTACGCATGTTAGGCAAAGGCCGTCATTCTAGCTGAGCTGCAGGTTTGCACCAGAGCCCCATACGCCACCGCGGCCAGCGCCACTTGCGGATGCCGGGCGACTTCGATTTGCAGCGCGGCGGTGCGGTGGGCGCTCAACCGCTGCGGCAGCTTGTCGGACATGGCGGCGGTCTTGGGCTGCTCGTCGCTGTCTCCGTCCTCGCCTTCGTCGTCGTTCACGGCTTCGCATTCGCTGCCGAAACCTTGGCGCAGCCTTTCCAGCGGGCGCAGCGCCTTGGCTTCGGCTTCGCGCAGCAGCCCGCGATGAATGACGACCTGCCCGTTGCGGTCGATGGTGACGATGGCACCGGCTGCGGCCTTCACCGTCGCGCCGTAGTCCTGCAAGCCATCTTCCAGCGCCTGCAACTGCTCGCCTACGGTTTCGCCTTCTTCCTGCAAGGCATCGGCCTTTTCCTCGTCGTCAGCGTACAGCGCGTCATCCACGGTTACGGCCAGTTCGTGCAGCTTGGTTTGCAGCTTCTCAATGCGCTGCGCTTCGCGCTTGCTCGGTTCGCGGCGTTCCCTCGGCGCACGCTGGAAGGCGTGCAGGTCGGCATGGGTCACGCCGGGGGTGGCATCCACCCACGCCCAGCCTTCGGCCTTCACCTCGGCGGCGATGCCCGCCAGCTTGTCTTGCGCCATCCGTTCCAGCAGCGCGGCATCGGTCAGATACACGCCCGCGTCGCCTTCCGCGAACAGGTCGCGGCGGATGCCACCGCCTGCGGCTTCGTAGGTGTCCAGCCCGACGAACCGCACCAGCGGATGCCGGTAGGCGTCGATTTCCCGCTCGGTGAGACGGTCACGCAATTGGGACGGGTTGCGCTGCCACGTCGGCGCGTCGTAGAAGGCGCTTTCCTGCGCGGTGTGGTCGTCGGTGATGGCAAGGGCCATCAACTGGTCAAGGCTCACGGCTTCGGCGCGGTAGTCGGCCAGCAGGCGCGGCGAGACGTTCGCCAGCTTCAAGCGGCGCTGCACCACCAGCGGGGACACGCTGAAATCGGCGGCTATGTCCTCAATGGGTCGGCCTTCGGCCACCAGCGCCGCGAAGGCTTCAAACTGGTCGGCCGGGTGCATGGCTTCACGCTGCACGTTCTCGGTGAGGCTGGCCGTGCGGGCGGTGCCATCGGCCACCAGCAGGCAAGGCACTTCCCATTCCTTGCTGATGCGGCGCTTCTTCGCCAGCAGCTTCAACGCGGCCAGCCTGCGGCCACCGGCCACGACTTCGTAATGCTCGCCATCGGCGGCGGCAATGACGATGAGGTTTTGCAGCAGGCCGACACGCTGGATGCTGGCGGCGAGTTCGGGAATGGACATGCGCGGGGTCTTGCGCACGTTGCGGCCAGCAGGACGCGACACCAGCCGCGACAGGGGAACCAAAAGCAGGTTCTTGGTCGGGTCGGCGGCTTCCAGCGGGACAGCGGCGGCAGTGTTGAGGGCGCGGGTTTCGGTTTGGGTAATGGCGTTCATGGTGATAACTCCTATCGGTTCAGGGATGCAGCAGCGAAGAAAGCGGCAAGGGCTGCTGCCTGCCCCTGCCGCGTGGGGAATCAGGCTTTCAACTGGCGCAGGCCATCGGCCAGCATCCACAGGGCGCGATTGAGGCGCACATCGGAATCAATGCCCTGCACGGGGCGGGTCTGCTGGCGGCGTCCGTTGGCGCTGCGGCCATGCAATCCGCCTTTGGTCAGGTTTTCCTGCGTGCGGTTGAACACGCTCCACAAGTCCGGGCGGCGGTCATCGAACCGGCGCGGCATCAGGATTTGCGATTCGGTGATGGGCGCGGGCTTGTTGTCGGTGGGGTCGTACTTCAAGGCCAGCGCAGAACGGGCGAACACTTCGGCTTCACCTTCGTTCAGCGTGATGGCGCGCATGGCATCACGGGAATCCTTCACCCGTTCGAAGCCGCGCAAGACTTCGTAAGCACCTTCGATGACATGCCCGGAAACGTCGCCTTTGTGGGGCACACGCACATCGGCTACGGTGTCGCCGCACACAAGGCCATTGCTGCACACGAACCGGAAAATTCCGGCCAGCATCTGATAGCTGCTCGTGCCATCGTGCGAGTTCAGCAGCACAATTTCGTTAGCCTCTGCGCCGTTGATTTGACTGGCGTGGCGCAGGCGCAGCATGTGCTTTGTATGCTCGCGCTTGCCTTCATCGCGCACGCGGGTTTGCGTCACCATGAAGGGCTGGAAACCTTCTTTGCGAAGCTCGGTCAGCACGGCGGCGGTGGGGATGTAGGCGTACCGCTGCGAACGGCTTTCATGCGGCGCGTCCGCGAAGATTGACGGCGCGACCCTGTGGATTTGGTCATCGGTCAGCGGGTAATCGCTGCGCAGCGAGGGGGAGCGGGAAGCGAAACGGGATGCGAGTTGCATGGTCTTTCTCCTGACAAAAAGGGTTTGCTGTTCAAGCCGCACACCGGATTCCTAGATTCGGAAGCCCAGCCTTTCGGTTGTTCTGTGCGGTTGGCACGAGGAACCCGGTTGGCCCTGTTGCCACCGTCTTTCCTGAGTTCATCGCCCGCGGCCAAAGGCGCGCGCGGACGAGGGCCGTCAAGGAAACAAGCGCAGGGTTGGTGCGGCCCGCAGCGCAGCGAGGACACGGCCCTGCGCGCCTTGACGGCACACGGGAACGGGCTACGGTCGCGGACAAGGTGATGAAGTCAGGGGCGACGGCTGGACATGGCAACGGCCGTCCCTGTGTGCCGAACCGCACGCAAGCGAAGCGCGCAGGCCCGAAGCTGGAAGCCGGGCCGAAGGCGTCAGCCGAGCGGAGCGAGGGAACGATGGAAGCCCGTCAGGGCCGAGACTCGCGCAGCGAGGCTCGATGCAAAGCACGACAGCGCGACCGGCCATGTTTCTTGGCCAGGAACTAACAGCGTTCAATACTCGATGTGCCCTAAGTGCCTGGGATGCTATGCACTCCAGACATGCTGAAGCTGCCTCTACCTAGGGAATAGGCTTCAAGCCGATTAGCTGGAGCCGGTTCGATGCTTCCAATCCTGGGATGGAGCAACGTGGCTGACAAGTGACCCGCGGCGACAGAGGCATCTATTTGTCTGTTGGCCAAGTATCTGCACTGCAGATCAAACCCAAAGGCATCGGACAACAAAAAATCGTTAGCTAAGAGTTGTTGACGATACTATACCGCAGTATGGTATAGTATTGCCCAGACGATGAAATAAAGAGATGTTCTATGCCACACAGCCCAGAAGAAAAGAAGCAAGCTTTGACGCGCATCAGGCGAATCAAAGGCCAAGTAGCAACGCTTGAGCAAGCGCTCGATGTTGGTGCTGACTGCCCTGCTGTTCTGCAGCAGATTGCCGCGGTGCGTGGGGCAATCAACGGCTTGATGGCCACGGTGCTGGAGAGCTACTTGCGCGAAGAGTTTCCAGACAGCGAGATGAGGAGCGATGCGCAGAGCAAGTCCATTGATTCGGCCATTTCCATCGTTCGTTCGTATCTGAAGTAAAGCATCAGGGTGCCCTCAGCGAGGGCGATTTAACTTTCCACAAAGGAAGCGCCACCATGAAATCACGTGCAGCAGTTGCCTTCGGGCCCGGAAAGCCGCTTGAAATTGTTGAGATCGACGTCGAGCCGCCGCGCAAGGGTGAAGTGCTCATCAAGATCACCAACACCGGCGTTTGCCACACCGATGCCTTCACCTTATCGGGCGATGATCCGGAAGGTCTCTTCCCGGTCGTCCTCGGCCATGAAGGCGCGGGCATTGTTATGGAAGTGGGTGAAGGCGTAACCTTTGTGAAACCTGGCGATCACGTCATTCCGCTCTACACCGCTGAATGCGGCGAGTGCCTGTTCTGCAAATCCGGCAAGACTAATTTGTGTGTCGCTGTGCGTGCTACGCAAGGCAAGGGCGTCATGCCTGACGGTACGACGCGCTTTTCGTACAACGGCCAGCCGCTGTACCACTACATGGGGTGTTCGACGTTCAGTGAATACACGGTAGTCGCCGAAGTTTCGCTAGCCAAGATCAACCCCGATGCCAACCCCGAGCATGTTTGCTTGCTCGGCTGCGGCGTGACCACGGGCATCGGCGCCGTTCACAACACAGCAAAGGTGCAACCGGGCGACTCTGTGGCCATCTTCGGTCTGGGTGGCATCGGCCTGGCGGCGATCCAAGGCGCACGTCAGGCGAAGGCCGGCCGCATCATTGCCATTGACACCAATCCGGCCAAGTTTGATCTGGCACGCACGTTTGGTGCGACGGAATGTCTCAACCCCAAGGACTTCGACAAGCCGATCCATGAAGTTCTCATCGAAATGACCGGTTGGGGCGTTGACCACACCTTCGAGTGCATTGGTAACGTCAATGTGATGCGCTCTGCACTTGAAGCAGCCCACCGAGGCTGGGGTCAGTCGATCGTCATCGGTGTCGCCGGTGCCGGTAAGGAAATCTCGACTCGCCCATTCCAGTTGGTCACAGGACGGACTTGGAAAGGATCGGCCTTCGGTGGCGTCAAGGGACGCAGCCAACTTCCTCAAATGGTTGAAGACGCAATGAAAGGCGATATTGACCTCGCCCCGTTCGTCACTCACACCATGGGCCTGGACGACATCAATGAAGCCTTCGATCTGATGCACGAAGGCAAGTCGATTCGTACGGTGATTCATTACTGATCCGCATGGATCACCCGCTATCCACTTTCAACACATCCCATCAAGGGAACCAATCATGTCTACTCCTGTCATTTCCGGCGACGGCATCTACTCGCACGTTTTTATCGGCGCCGCCGATCTTCAGAAGTCAACCGCGTTCTACGACGCAGCTTTGGGCGCTCTGGGCATCAAGAACCTTGGTCCGTTCGGTAACGGCTGGGTGCTTTTTGGTCGTGACAAGCCCGCGTTCATCATTGCTCGTCCCGGCAATGGTGAAGCACCGTCCAGTAATGGCGTGACCATCGGCTTTGCGGCCAAAACGACTGCCGAAGTGGATGCATTCCACGCTGCAGGTCTTGCCGCAGGCGGCACCGATGAAGGCCAACCCGGCCCGCGTGGTCACCTGCCGGGTGCCTATGCAGCCTACCTGCGCGATCCCGCAGGCAACAAGGTGTGCTCGTACACCTTCGTCTGACTGCAAAGAAGCTGAAGACGTCCTGCAAGGGCCGCGATAAGCCAGTGTGCGGTGATTTTTACTAGATCATCCGTATTCGGCGGATCGGCTCACGACGACCAGCCCGCAGCCGTGCAACAAACGCGCGGCTGCGGGCATTTTTCTTGAGGACTATTTCTGTATGAGGTCGTTATGAATGAGTCGGTCAACATCAATACGGCTACCGTTTCTCCTGGGCTAGCTGCCAACGTGTATGGCATGCCGACCTATGAGGATCGTGCAGCAGCACTGGGCGAAGTTCACGCACGCCCGCATCTATTGATCCAGGCACCCCGCAGTCTATTGCAGCTTGCAGTCATGACTGAAGGCGACATTGCCAAGGATCAGCAGGCGCTGAGTCAGCTGTTTTATCGTTTCGGCGTTTCCGAGCCCGACCATGCGTGGCAGCTTCACGGCTTGACATGGGATGAGGGAGATCTGCATTGCGAAAAACACACGGAGTTCTCAACGTATCTGTGGTGCGCTGCCATTGATCCCAATTCACAAGAACCCCATGGAGAAGATCCGTTCAAACACGGATTTGCGCCGCCTGGCCCAGTCATATCGGGCATCAGTTTGATAATTCTTCCGTGGACGCTGGAATCGGAGAAGCAGGTTAATCGCTTCGATCCCACTAGTCTTTGCTATTCCTTAGTAGAAAAAGGTTCCGCGGCCATTCTGACCGACTTTCGACAGGATGCGGATGGTCTGACACAGATTCTCATCCTTGCCCGTGATCTGAGCCCGGCGCGTGTGGGCGCGTTGGCGCAACGTCTGCTCGAGATCGAGACCTATCGCACCCTGGCGTTATTGTCCCTGCCGTTGACACGATCAATGACAACGCAATTGCGACACATGAAGTCTCGCCTGGCAGTAATCACCGAGGAGATGTGCACGAACTTGGTAGAACGACGCGACAGTGATGTGCTTCTGTCGGAATTGACCCGTCTTGCCGCCGAGCTGGAAGCCGGGGCTGCGGCAAATCTATACCGCTTCAGTGCTAGCCGCGCTTACGACGAAATCGTCCAGGAAAGGCTTGCAGCGCTCTCAGAGGAATCCCTGGCTGGGTACAGCACCTGGGCGGATTTTTTGCAACGTCGCATTGCTCCCGCTATGAGGACCTGTCAATCCGTGAAAGAGCGGCAGGCCAAGCTGTCTGACACGCTGTCCCGAGCCATCGCGTTGTTACGCTCCTGGGTGGATGTTGAACTTGAACGCCAGAACCGAGATTTGCTCGCTTCGATGAACAACCGAGCCAAGATGCAATTGCGCCTGCAACAAACCGTTGAAGGCTTGTCAGTTGCGGCAATTTCCTATTACGTCGTGAGCCTTCTTGGTTATCTGCTCAAGGGGATTGCTTTCGTGCATGACATTGTGCCGCCTTTAATGTCGATTCTGGTTCCTGTCGTGGTACTGGCAATCTGGTGGACAGTTCGCAGAATCAGACACACACACGGCAAACCGTCTGCGGAGTGTTCTTCGCCTTGAGGAGCCCCATCTAGGCGCGATAGCAGCACTGTTTGATTTAGCAAAGGAAAAAATATGGAACGCATTGAACACCACGCCAGTTTTAATGGCTCGCAAGATGTTTATCAACATCAATCCCAAGTGCTCGGTTGCACGATGAAGTTTGCTTTGTATCTGCCGCTCCAAGCCCGGAGCGGCAAAGTTCCGGTGCTCTATTGGCTATCGGGCCTGACATGCACCGAGCAGAATTTCATCACCAAGTCGGGCATCCAGCGTTACGCGGTTGAGCATGGCATTGCCATCGTCGCGCCCGATAGCAGTCCTCGTGGCGACGGCGTTGCAGATGACCCTGCCTACGATCTTGGCCAAGGAGCAGGCTTTTACGTCAATGCCACACAGGATCCCTGGGCTGCAAACTATCAGATGTATGACTATGTTGTGCAGGAATTGCCAGCGCTGATCGAGGCTAATTTTCCAGTAACAGCTCAAAAGAGCATTAGCGGTCACTCCATGGGAGGACACGGCGCTCTCGTAATCGCTCTGCGCAACCCGGGTCGCTACCAAAGCGTCTCCGCCTTCTCACCCATCGTTGCCCCCACTCAGGTCCCGTGGGGACAGAAGGCTCTTGAAGGCTATTTGGGGGACGATCGGCAAGCGTGGAAGCAGTACGACAGCGTGGAGCTGATTCGTGGCGCCAAGGAGCGTTTGCCGATCCTGGTGGATCAGGGCTTGGGCGACGAGTTCCTGAAGAGCCAGTTGCGACCTGAACTCCTGCGCAACGCCTGCGACGAGGTGGGACACCCGCTCACGTTGAATCTGCGACCTGGCTACGACCACAGTTATTACTTCATTGCCAGCTTCATCGGCGAGCATATGTCACACCATGCCTCGGCGCTAAAACGCTGATAGGTAAGAGGAGATCAGATGGCTCTGGTGCAAATGATGGGAGTCTGGACTTGCTCCCAAAGCCGCCCCACGGACGAATTCCGGCCATCGTCACTGGACGCAGCCGCCAGGATCTGGAGTGGATTGCGCGGCATGCGGATGGCTGGCTTTACTACTTCGTCAATCCCGAACACCTGGCACCGATCGTGTCGACATGGCGCGACGTTGTGCAGCGGGAGACGCAGTCGGGCATCTTCAAGCCGTTTGCCCAAGGCCTGTTCTTCGACCTGGCTGACGACGCAAATCACCCCTTGATGCGCATCCATTCCGGCCTGCGGGTCGGGCGCAACAGGCTGATCGACTACCTCGGCGGCTTGCAGCAGCTGGGCGTGAACCATGTCGCCTTCAACCTGAAAGCATCGCGCCGGCCGGCTACCGAGGTGCTGCAGGAGCTTGCCGAATTCGTCCTGCCGGCGTTTCCGTCGAACTTGATCATCAACAGCGATCGCCCCGTCCAGTAATGCTGTCGGACGGGGCGAAGTCTTGCCGCGCTTCCACGCTGAGCAAATACGTTGCAGCGCTCTCAAACTGTCATCACGATCTTGCCGAACTGCTGGTTCGATTCGAGGTATTCGTGCGCTGCCACGACGTCACTCAGCGAGAAGACCCTGTCCACGAGCGGCCGGAGGATACCGGCTTCAATTGCTGCCGAGATAAAAGTCCGGACGCGCTGCAATGCTGCTGCATCCTCGGTCACTTCCGTGTACACGAAACCACGCACAGAAAGACTGCGCTTCAAAGCCAGCTTCAGCGGAAACGGCGTCGCATCGGGACTGAGTGCGCCGTGCACGACAATCGTTCCGCGCTTGGCCATGGCCCCTGCGAGCTGGTTCACTTGCGGACCGCCGACCGCGTCGAACGCGCACTGAATCCCGTACGGCGCCAGTTCGCGCAGGCGGCTCTCCAACGGCTCGTCTGACGTGCTGATGACGGCTTCGGCTCCAGCAGCCAACAGTGCATCGCGCTTTGTGCTGGTCAGTGTCACCGCGATGGGCCGCGCACCCACCTGGCGTGCAACCTGTATCGCAGCCAAGCCTACGCTGCTTGATGCAGCGGTGATGGCAATCCAGTCTCCTTTGCCAAGTCTTCCGGCCTCCACGAGACCGCCGTATGCGGTCAGATAGGCCATCCACAGGCCAGCTCCCTCCACCGCGGACAAGCCGGCCGGTTGCGGGACAAGGTGGGTAGCGGGAATCAACGCGTGCTCGGCATAGGTGCCATATCTGCCGAGCTCGAACCCGGGCAGGACGCCGACCATGTCGCCGACCGCGAATCCTTGCACCGACGGGCCAAGTGCAGCGATCATGCCAACCGCCTCGAAGCCCAGCATGGATGGCAGTTGCGCCTTCTCGAGATACTGGCCCATGCGGAACATCTTGTCCGCCCGATTCAAGCCGATCGCCTGCACCTCGATGAGTACTTCGCCATCTGCGGCCTCAGGGACACTGCGCTGCTCCAACCGCAATACACCCGGGCCGCCAAGTTCATGAAATCGAACCACCTGCGACATGGTCATACCCATCCTTCAGGAAGCGACGTCGATCACGATCTTGCCAAGGGCCTTGCCGGCCTCCTGAGCGTCATGCGCGGCATGCGCGTCGGCCAAAGTGTAGCGCCGTTCGTCGACCAAGGGTTTCAGTTTGCCCTGCTCCGCCAGGCGGGTCGCCTCGCGCAGGATGTCGCCATGGTGGGCTCGTCCTTCACCGCTCAACATGGGGAGCAGCACGAAGATACCTGACAATGTCACGCAGCGCAGAGAGCCTGGCGCTAGATTGTGCTCCGCGAAAGCGTAGCAGCTGAGAACGTGTCCATAAGGCCTGGCCGCAACAAGTGAGTCGTCCAGCGTCTGTCCGCCGACGGTGTCATAGACCACGTCGAAGCCAACGCCATTTGCATACTTCGCGACGTAGTCCACGACCTTGGCGTCGCGATAATCGATGGGCGTAGCGCCGTAGCCTTTGATGACGGCGTGCTTAGCCGCCGAGGCAGTCGCATACACGTCGGCGCCGAGCGCACGGGCGATCTGCACTGCCACGTGACCAACACCACCCGCGCCGCCCTGGATCAGCACGCGCTGGCCAGCATGTACGCCGGCACGGTCGACCAGACCTTCCCAAGCGGTCAGAAACACCAGCGGCAACGCAGCCGCTTCGCGCATACTAAGGTTCTTTGGCTTCGGTGCCAACAGGCGAGCGTCGACGGCCGCATATTCGGCGAGCGTTCCCGGAATGCCACGCACGCCGCCAGCCAATCCGTACACCTCGTCGCCGAGCTTGAAGTCGCTCACGTCCTCACCGACCTCGACGACCGTGCCCGCCAGATCGGTGCCGAGAATCGCAGGCAGTTCGGGCATGGCATACGGCGCTGCACCGGTGCGGATCTTGTAGTCGATCGGATTGACGCCGCTGGCAGCGATCTGTACCAGCACTTCGCCCGCTTTCGGTGCTGGCCGGGTCGCCTGGGTATCGATGAATTTGCCGTCGGCGTAGTCGTTCAGGACGAGTGCGCGCATGGTGGCTTGGGTAGTCATGTATTGGTTCCTTGTGAATGTGGCCCTTGGGGGCAAACTGAATGTGGGGTAATATTTATCCATAAGGTCGCGCCTGTAAATTAGGCACTTTTTAGGATCATAGACACCTATAGGTAACCATGGCTTCCACCGTTCGTCATCCCCCCGATCCACTGGTCATCAGTGAAACCTGCCCACCGCGGCGTATCCACATGCTATTGACGCCCAAATGGACGTCCATGGTGATCTACGTCCTTAGTTTCGGTCCGCTACGGACTGGCCAGTTA
The DNA here is from genome assembly GCF_019091095.1 of Achromobacter sp. GbtcB20. Lineage (NCBI taxonomy): Bacteria > Pseudomonadati > Pseudomonadota > Betaproteobacteria > Burkholderiales > Alcaligenaceae > Achromobacter > Achromobacter sp. GbtcB20. The sequence continues at coordinate 4,048 of NZ_JAGXJZ010000045.1, read as the reverse complement.
CAGCGCAGCATGCCGGGAATTTCGAAGAAGATGCTCACCCAGACCTTGCGCGAGCTCGAAGCCGACCAGCTGTTGTCGAGGAAGGTGCACCAGGTGGTTCCACCTGCAGTCGAATATTCGCTGACGGAGCTTGGACAGAAGTTCGTCGAGCCTTTGCTGGCACTTTACGATTGGGCCGAAGCCAATTTCGTACTGCTCGATAAGGTAGAACGCAACAGAGCAGCTTCCGGCCAAGCTGAGATCGTCGAAGATGAAAGCGAAGCCTTGCCGCTTTCCTGAATCGCCGAGCTGATTGTTGTATTCGACGATAACAATTCGGACTCTATAATCGGCTTGTGCCGGCGCCTGGCCGCACGCGGCCAGGCCGTACCCACTACCAAGAAAGATGTGTCGATGGAGCTGCTTCAATCGATGCGCCTGTTTTCCAGGCTTGCTGAACTCCAGAGTTTTACGAAGGTCGCTGAAGCGCTGCAGATGGGCCGCCCCCAAGTGACGCTGGCCGTTAATCAATTGGAAGCATCGCTCGGCGTGCGTCTGTTCCAGCGCACGACGCGCAAGATGAGCCTCACCGCGGAGGGTGAGGCGTTTCTGGTCAGGGTCGCAGGGATTCTGAGCGGGGTCGATGAAGCGGTGACCATGTTCGGCGCGCCGGGCGACATCGTGCGCGGGCGTCTCCGGATCGATATTTCTTCCGCCCTGGCGGTGGAATCCTTCACGGATTCATTGAAAGCTATGGAGTGATGGAATTTACAGCGGGTCAGGTAACTGACCTGAAATGGTAAAAATACCGCGTGCCTTGTTAGATTGACTTATTGAAGTCGTCTGCTACGCGGGATCATTGGAAAAAGTCGAGCTTTGAGACGATTTAGAAAGTAGCAAAGCGCTTCCGCGCAATCTTCTTTCCTTAACTTCCCGAAATGAAAGAAAATTGCGCGAACTAACCATTTATTGTAAAACCTATCGCCTGCTTTAATTTTGTGAATCGTCTTTTAGCATGCGCCAATAAATAATATTTTCTTTATTTATTAGGTTTCAGCACGACTTTGGTCCACCCTTCGGCACGTTTATCAAAATTCCGATAGCCAGTCGGTGCATCCTCCAATGCAAGCTCGTGTGAAATGATCTGCGAGGGCGCCGCTTTACCTTTATGAATTAATTTTGCCAAGTAACGGTTGTAATGCTTGACGTTGGCTTGGCCGGTGCCAATCTTCTGACCCTTGAACCAAAAATTGCCGAAATCGAAGGCAATCTTGCCTTCCTTTTCCAGCGCGTCTGGACCCTTCGGATCCTGCGGGAGGAATACACCAACCACGCCGATGCCGCCAGTGGCCTTGACCGTCTGCACCAAGTTATTCATTGTCAGATTTGGCACTTCCTTACCGTGCTTGTCGCAACACTGGTAACCAACGCATTCGCAGCCGCAGTCGGCGCCCTTGCCGTTGGTAAGGTTCAAGATCTTCTCGACGCCGGCGCCTTCGGTGTCGTCGATCGCCACCGCGCCCAGCTTTTCGGCCAGTGCCAAGCGGTCCTTGTGCGTGTCCACGACGAAAACTTCGCTTGCGCCTTTAATGAACGCAGACATGGTCGCCATTAGGCCGACCGGGCCGGCGCCGTAGATCACGACCGATTCGCCCGGCTTGAGGCCAGCCAGTTCGGTGGCGTGGTAGCCGGTCGGGAAAATGTCCGACAACATCACGTAGTCATTTTCCTTTTCCTTGGCGTCTTCCGGCAGCACCAAGCAGTTGTAATCGCCAAACGGCACCCGTAGCAGTTCGGCTTGGCCGCCGCTGTACGGGCCCATGCCGGCAAAACCGTAGGCAGCACCCGCTGTGCCTGGATTTGCCGTCAGGCAAAAGGCGGACAAGCCCCGTTCGCAATTTTCGCAAAAGCCGCAGCCGATGTTGAACGGCAGACAGACAACGTCCCCGACCTTAACGCGCTCGACGGCGTTGCCGACCTCGATGACTTCACCCATGTTTTCGTGGCCCAAGATACGGCCCGTTTCCATGTTGGTACGGCCTTCGTACATGTGTAGGTCGGACCCGCAGATGTTGGTTGTCGTGATACGGACCAAGACGTCAGTCGGCTTTTCAATCTTGGCGTCCGGCATGTCTTTGACCTGGACGTCGCACGGGCCATTATAAACGAGTGCCTTCATGATTTTCCTTTCAGAACGAGGGTAAATTCATCGCGAGCAGCGACGTTAGGAGGAGAAAGAATATAACGAAATTCTTCGCAAAGGCGCACTGTTGAACGCTGCAAAGATTTACGCCTGGGCCGGCTTTGTTGCGTAAATCGAGCGAAGGCCGAGCTAACGCTATTTGTAGTCCGTTTTATGACACTGGGACCGTAATCGGAGTACCCAGCTTACAGCCCGCGCTTGTAACTCTCCGTTCTAAATCGCTTCACTCTCCAGCAGCTTGAAGCAGCGCATCTTGGTTTCAACGGCTCTGGTGCAAACCTGCAGCTCAGCTAGAATGACGGCCTTTGCCCAACATGCGTAGTCACGCGAGCACGAGCGACCTGTTCAAGGGCCGACACTTCGAACAAGAGATCATCATCCTTTGCGTGCGCTGGTACCTGCGTTATAAGCTGTCGTACCGAGACCTGGTCGAGATGATGGCTGAGCGAGGCCTGCCGATCGCTCACACGACAATCCTGCGTTGGGTTCAGCGGTACGCACCGGAGTTCGACAAACGCTGGAGCCGCTTCGCGACGTCGGATGGCACCTCCTGGCGGGTGGACGAGACCTACGTCAGGCTCCGCGGTCAGTGGGCTGGTAATCCCCCCGCAAAAGCGATGAGGTCAGAAGTAGAATTTTCTCGTTGAGGAGTTCTACCGCATGAAGAAGTCGAGATTTACGGATAGCCAGATCATTGAAGCCATCAAGCGCGTGGAGGCTGGTCTTGCCGTTCCTGAGCTGTGCCGAGAGCTGGGCATCAGCTCGGCTACGTTCTACAAGTGGCGTTCCAAGTACGGCGGCATGGACGTATCTCTGATGGCGCGCATGAAGGAGCTGGAGGCCGAGAACGCCCGGCTGCGCAAGATGTACGTCGAGGAGAAGCTTAAGGCTGAGATCGTGACGGAGGCGCTAGAAAAAAAGTGGTGAGGCCATCTCGCCGCCGCGAGATGGCCCAACGTGCAGTGCAGGATCGCGGCGTATCAATCCGGATGGCCTGCGAGGCGTTCAGGGTCAGCCAGACTTGTTATCGGTACGTCACCAAGGCGGACGCTGAGAACGAGGAGATCGCCAATTGGCTGCTACGTCTGACCGACAACCACCGCAACTGGGGCTTTGGTCTGTGCTTCCTTTATCTGCGCAATGTTCGAGGCTTCGGCTGGAACCACAAGCGTGTGTACCGGATCTATCGAGAGCTCGAACTGAACTTGCGAATCAAGCCGCGCAAACGGCTGATGCGGCAGACGCCTGAGCCACTGACCGTGCCCACCAACGTGAACCAGGTATGGTCGATGGACTTCATGCATGACCAGCTTGCCGATGGGCGCAGCATCCGCGTGTTCAACGTGATTGACGACTTCAACCGCGAGGCGCTGGGCATTGAGGTTGACTTCTCGTTGCCGTCTGAGCGCGTGATCCGCACACTCAAGCAGATCATCGGCTGGCGGGGAAAGCCCTTGGCCATTCGGTGCGATAACGGACCCGAATACCTGAGCGCGGCAATTGTCGAGTGGGCCGGGGCATGGGGCATAAAACTCGAATATATCCAGCCGGGCAAGCCACAGCAGAATGCCTACGTCGAACGGTTCAACAGGACCGTGCGCTACGAATGGCTATCCCAATATCATTGGGACGATCTGGATCACGTGCAGCGCGTCGCCACGCAGTGGATGTGGTCCTACAATCACGAGCGCCCAAATATGGCTCTGGGTGGATTTACCCCAAAACAGCGGTTAGCCATAGCCGCGTAGCGTTCCTACTTCTGGCAATCGCTAAAAATGGGGGCATTACCGGCTTATCTCTACCGGGCTGTCGACTCGGCCGGCAATACCGTCGACTTCCGGCTCAGCCCGCGGCGCAACGTCGCTT
>NZ_JAGXJZ010000449.1:0-295 GCF_019091095.1 Achromobacter sp. GbtcB20 | reverse complement strand
CAGCCCGATGATCGGCTTCGGCGCCGGTATCTGGGCCATCGCGCGCCACCTGGCGCGCATCGACGAATACCTGCGCCGTCAGATGCTGGAGAACATCGCGCTCGCCGCGGCCATCACCGCCGGCCTGAGCTTCACCTACGGCTTCCTCGAGAACGCGGGCTTTCCGCGCGTGTCGATGTTCACCGTCTGGTGCGTGCTCTGCGGCGCGACCGGCGTTGTCGCGCTCGTGCGCAAGTTGATCGATCAATGAAGAACCTGATCCGCGACCTGCGCGCCGAGCGCGGCTGGAGCCAGG
>NZ_JAGXJZ010000448.1:0-295 GCF_019091095.1 Achromobacter sp. GbtcB20 | reverse complement strand
GCCGGCCTGCTCGACCAGTTGCAGGACCAGGTCCCGCGCCTGCGGATGCTTCAGGTCGAGGGCCAGGGAGCGGCGGCCGCGCGCCATGACGTCGTACTTCGTGCCGAGCATCGGGAAAGGATTGCCGGCGCCGGGTTTGGTCTTGCGGTCGATGCGCATCACCTCGGCGCCCATGTCGGCCAGCATCATGGCGGCGAAGGGACAGGGGCCGATGCCGACCATTTCGATGACTTTGATTCCTGATAGAGGGCCGGACATTGGTGATTCCTCGGCTTATGCTGCGTTGTACCGCGTG
>NZ_JAGXJZ010000447.1:0-295 GCF_019091095.1 Achromobacter sp. GbtcB20 | reverse complement strand
ACCGATGGCTTGTCATGCTGGGCGTCGTCGCCATGGCGGCCGTCGGCATCTACAACTACCAGAAACTGCCCATCGACGCGGTGCCCGACATCACCAACGTCCAGGTCCAGATCAACACGTCGGCCGCCGGCTATTCGCCGTTGGAAGCCGAGCAGCGTGTGACCTTCCCGATCGAAACGGTCATGGCGGGGCTCCCCGGCCTGGAAGAAACCCGGTCGCTGTCGCGCTATGGCCTGTCGCAGGTGACCGTCATCTTCAAGGATGGCACCGACATCCACTTTGCACGCCAGCTCGT
>NZ_JAGXJZ010000446.1:0-296 GCF_019091095.1 Achromobacter sp. GbtcB20 | reverse complement strand
GCGCGCTTGCCGCCCTGCGCGACCGGGGCGAAGAACGGCGCGCCGCCGCCGAAGACGAGATCGAGGCCGCTCGCGCCGAGCGCCGCGTTGTAGCCGGCGCCGCCAGGCACCAGGCTGGCCGCGATGTCGGATCCGACCTTGCGGTGGCAGGCGTGGGCATAGGTCGCGGCCGGGGTGGCGTCGGTGACGCTGGTGGTGGTCACCACGCCGGCGGCCATGCCGCGCGCCTTGGCCAGTTCGGCCAGGGTCGGCACCGGACGCCCGTTCTCGCAGCGGCTCAGCTGCTTGTTGCCGTT
>NZ_JAGXJZ010000445.1:0-296 GCF_019091095.1 Achromobacter sp. GbtcB20 | reverse complement strand
GGCACCTGCCACCGGCTTGCCGGTAAAGCCCTTGAAGAAGTCCTTCCCCAGCAGCATGACGTACAGGTTGCCGCCAACGACCATGCACGCGCCCTGGTCGTTGGTGAAAACGGGATTGAAGCGGTAGCCCAGTTTCTTGAAGAATGCCTGGGACTTCTGCATGTCGCTGAGGGGAAGGTTGACGAAGATCTGCTTGTGCATGGCGTGTCTCGCTGCAGTGGTGGGGGTGGGTTCGGGGGACTCAGAGGCTGGGGGCGGGCATCTGGCGGAAGCGCTCGACTTCCTGGCTGGGCTCG
>NZ_JAGXJZ010000444.1:0-296 GCF_019091095.1 Achromobacter sp. GbtcB20 | reverse complement strand
GGTGACCTTCGCGCCCGCTTTCGCGCGGCGCGGCTTGCGCGTCAGCTCGAAGCGCAGCGCGTCCAGGCCGCGGTCTTCCAGGCGCTCCTGGCCGTAGCGCGAGCTCGGTCCCGGCAGTTCCTCGGTGTCGCCGCGCTCCTCGATCCAGGCGCGGCGCAGGGCCGGCAGGCCGCGCCGGATGTCGATGCTGCCCGCCGGGTCGGTGTAGGGACCGGAGGTGTCGTAGACGAAGACCGGCGGATTGGTCTCGCCGCCGAAGCTGGCCGGGGTATCGCTTTGCGCGACGGCGCGCATCG
>NZ_JAGXJZ010000443.1:0-297 GCF_019091095.1 Achromobacter sp. GbtcB20 | reverse complement strand
ACCGACGTCCCGGCCGGGAACCTGGCGCTGAACAATGCGGCCGACCTCTACCTCTACCCGAACGCGCTGTATGCGGTGAAGGTCGACGGCGCGGGCCTGAAGGCGTGGCAGGAAACGCCGGCTCGCCGCTTCAACACCATCGATCCGGCCAGGACCGAGCCGCAGGAGCTGATCAACGCCAGCTTCCCGAGCTATAACTTCAACACGACCACCGATGGCGCGAACGGCTACGAGATCGACGTCCCCCAGCCGCCGGGCGGGCGCATCCGCAATCTGACGCTGCACGGCGCGCCGGTG
>NZ_JAGXJZ010000442.1:0-297 GCF_019091095.1 Achromobacter sp. GbtcB20 | reverse complement strand
ATCGCGTTCGCCTCGGGCAGGTCGAGCACGGCCAGGTTCAGCCGCGTCAGCCGATGCTCGCCGGCGTACAGCAGGCGCGTTTGCTGCACGGCGGTCTCGGGCTGGCCGCCCGGCAGGTCGCCGGACCAGCTTTCGTGGGCAATGGCCGTGATGCGGCCCTCGCGGGTGGCGCCGATGCGGATGCGCTGGATGGTCGCCGGGCGGTGCGTGGTGTTGTTGAACATCAGGGCACGGGTCAGGTTCACCTTCACCGGCCGCTGCGCCGCGCGCGCGCCGGGCGCCGCCAGCAGCGCCTCG
>NZ_JAGXJZ010000441.1:0-298 GCF_019091095.1 Achromobacter sp. GbtcB20 | reverse complement strand
CTCCGCATTGCGCCGCGGATCGGCCGCCAGGTAAACGAGCCGCGAACAGGCCCGCTCCAAAGCCGCGCGCACGACGCCGAACACCCGGCCATGCCCCGGCACCACCACATGCGCGTCGAGCGTGCCGATCAGGTCGAGCGTGGCACGCACCTCGTCGAAGCCCGGCTCGCCCGCCAGTTCGGGGAACACCACGCCGAAGCCGTTCTCCCACAAGGCGTCGCCCGAGATCAGCACGCCCTCCTGCGCGCAAAACAGCAGCAGCGCGTGCGGATCGTGGCCCGGCGCGCCCAGCACCTGC
>NZ_JAGXJZ010000440.1:0-298 GCF_019091095.1 Achromobacter sp. GbtcB20 | reverse complement strand
CGCATTCGTCTGAAGAAGGCGGCCAAATTTCTCCAGTCTATCGAAACCACCTTTCATCCTACCAATTGCTATGCGAGTTTTGGCGCCTCGCACGAGCGCGTAACATATGGCGAAGTTGTCTTCAAGACGCAAGATTTCTTATGGCAGCCCGGCAAAAACCGCAAGCCACTAACGCCACCCGAAACCTGGAAGCTATTAGCTGACGATGCCAAAGGGAAACTTACCGTACAGGCAGGAGATCAAAAATTATTTCTGCTTTTGCAACCCCCTAACGCAGCTGGTGATGAAACCGTTCCTT
>NZ_JAGXJZ010000044.1:0-17832 GCF_019091095.1 Achromobacter sp. GbtcB20 | reverse complement strand
CAACCCTGACCCAATCAAATTAGGGCTGGGTCAGTTTTCGATGCAAACGCCGGGTCAGTTTTCAGTGCAAACCAACAGAAACGCTTCGATGAACTCGATAAAAGGCGTCAAGATTCTCGACTCCAAGAAGGTGGATATGGCAGGAGCGCTCAGCGCGCGCGCGCAGGAATTCTTTCAGCCTGACGCCAAGATTGTTCTGACCTCAGAGAGCCAGCAAAACGCCCCCCTGTGGTCGAAGGCTGTCCGCTCGTTCGCCACAGCTGCGGTGGCGTGCGGACTGGTGGCCGCCATGAACGTTGTGCCAGAGGCCACCCAGGCGCGTGACGCCCATGTCGAAGCAAGCGCCGCTGCTCAAACTGGAACCCAGCAATACGTGAGCCTGAGCAGCTTGAAATTCTCCGATCTGGTGAAAATTCGCGACAGCATTGGGCTCGACGAGGCGACGCTACGTGACAGAATCATGCCCCAGTTCGATATGGTAGCGATGACGTCCATGGCGCCCAATGAACGCGCTCAGCTCGTCGGAGGCCTGTACATGGCCGCCGACACGCTAGAAGGATTCGATCGAGCGATGCAGCAATCACGCATGGCGGCCGCACAACGCGGCGACGCACCGCGTACGCACGCCGAGGAAGTGCAATCTTGGGAAAAGGCGTTGGCCAGCCGATCAGCCGAGCACAAGCGGACGGAGTTCGTCGACCACCTGGGGGCGCCGAAGCCGGCGCAGACTGTCGATCCGGCGGCTCTGCAGCGCACGATCGAACGGCTGCAGCAAGTGGTTCTCCTCAAGCCCGAAGCCCCTGCAGAACGGGCGCTCAGCTATGATCGCGAGCGCCCCCGGCCGGCAATGGGCGGCTGACAGGCATCCGGCCGGCTAAATCAGTACCAATTGCTGGCCAGGTGCCGCCACTGCGTCGGTCAGCGCGTAGCGCGATGGGCCGACGTTTCGGAATCGCTCATAACGCCGCAAGGTCTGGCGAACCTTTTCTTTCCACCAGGGATTTACCGACGGCCTTGCGCGTGCCGGGGCCAGCGCTTCGTAGATCGAGCCCAGATCGGCTTCACCCCCCAACAAGCGCAAAACAGCTTCCACCGCACGGGCCCAGACGGGGCCGCGGTGCCCGTCCAGCTCTGCGCGCACACTGCGCGGGAACTGCTGGACATCAGCCGTTTCGCGATAGAGCGCAAAGCCGAATAGGCGCCGGCGCCCGTCCTTCGTGAAGGTCGCGAACACCAGCGGCAACTTCAGCCCAGGGTAGATGTTGCGAGGAATCATTTCCTGGGCAATCGACCAGTCCTCCGCATACCCCGCAACGCGCGCCGCCGTCTGAAACGCGTAGGCGGGAAGCAAAAATGCCGCTTGGCCTCCCGAAGGCAAAACACTATGGACGCGATGCAGCAGCCGATCGATCAAGTCCAACTGAAATGGCGGGTTTCCGATCACGACGGTGGGCGTCGCCGGCAGCGCGACCGTTTCAAAGTCGCCCTGCAGCACCAGCCGGCCGGTGGCCACAGCGGCAGCGCGCGCCTGGGCAGGGTCTAGCTCCGATCCAAAGGCGTCCACGTCTGGTGGCACCACCGCCAGGAAGGAGCCGGGTCCGCACGTCGGCTCCCAGACCACGTCTCCACGGCCCAAATGAGAAAAGTGGCGTTCATACAAGGCCTCTGCTGCCCAACCCGGCGTCGGAAATTGACCTAGCGCCATCCGGGAATCAGTCTGCGTCACGGCATGTTGAAGGGGAAGGGGGGCGACGGTGCCAACGATGGTGCTCATAGCTGCTCCAAGTGAATATGTGAGAACCATCCTATCGAGCGCGTGAAGCGCCCCCAAACTTTTGCGCCGGCGTGCGCCAGGCGCCGCACCATCCCCGTCGGTGTCAGAAGGACAAGGCGAATTGACCGGCTTCGTCGTGAGCGGCGGGGGCGCCTGAATCGAAAAGCGCCGTCGCGAGCCAGGCCGGTGACTCACGTCCCGCCAAGCGCAGCAACGCATTTGACTCCAGATATGGCGGTCGCTTTCCAAGCCGAGACTGAAAGGTTTCTTCAGCCAATTTTCGAGGGGACATCCGCATGCGAACCTTATCGAAGACCGACAGGAAACCGGTTTCGCTCACGAAGGGGCGATGAAGGTCCACCACATGAAAGTGCATACGCACGGCGGCCCGTCCAAAGCCCTCCATGATCTCGACCCGGGCACGCACGCCAAGAACGCAAATCAAGAACTCTCCATTCTGACCCCACAATGGGTCCTGGCCGGGCGACGCGGCGCAATATCGATCGACCACATTACCGCCCGCGTCCGGATTGCAGCAGTCCCTGCTCCCGAAGAACGAACCGCCATTCAGCTTCCACACAACCGCTTCGTAGGTTTGGAGAGCGTGCTCGATCCCCAACTGGTCGCCGGCGAGAGCGGACTCGTGAAGACGACCTACTGCGGCAAGCGCAGCATCCAACAGAACCTCCCGAGTGCCCCACAACTGCTCAGCGCGGGCAACGATAGCCCGGTGCTCTGCATCCGATTCCCAAGCTAATTTCGATCTGCAATTCAACGACATCCCTGACTCCTTAACATGCGTTCGAAGCAGCCTATCAATGGCACAGTCAGGGCCAAAGGATTTGCGGGGCATCAGTCGTCACACGAATGAGGGGATCGGTAAACGGCGAAACTTGTAAATCATTTTCTAGTATGCATTACTATGCTGATTCATTCTTTTATGAAGCTTACGCCATGTTCCTGGATGCCGCGCTCTGCGACGAATTCTTCAAACCGGCCCCGATGTGTGTCGAACGTGCATCGCGCGGCTGCGGGCCTGGGGATTCCTGCGACTCACGGGCGACCTCAGCCATCCATCCTCACCCCGCTCGTCGACTCGAGTGGCTCGAGGGCGCGCAGCCTGTCGACATGGAGCGATGGGTGAGATGAAACAGGGACCGTCGACCCCGCGAACCCGAGTGCCCTCCGCGCTGCAAGATCGGAAATTCGCCTTCCTGGCGTCCTTTCGCCTTTCCTTGGCGCAGGCTCAGATGACCATTCCTTCGTCCGAGCAGGGTTGGATGGCACCCAAAAGCGCCCCCCACATCCCCTCGTGGCAGGAGTACTTCCAGCTCATGCGGACCACGCCTGGCGTCTCGCATTCCGCAGCCCAACAAATGGAGGCTTTTCTGGAACGATGCGCAATCGGCTACGTCAAGGAAGCAGGGGAGCGGCAGGCCGGCCATTTTAGGGAATCCTTCGCCACGATTGCGGCCGAAGCTCGGCGAATGCTGGCACCGACCTCTGCCCGGCTTGTCTGTCCTGCAGGAACCGGATCGAACCATGCCCACTGAACTGCCTAAGCGACTCGTTGCCGCTGGAAAACGTTGGCTGAAGCGCCAAGGTTTTGCGGTAGCCGCATCAGAACTTGCGACCACCGGCTGCGCCGTACAAGCGGTTATCCACGCGCAGGGAGAACGGGCCATGCCTCGAGTCCCTCCCACGGCTATCTCCGCCCCCCACGAATACTGAACCATCAGACCCAGCACAACCCTATGTCGCTTAGCCAACTCCACTTTGACGTCGCCACGAATGAATCCACCGGTGAGCGATGCCTAATGATCCCGCATCGCGCTGGCCGCGGTATTCCAACGAACACGCGGATCATCGCCGGAAGCTTGATTTGGACGGCCGAAGACGGCGCCGTTGAAGAAATCGGGGGCGCGCGGCCCCTGCCGCAGGGCTTCTTGGACCAGTTCTGGAGCGAACAAAAGCTTCTTGTCATCCCCATCGACGAAAACGGCATTCCTAGCCGCGACTTCGTCATCACCCCCGCCTAAACGATAGCGAGGATCCTTATGGCAACCAACCAAAAACCCGCCGGTCTCAGCATCCTTAACTCGCGCAAGCTCGATCTCCTCGGCCAGTTGAGCGAGCGCGCCAAGGAGTTCTTCCAGCCAAGCCAAGGGCTCAGCATGGCAAACACTGCTGACGGCGCGTCAACCGCGTGGGACAAGGCCGTACGGAAGTTCGCTGTCGCGGCCGCAGCTTGCGGCGTCGTGGCTAGCGTATCGCTGGCGCCCACGCCGGCACAGGCGGACACACAAATGCAGGTTCGCTCTGAGTTTTCGACCCACGCCCCGACGTTCGTCAACCTCAACACTTTGCGCTTTTCGGACCTGGTAGCGATCCGAGATCGCATTGGCCTGGACGAAGCCACGCTTCGTGATCACGGAATGCCGTTCCTTGACGATGGTTTGATCGCACGGATGGACGACACCGATCGCCGCACCGTGGTGCTCGGTTTCTACAGTGCCGCCAATTCCTTGGCCAGCTTCGACCGCGCTATGGCCGAATCACGCGCAAATCTCGAACAACGCGGTGCGGCCCCGCGCACTGACGCTGAAGAGATTCAGGCTTGGCAGCATCAGCTGGATAGTAAAGAGCATCGCCAAGGCCAAGCAACGGGTTCCATCGACCAAGCTGCCCTTGATGACACCATCAACGAAGTTCGCATCCTGCTGATGCCGCGGGGCGCGGCTGTTGCCGAAGCACATCACGAGTACGAGCGCGAACGCTAATCCGGTATGAAGAATTTAGTCAAAACTCGTTTTGCGATCGCCCTTTGGATGGCCGTAACCGCCGGTAGCGCGTCGGCGGCAGACTGCAGCTTCGATGGCAACTTTGATCGCTCTGTTGGTGCGGGTTGGGAACACATCAGCATCGGCAAGGGGGGCGCAGCCATCATCAGAATTTACGGCACCGGCGAGAACATCTTGCGGACGGTTGGGGGAGCCCCGAAGCTCCTGCGTGAGCAAATAGCGAAAGTGGCCGTTGATGAAGGCGGCAGTAACGCGGTTCAAGGGTTCCACCTGGTCGACGTTCACGGAGAGCGGCTCTACATGATGCAGTACTTGTGTGACCAACGCATTGTCACCAATGCGAGCACTGGTGACTGGGCTCGAGTGTCGAACCACCGCTTGTACAGCCGTCATATTCAATGAAACTCAAAAAAGCGCTCGCCGTCTCACCACTCTTCGCATTTCTCACCAATGTCCAAGGCGGCCGAAGCGCAATCGCCAGGAAGACCACATGAACGACTTGCGAACCGGCGAGCTGCGACAGGCGACGCCGGATCAATTCGATCTGGACCGTGGGTTGTGGATCATCCCGCCCGACGTCGTGAAGCAACTCCAGTTGGATATGCGCAAGAAGCGGCAGCAGCCGAAGGACATCCCGCCCTACATCGTGCCGCTGTCGATTCAGGCCATGGAGATCGTCCGGCACCTGCTGGATGAGTTCAAGCCGGCCCAGCGCCACCTGTTCCGGCACGACAGCGACTTGAAGAAGCGCATCAGCGAGAACTCGCTCAATGGTGCCCTCAAGCGCATGGGCTATCAGGAACGCCTGACCGGACACGGTATCCGCGGCACGATGTCCACTGCGCTCAACGAGATCGGCTACCCGAAGGTCTGGGTGGATGCACAGCTCTCGCATGTCGATCCCAACAAGGTCAGCGCGACCTACAACCATGCCGAGTACGTGGAGCAGCGTCGCCGCATGATGCAGGACTGGGCCGATCGGCTCGACCTCTTCGAGCAGAACCAGGTCGAGGCGGCCAGCATGCCGCTCACCGTGCATCTGGAAGGCGTGCCCGCATTCCCGAGTGAGCAAAGCGCAAGCGAACCTTCCACGCCGGTTGCCGCTTCGCCAATCCTGCTGGTGACGAGGCCGGGTGACGCCATGCCGTTGGTTTCTGCCGCCACACATCGGCTGCCGGCGGTTCCGCCCCCTCGATCAGCCGCGCCGCTGGTGCCTTCGGACATTCAGCGCGAGAGGATGGAGCTGTTCGATGTCTTCGAAGCGCCGCACAACCTTCCCGTCGCGGCGTTTGCCAAGGTGGCGGGCAAATCCCGCAGGTGGATCAGCTACGAGATCAAGGCGGGCAACTTGCTGGCATTGAATGTGGGCAACCGCGGCCAGCGCGTGCCGGACTGGCACCTCGACCCACTCAAGCACGAGCTGATCCAGTCCGTCCTGAAGCTGACCAGGGGTGCGGACCCTTGGCAGATCTACCATGCACTGCTGCAACCGCGCTCGATGCTGCGGGGGCGTTCGGCACTGGAGGGCGTGACGGCCAGCAATCTCGACAAGCTCGTCATGGCGGTGAGCACAGCCGTGAAGGAAAGCGAATGGACCCCGCCGCGAGTCGGGGTCGCCTAGCAGCAGGAATGCGGGATCGTGGCGAAACCGCGATCCCCGCGCGTCTGTCAGGACACCAAGCGCGCGCGGCGGGCGAATCTTGCCTGGGTGTCCGACAAGGAAGCATCGCGGCGGAGCAGGTAAGCCATCACGATCGTTGGTGCGCCGGCCAGCGGCCGCACGGCGATGCCTCGGCGTAGGTAGCTCGCCAATCTCGCGGCGGGCGCAATGGCGATCCCGTACCCGGCGGCAACCAACGTCATCGCCACATCGAATGTCTCCACCGCTTGCTCTCGCTCCTGCAGCGCGTTCTCGAACACACGCTGCACGGTCATGCGCCATGGTTCATCGGCCGTGGACTGCGAGCAGATCAAGGGCTGCTTGAGCACTTCACCGCACGGCACTTCACGGTAGGCCAGCAGATGGGAGCGCTCGGCCACGGCGACCGCCAGCGTGTCATGCCACAGCGGTTCGCATACCCAGTCAGGCCACTGCCGGGCAACCGCAGACAAGGCGAAGTCGAAGCCGTCGTCCGGCAGCTCCGCGCGTCGACCGGGATCTGTCCACCAGGCCAGGACGGCATGGGTCCGGCTCTTCGGCACGCTGCAGGGCGAGCACGTCGGCGAGCTGGGGAGGCACCCATTCGCCGAGGACTGCCATGCGAATTTCGGCGGTGATGTCACTCGATTCCACGTCCAGCTCCCCCAGGCGGTGAACTCGTGGCAACTGATCTCGAAGCCGTTGGATGAGTTAAGTTTAACGTGGTTTAAATCGTGACCGTGTTCGACGCTCTTGGCAATGCCAAAGCGTTCGATCCAAAGGGGCCGCCCCACCGGCACCACTACCTACGAAGCGGAACCAGCCATCGCGTTTGGGGCTGCCGTGCGGGAAGAAAGAACCAACCAGGGCATCGCTCAGGAAACGCTGGCCCACATGGCCGGCATCGAACGGTCGCACATGGGCAAGATCGAGCGCGGCGAGCATGTCCCCACGCTCCCTCTCATCCTCAAGATTGCCCGTGCGCTGAAATGCAGTTCCGCCCACTTGATGACTCTGACCGAAGCCAAGCTGGCAGAGTCGGCCCCATCCGCGGATTGAAGCCGGCCCGCACAGCGGTCGCATGCCTACGCCTGATCGTCGTCCTTGCCCCCAAGGGCTGAATCTTCGCGCTTTGCGGCCCCGTTGACGAGCCGCAGGTATGGGTTGTCTGGCGGCGTCTCCTGGAACAGCGCATCCGGGCTGGCGAGCAGGTAGCCGTGCAGCCGGCGCGACCTGCGCGGCCCCGTGACTTCGCAGGTCCAGATGTTCAGCCCGCTCGGCTGCTTGCGGTGCTGTCCCAGCTTCTCGAAGCGCTTCTGTACCCACTGCCACCCCTCCAGCTTCTCCTGCTTGGCCAGCGCGGCGACTTGAAGGTACTCCTGCGCGTAGCGCTGGAACACGCCGGGGCTGACGAGGTAGGTTGTACCGGCGACGGCATGCACCAGGGCCTTGGCGTCGTTGATGATGAGCTTGCGCGTCTGGATGCTCTGACGCAGCCAGGCCATGAAGTGCGCCCCGGAAGGCTCCGCGCGATCCTGGAAAGGTGCGAGGCCCATCTGCGGCGGGGGCACGGTCGAAGGGGCCGGCTCGGGCTCGGCAACAGGGGAACTCGGGATCTCCGGTGCCGTGGGTGGAGCGGTGTCGCCCAGCAGGTCGAGTAGCGCGGCCACGCCGGTATCCGTGGCTGCGGATGCGATCGGCGCCGTGCTCGCGGATGCAGCTTCGATGCCTTCCGCGCGCGGCCCATCGGCCACCGCTGTCGCCTGCGGCGTCGGCTCCGCCTGTTCCTCTTCGACGTGCACACGGCCTGCGAACGGCGCCGGCCGGTCGGCGGCATCCCAGATCATCGCCGGCGAGAGTTTCAGGAAGGTGAAGGCGTGCGACCAGCCGGCGTCGCTGGTGACGGTAGCCTTCCAGATCGCCTTGCCATCCGGCGTCGGTTGCACGATGCCGTGATCCTGCAACACGTTGAACACCGCCGTGTTGCTCGCCGGGATGCCGTCGATGCCCTGCGACAGCAGATGCGCGCGCAGCTTGTCGGAGACGGTCTTGCTCACCCCAGCCACAAGGCGTCTTGGGTCAGCCAACCGTCCGCCGGGCCGGCCTGGTTCAACTTGAATTCTTCCTTGAGCAGGTAGCGCAAGCCGTCGAGCAATTTGCGTTGCAGCGCATGCTTGGGCGCCGCCAGCGCCTTGCTGGGATCGCCGCCGAGTTCCTGGGCGACCGATGCCTGGTCGGCCTGCACGACGAGCTCGCCGAGCGTGCCGGCGTGCTCGTACTGGCCGGCCAGCACGTACAGCAGCGCGGCCCAGAGGTCGGGATAGCCGCTGAGCCAGTCGAAGATGTCCCGATCGAGAAGGCGCGCGTAGAGCAGCCCGGTGGCGGCGCTGTGCAGGCGGTACTCGCGCTCCTTTCGGTAACGGAAGCGGTAGGGCTTTCGCAGCGGGCCGTGCCAGGGATGCCAGACGCTGCCATCGTCATGCTCGACGTGCAGATCGACCGCAATCTTGCCGATGTCGTGCAGCAGGGCCGCGTAGGCCGTGCCTGCGGTCCAGGCTTCGGCCTGGGCCGCCTGTGCCTCCGGCGTGACGCCCGCAGGCAGCAGGTATGACTGCCGCAATTTCAGCGCATAGGCGACGATCTCCAGGCCGTGGTCCAGCATGCCGCCCGGATAGGCGTGGTGGTGGTTCTCGGAGGCCGGGAACTGCTGGACCAGCTCGGCGTAGCGCTCCAGTGGGGCGAGGTAGAGCGTGGCGAACTGCCGGCGCGAGAGCGATGTGCGCTGCCAGATATGCTCTAGCAGTTTCTGCCGGCGCGGCGTGGCCAGCGGCGATGCGGCCGACTCCGGCCGCATCGACCCTTTCGGAGTTTCGATGGCGGATGTGGCCGGTGTGCCGGCGGTGGGTGGCACCCGTTTGCGCTGGAACAGCGAGAGCATGGCGAACCCCGGATGACGGGCTGCTCGGGGGCGCCTTTTGGCCTTTTCAGGATAGGGCCTTTCCCCTTGGCGCCCTTCCTTTGCCCCTTCCCAGCCCTTTGGCCTTTGTCGGAAGCCTTTGGGTATAGGGCCGCTGCTGCGCGGGTGCCACGATGAATGCGGCATGGGGCAATCCCGGCAAGCCGGAAGCTGCGGGGATGTTCGTCAGCTCTGGCCCAAGCCGGTGTCGAGGGCGGCGGATTGCGCTGCGAAGTCGTCGGGACGGCGCTTGCGGAAGGTTTCGAGATTGGCGAGCTTCCAGCGCAGTGCCGGCAGTTGCGCGGCGTGCTGGCACTGCACCAGCGACCAGTCCGGTTCTGCGCGCGCCAGCCCGCTCAGAAACTGCTTGTGCGCGGTGCTCAGTCGCTGTGGCAGCTCGCGCCGCATCCTGGCGCGAGCGTCGAGCAGTGTCTCCAGGGAGCAGTCCACTTCGGTCATGCCGACAAAGGCCCGCTCGTACTCGCCGGCGATGTCCTTGTCGTTGCCGAACAGCACTTCGTTGGGCGGCCGGTTGTGGCCCGCCAGATAGATCACGAAGCACTCGACCATGCCGTCGCTGATGTCGCCCGATTCGTAGAGCTGCCACACGTCGAACAGATCACGCGGATGCTGTCGATCCAGCGCAGCCACCAGCTTGCTGGCGTACAGCTCGTCCGGTGCCAGAACCGGCAGCTCGAACTCGACGCCGAACAGATCGCTGGTCCTGGCGCTCAGTGGTCGCCGCTCGACGGGCAGCACGCTGCCTCGGAACACGACGTTGACCTCGATCTTCACCTGGCCGGCGTCGTTCTCGACGATCAGCTTGGTGTCCCCCAGGTCCTTGGCGCGAACCAAGCGTGTCTGCACGCCCAGTGGTGCAACGCGCGTGGCGATGGCGGCCAGCTCCTGGTTGATGGCTTGCAGCGCTTCGTCGCGCGGCGTCTGCCACGGGAGGTACACCACGTCGATGTCCACCGACAAGCGTGGCATGTCCTGCACGAAGAGGTTGATGGCCGTGCCACCCTTCATGGCGAAGATGTCGTTGGCGAACACGTCGGGTGCGACGGCCAGCAGCAGGCGAACGGTATCCGCGTAGGTCTTATCCATGAGGTCTCAGGCTCAGCAAGGTGCCGTCATCGAGCCGGCTCATCCAGCGCGTGTTGCTGCCGGTGCGAACCGGATACTGCTCCAGCAGGGCGTCGACATCCACGAGGCTGGTCTCGCGCGCCCAGGTGAGGAACAAGCGCACGGCCTTCACGCTGGCGCAGCAGGACAGCAGTTGCCCGAGCAAGTCCTTGCGGGGGGAACGCAGTCCATCAAAGATGTTGCGGGCCTCTTCGAGGCTCTGCTTGACGCCGGCTTCGTACAGCAGCTCCAGAACGGCACGCTCGGGGGCTGCCACCCGCAGATCCTCGGGCAGGCCAGGCGGCGTGGTCAGGGTCTTGCCGGCCAGCGCCGTGTCCGGCCAGTCGAACAGGCGGGCGTGGACGTAGCGGGCCGGAAAGCGCGAAGTGAACCAGGCCGGCAACGCGAAGCGACCGTCGCCCCACAGCACCAGCGCCTCCCGGCTGCCCAGGTTGTGCCGCACCCCCTGCAGGGCCAGGGCACTCTTGCCGCCGACGTGCAGGCCGGGCACGCGCTGTTGCAGGAACTTCAGCGCACCGTAGACCCCGAACTCATCGTTCGGGAAGGCATAGACGCCATGGGCCAGGCGCACGAGCCACCCGCCGTCGGCATAGTGGGCGGCGAGCTGGGGCGACACCCCGAACTGGCTCAGGGTGGCAAGGTCGAACGGCGCCCCGCGGGGGAGTCCCGCCTGCAGTCGCTTGATTACCTGGTGCCTAGAATTTCCATCCATGTTATAAAATTAACACAGAATCCAATCGACCCCTAGAGCCATTGCAAGAGCGTGCATGGAAAGTAGCATAAGGTTTGATTTATCGTGCAGAATCTAATCGACCTGCGACCCGAGCCAACCCGGCTCTGCCGGCCGCCACCCGCCCTCCTGATCGCGGTCTATGCTGGAGGGCAGGCCACGACCGGCCGCTCCGCGAGGTGAAGCACCACTACTGCCAGGCTGTTAGTCATGTTGCCTCCTTACCCAAACCATGTAGGGCCGTGTGACCCCAGGGCTATCGCATTCGAAAGTCATAACGGATGAATTTCCAGCATTTTCATACGGATATCGTCATCCCAGGCCGCCCGCTTGCGCTTGAGTCGCAGACTCGTCTTGGCGTTATCGGTCTTGTCCGCGCGGATGAGGTTGAGCACGATCTTCTTGAGCAGCGAGAGGTTCTGCGGAGCATTGTCCTTGCGGATCATGCTGTCGTCTTCACCGAAGCAGACGTCAAGCATCCAGTGAAGCCGGTTCTCGATGCCCCAATGCGCGCGCACGGTCTTGGCCAGTTCTTCGGCAGTGAGTTTGCGCGAGGTGATGTAGTACCGCTCCTCGAGTTCGGCGACCTTCTCGCCGACCACGCGCTGCGAGACGACGCAGCCGACCGTCTTGCAGCCTGGCCACAGTTCGGCGTCGATTTCTTTGCCACTGGCGGCGACCCAGCTCAACTGCATCACCGTCCGGCCATGGGCCTTGTCCACATGCTTGAAGCCGTCGTTGGCAAGTTGCGCATCGCTGATCAGATCGCGCACCTGCTGGTGCAGCGTGGGTTGGTTACCCTTGACCGCCAGCAGGTAATCGCCCCCTTTTTCGACGATCTTTGCGGCGATCTCACGCTGACAGCCCATGGCATCGATGCTCACAAGCAAGCCCTTGATGTACAAGGCTTCGAGCAGTTCAGGGATAGCGGTGATCTCGTTGCTCTTTCCCGCGACTTTCTCTTGGCCGAGCACCAGTCCGAGTTCGGTCGAGAAGGCGCTGACCATGTGCACCGGCGGCGCATCCCCGTCGGCCGAGCGGCGCAGCGTCTTGCCGTCGACGGCGACCACGCCATCGAGTGCGCCAACGATCCCGCCCACCCAGCGCCGGAACACCGCCTCGAACTGCTTCGGATCGAGCACGCGGAACACGCGCAGGAAGGTGTCCTGCGACGGAATGCCGTTCTTGAGCACCAGAAAGCGCCGCAGCCAGTCAGCCTTGAGCCGGCCCCACAGGGCGATGTCCTCGAAGCTATCGGCGTCCGAGAGCATGGCGCACGGCGATCACCAGGATCTCCCGGAAATCGTGGCGGGTGCCGTTGCTGGGCTGACGCGGATCTTCAAGCTCACCGAGTTTCTCCATCAGACTGACTCCCGCTCCACGCATTTCGCTCGCCCAAAAGACGAGAGAAGACGCGTTTTTGAGAGGGTCCACAAGATGGCTGCATAAGCTGTTGAACGTGAACGACTTTTTTAGACAATTTCAGATGGCGCATGCCATGCGAATGCGATGGCCCTGCGTGTGACCCCCATCCTGCAGCGTGACCTGATTGGGTCAAGGCTGGGTTGTCATGCAGGCAGTTTGGCTGCAAGCAGTTCGACCTTCTCGATATTGGGCGGAGAACTGAGCAAGGTCGCGGCGTTGGCCATCAAGGCCGCGGCGATCTGGCCGTTCAGATGTGCCTGGCGACCTGCCTCATCGGCAAAGGCATCGAACACACCGAACGTCGAAGGGCCAAACTTCAATGCGAACCAGGCAGTGGTGCCGGACTCGGCGTTGGCGAGCGGCAGTGCGCTGGCCAGGAAGTCGGCAAGCGCAGCCTCTTGGCCGGGTTTGGCTTCGAGGCGAACAAACAGGGCGAGCTTGGTCATACTGTAATCCTTTGGGTAAATGGGTTAGGTGAAGGGATCGACGAGTCCACAGTCTAGGTCTTCATGACAGCCATCTCTATAGGCAATAATGACAACTTTGATATCATTGTTGCCATGAAACTCCACATCCTTGTTTGTAATGGCGTGTTTGATCTGGGGCTTGCGGCGCTCGCTGACACAGTAGGCTTGGCCAACGCAATGGCGGGCTCGCTGCCACAGGCTCCCTCTCGCATAGAGCTCACGCTGGTGGGCGTGCGGCGTCGCATCCGAACTGCGCAAGGCTTGACGGTCCCCGTGGTCACTGCGCGTGGTGTGCCGGAACCAGACGTCGTGCTTGTGCCCGCGTTTGGTGACAAGATGCCTGACACGCTCTCGGCTCGGCTCACACGCCCCGACGTGCCCGATGCGGTCGCCGCGCTACAGCAGTGGTCCACCGCTGGCGCGCACCTTGGTGCCGCCTGCTCCGGTAGTTTCTTGCTTGCAGAGAGTGGCCTGCTTGATGGGCATCGTGCGACGACGTCATGGTGGCTGGGGCCGATGTTTCGGCAGCGCTATCCGAACGTCACGCTGGACGAGTCACGCATGATCGTGAACTCGACACGCTTCACCACCGCGGGTGCCGCTTTGGCCCACGTCGACTTGGCCTTGCGCATCATCCGAGGGCGCAGTCCGGCGCTGGCGGCCCTGGTGGCACGCTATCTGCTGGTCGAGACACGCAGTTCGCAAGCCGAGTTCGTGATTCCCGACCACCTTGCGCATGCCGACCCGATGGTCGAGCGCTTCGAGTGCTGGGCCAGACGTCGGCTCGCGCAGGGGTTCTCGCTGGCCGAGGCGGCCAGCGCCGCGGGCACAAGCGAGCGCACCTTGGCCCGGCGGCTGCAAAGCGTTTTGGGAAAGACACCGCTGTCGTATTTCCAGGACCTGCGCGTGGAGCATGCCGTCCATCTCTTGCGCACCGGGAACGCCAGCGTCGACCAGGTCGCCGCACAGGTCGGGTACTCGGATGGGGTGACCCTGCGGGCCCTGTTGCGCCGCAAGCTGGGCCGGGGTGTCAGGGAGTTGCGACGCGGTGGATGACCAAAGGCGTTTGGTGCATGTACGGCTGGAGACCACCGCGAAACTGTCGGAAGCAGAGGCTTACCCACTTGCGTCTACTACATCGTGCGTTGGGTGCAAAAGCACCAGCCGTGCCAAAGCAGTCTTCAGTGACCTTTCAAAGTTCAGTGACCTTTCAAAGGTCTGAGTATTGGGAATACTATTAGCTTTAACACTGTTTTCTGTTCACTAATCTGGGTTTTCATCCACATGCTATTCAATCCACTTCAAGTAGGTTCTCTCACCCTGCCCAACCGCATCCTTCTGGCACCATTGACACGCGCCCGTGCCGACGCTGGCCACATGCCCAACGCGCTGATGGCCCAGTACTACAGCCAGCGAGCCACCGGCGGCCTGCTGATTTCCGAATGCACCATGGTGGCGCCCGGTACATCGGCCTTCGTCAATGAGCCTGGCATCTACAACGACGCGCAGATTGCAGCCTGGAGGCAGGTGACCGACGCGGTGCACGCCAAGGGCGGACGCATCTTCATGCAGATCTGGCACGCTGGCCGCGCAGCCTACCCTGGCGCTGCCGATGGCGCCCCCATTGTCTCCAGCAGCGCTACCGCTATTGAGGGTGAGATCCACACGCCCCAAGGCAAGGTGCCGCACGCGGTGCCCCGCCCCCTGACCGTCGAAGAGATTCCTGGCATCGTGGCTGCGTTTGCTCAAGGCGCACACAACGCCATTGCCGCCGGCTTTGATGGTGTGGAAGTACACGGCGCCAACGGCTACCTGATTGACCAGTTTCTGCGCGACACGCCCAACCAGCGCACCGATGCTTACGGCGGATCGCTGGAAAACCGTGCACGTTTGCTGTTCGAGGTACTTACTGCCGTGACCCAGGCGATCGGTTCCGAACGTGTGGGTCTGCGCCTGTCGCCCCTCAACAGCTTCAACAGCATGAAAGACAGCCACCCGCTGGCCCTCATCGGCTTCCTGGCCGATAGGCTCAATGCCTTCAAGCTAGCCTACCTGCACGTGATGCGTGCCGATTTCTTCGGCGTGCAGAAGGCCGATGTCATGCCCGTAGCGCGTGAAAAGTACAAGGGTGTGTTGGTGGGCAATATGGGTTACAGCGCTGATGAGGCAGAGGCAGCTATTGCCGAAGGTAAGCTTGACGCTGTGGCCTTTGGCACCGCCTTCCTGGCTAACCCGGACCTGCCCGCACGCATCAGGGCCAAGGCACCGCTGAACGCGCCTGACTCCAACACGTTCTACGCAGGTGGCGCCAAGGGCTATACAGACTATCCGACACTGCAGGTCGCGTAAATCACCGCCCCAGAAGACCGAAGAAACGAGCCACTTTATACCCAAGGCTCTGCCCTTCGATCTTGCGAAGCTGTGAATCGATGGCATCTACCGAGTGAACCGCACCGGGTTTCGTGGAGGCAGTTTGGTTTAAGTCAGGTCGCCACCGAGGTGGCCTGACTGGCGAGTTGCCGGTAGTAGTTTGCCTCAGCTTCTGCGGGCGGAATGTGCCCCATAGGCTCAAGGAGCCTGTGGTGGTTAAACCAGGACACCCATTCGAGGGTGGCCAGTTCCAGAGTTTCTTTCGTTTTCCACGGTGCCCGGCGGTGAATCAACTCGGCTTTGTACAAGCCGTTGATGGTCTCGGCCAAGGCGTTGTCGTAGCTGTCACCGCGACTGCCCACCGAGGGTGCAATTTTGGCCTCTGCCAGCCTCTCGGTGTAGCGAAGTCCGACGTATTGAGAGGAAGCCTTCGAGATGACCGCCTTCGAGGACTTCGTACAACAGGAGGTGGAAAAGGGACGTTCCATCATCGGCCTCTATCCGGCCACCGACAGCCAGGTGCAAACGGCCTTTGACGCCTGGCGCCGCGAACGGGCGCTGACCCCTGGAAATGCAGACGATGCCCACCCATCCGCACAGCACCTGCAAGCTTCCGCGCGTGCTGCACCGCATAGTCGCGCTCGACGACCTCGAGCCGGCAGCGCGCCGGCTGCTGCCCAAGCCGATCTTCGCCTACGTGTCGAGCGGCACCGAAACCAACGCCTCGCTTCGCAACAACCGCAGTGCCTTCGAACGCGTGGAACTGCTGCCCCGCGTGCTGCGCAACGTGTCGGCACGCACGCAGGCCACCAGCCTGCTGGGCAGGCATTACCGGCACCCCTTCGGCATCGCGCCCATGGGTGTCAGTGCGCTGACCGCATTCCAGGGGGACGTGGTGCTGGCCCGGTCGGCGCGCGATGCAGCGATACCCATGATCATGAGCGGCTCGTCGCTCATGCGCATGGAAGACGTCGCGCAGGCGAATCCCGACAGCTGGTTCCAGGCCTACCTGCCTCCCAGTGCAGAGCGCATCAGGGCGCTGGTGGATCGGGCCGCAAGGGCGGGCTTCGGCACGCTGGTCATCACGGTGGATTCGGCCGTGCGGGGCAACCCGGAACATCATTTGCGCGCCGGCTTCACCAGCCCGCTGCAGCCGGATCTCGCGCTTCTGTGGCAAGGCCTCACGCACCCGCGCTGGACGCTCGGCACTTTCCTGCGCACCCTGGTGCATTGCGGAATGCCCCACTTCGAGAACAGAGATGCCGACACTCGCGTGGCGGTGGTGGCCCGCAACGTCGTTCGCGAGTTCAGCGGGCGATCGCATCTCGACTGGGCCGACATCGCCCGCATCCGCGACCAGTGGCGGGGGCACCTGGTGCTCAAGGGCATCCTGCATCCAGCCGATGCGCGTGAAGCGCGTGCCCGGGGCATCGACGGCATCATTCTTTCCAACCACGGCGGCCGTCAGCTCGACGGCGCGGTGACGCCGCTGCGCATGATCGGCGCCATACGGGGGGCCCTGGGCGACCTGCCACTGATGGTTGGCAGCGGATTCCGGCGTGGCACGGACGTGCTCAAGGCCATGGCCCTAGGCGCAGATTTCGTGTTCGTCGGCCGCCCGTTCAACTATGCGGCCGCGCTCGCCGGGCAGGCCGGTGTGGCGCATGCCATTGGCATCCTGGCACGGGAAATCGACTCCGCTATGGGCCTGCTGGGCCTGAACAACCTCGAAGAACTGGGCCCGGATCAGCTGGTCGTGCCGGCTGATTTCCCGGTGTTGCCTCCATAGGGCGCACAGCTCCCATTCGTTCACCCTGTTGCGTCTCGCTCCCGCGCTGATCTGGGAGTCTGGCGAGCGACCAGCACCTTTCGCGGGGACGGTAGAGATCGACGCGACGCCCGCGGAAAACGACGCCAGCATGTCGGCTCCCGCGCCTTCCGTCTCGGTGAACCCAGCGCAGGGAGGTCAAGAGCCTCCGATTTGGGAGGGCGACAGCACCACCATCGTTTCACCGCCCGCAGCCCAGCCCGTGCCCGACGTCATGGAGGATTTGCTCGCGATGGTGGGCTTGGGTGAGTCGGCCGGCGTTGGCCAGGATGCCGAGGAGTTCCTCCACACCCCGCGCCAGCAACAGCCGCGACGTCCATTCCATCGCCTGCACCTGCACCCGCGCCTACGCCTGGGCCATCGGCAACGAAGCCATCCGGGGAACAGTTCATGGTTTGGCTGAAGCAGGGAATCGCCTCACGACGGCTCATCATCAACGACGCGAAGGCACTCGTGCATACGGTGAATGACACGGCCTACCTGGTCAGCCCGGGTGTGTTCCAACGCTATGCGCAGGAGCATCCCGAAGTGGCCGCACTCGCCAAGCAGGAGAATCAACAGGATTGGCAGTGGGTGCAGAAGCGCTTCGAGAAGCTGCAGCTACATCGAAAGCAGCCCAATGGCCTGAACATTTGGACCTGTGAAGACATGGGCCCGAGGAAGTCCCGCCGACTGCATGGCTACCTCCTCGAAAAT
>NZ_JAGXJZ010000439.1:0-298 GCF_019091095.1 Achromobacter sp. GbtcB20 | reverse complement strand
CACTCGAAGTAGCTGACCGTCACGCCGCCGGCGGTGGCCAGCACGTCGGGCATGTCGCGGCAAAACGGCGTGTCGTGGTAGAGCGCGGGGACGGTGGCGCGCGGCGGCACTGTATAGCGCCATTCGAAGCGCAGGCCGGGTTGCAATTCTGGACTCATGGGCGAAGAGATTACCCGATTCAAACGAATTGCGCTTGACCCTCAGGCTGAGAAGCGTACACTGAGTGCTCGATTCACCATCCAGCTGGATGGTGAATGGATGGTAAAAATGCATGGTGCGAAAGGATGGTGTAAGGATG
>NZ_JAGXJZ010000438.1:0-299 GCF_019091095.1 Achromobacter sp. GbtcB20 | reverse complement strand
GCGGCCGGGGAATCGAAGGGCGGCTCGACGAGCGCCTTGGCGGTCTGGGCCGAGGCGGCGCCTGCAAAGGCGAGCATGATGCTAGCGGCCAGGACGTGGTTGATACGAGCGGTTGCAACGACAGAAGCGAATTTCATCAAAACTTACCCTTGCTAAATAGCGTGAAAAAGTAAGCTTTGAGGGGTGGAAACTTCCTTAGTTCAACAGTTTTGAGGAAAAATTTCCGCGCATTATCAACCCGTACATACGGATGAGTTGTCTGTCAATGCAGAGTGTCAAGTACGCGGGACCGCGCGGGG
>NZ_JAGXJZ010000437.1:0-300 GCF_019091095.1 Achromobacter sp. GbtcB20 | reverse complement strand
TTCACGGAACGCGCGGCCGGGCCCTCGCCGATCACGATGTCGATCTGGTAGTCCTCCAGCGCCGGGTACAGGATCTCCTCGACCACCGGCGACAAGCGGTGGATCTCGTCGATGAACAGCACGTCGTTCGGCTCGAGGTTGGTAAGAATGGCCGCCAGGTCGCCCGGACGCTCCAGCACCGGGCCGGAGGTCTGGCGCAGGTTGACGCCCATTTCGCGCGCGATGATGTGGGCCAGCGTGGTTTTACCGAGGCCCGGCGGGCCGAACAGCAGGGTGTGGTCGAGCGCCTCGCGGCGCTTC
>NZ_JAGXJZ010000436.1:0-301 GCF_019091095.1 Achromobacter sp. GbtcB20 | reverse complement strand
GCCGGAGGTGGGGGTGATTCCAGAGGATTGGGATGTTAAGCCGCTACGTTCTGTTCTCTTAAAGGCACGACTTGGTGGCAACTATCCGAATCAAAGTGCAGAAACAAAATTTCCCCTAATGAAAATGGGAAATTTGGGGCGTGGTAAGTTCAACATTTCAAAGATTGAATACATTGAATCAGGGATTCAGCCCGGCAAGGCGCATCGATTATTTTTTGGGGATGTGGTTTTCAATACACGAAATACGCTTGATCTTGTTGGAAAGGTTGCGATGTGGCGCGACGAACTCCCAGTCGCCTTT
>NZ_JAGXJZ010000435.1:0-301 GCF_019091095.1 Achromobacter sp. GbtcB20 | reverse complement strand
GCGACCAGAAAGCCGCGGCCGCCGCACGCAAGAAGCTGTTCGACCTCGCCGCCAAGGAAGGCGCGCTGATCGGCGGCGCCCACCTGCAGTTCCCGGGCCTGGGGCACCTGCGCAGCGAAGGCAAGGGGTATCGTTTCGTGCCGGTGAATTACACGCAGATGCGGTAAGACATTCGTCGACGCGCGCGCGATGTTGTAGGGTGGGCACTTGTGCCCACGCGGTCTCACGGCATGAATGGTCGAACCGCAAATAAGATGGCCAGAGGATGATCGGCGCCGGATCGGTGGGTTCAAGAACCCAC
>NZ_JAGXJZ010000434.1:0-301 GCF_019091095.1 Achromobacter sp. GbtcB20 | reverse complement strand
GCCGCATCGCTCGGCATGGGAGAACGCACGCTGCACCGCCTGTTCTCGCAGGAGACCGGCATGACCTTCGCGCGCTGGCGCGAACAGGCCAGGCTGCTGTCGGCGCTCGAGCAGCTGGCCCAGGGCAGGAAAGGCATCGACGTCGCCTTCGATTGCGGCTACGCGAGCCAGAGCGCCTTCGCCGCGATGTTCCGGCGCCACTTCGGGGTACCGCCGTCGAGCTTTTACCGGTAGGCCGGTGCGATGTTAATCGTCGAAGCCGCGCCTGGCGCGGCGGCGCGCCAGGCACACGCCGAGCATG
>NZ_JAGXJZ010000433.1:0-301 GCF_019091095.1 Achromobacter sp. GbtcB20 | reverse complement strand
TGCCGCTCGAGTCGGGCAACTGGCCGCTGGTGGCGGCCTCGCACCAGCAGTACATCGCCGGCGTCTCGCAATGGGCGCGCGAGGCCAGCCGGATCGACATGGTGCGCATCCGCGCCGACTTCGTGCGCGCGGCGATGGCGGCGCGCGAGGCCGGCTTCGACTGGCTCGAACTGCACTGCGCCCACGGCTACCTGCTGTCGAGCTTCATCTCGCCGCTGACCAACCGCCGCCAGGACGACTACGGCGGCAGCATCGAGGACCGCTGCCGCTTCCCGCTCGAGGGGTTCGCGGCGCTGCGCGC
>NZ_JAGXJZ010000432.1:0-301 GCF_019091095.1 Achromobacter sp. GbtcB20 | reverse complement strand
GTACAAACATTCGTCGATAAGCGGAAAACACCGTTTCGAATGCCGGATATATCAGCAGCAGCGCGGCATACCAGGTCGTGACGTCGGGATTGCGCATTACCAGGAGCAATGCCAGCTCGCCGAGCATGAACCCGATAAAGTAGGCGCCGCCATCGCCCAGGAAAATCAGGCCGACCGGGTAATTCCAGACGAGGAAGCCCGCGGTTGCCCCGGCCACCGTCAACGCGGCAATCAGCACGAATACATCGCCCACCTGCAGCGCCACATTAGCAAGCGAAAGTAGCCCTTAAGGCCATGCTTG
>NZ_JAGXJZ010000431.1:0-301 GCF_019091095.1 Achromobacter sp. GbtcB20 | reverse complement strand
CTGCACCTCACCCTGCACAGCACCGGCGGCGGCGCCGCGCCGATCCGGCCCCTGCCCGCGCTGCGCGTCTTCATCGGCGGCGAGCCCTCGTTCTGCGCGGCGCTGCGCGATGCGCTGGTCATGCGCGGGCTGTGCGCCTGGGCCGAGGCCGACCACAACGGGCGCTGGGTGGCGCTGTCTTCCATTCCGGTGAAGGCCGCCGGCTTCGAGGAGGACGAGGCGCTGATCGATTTCCCGGCCCGCTCGCATGCGGCCTACCGCCTGCTGACCGAATACTTCTGCTTCCCCGAGAAATTCAATT
>NZ_JAGXJZ010000430.1:0-301 GCF_019091095.1 Achromobacter sp. GbtcB20 | reverse complement strand
CTGTTCCCGCACCTGACGGCGCTGGAGAACTGCATGCTGGCGCCGGTGAACCTGAAGCGTGCGACCAGGCTTGAGGCGAAAGCCTATGCCATGGAACTGCTGGAGCAGGTCGGGCTGGCGCACAAGGCCGACGCTTATCCGCACCAGCTCTCGGGCGGCCAGCAGCAGCGCGTGGCGATCGCCCGCGCGCTGGCGATGCGCCCGCCGATCATGCTGTTCGACGAGCCGACCAGCGCGCTCGATCCGGAAATGGTGGGCGAGGTGCTGCAGGTGATGCGCAAGCTGGCGGGGCAGGGCATGA
>NZ_JAGXJZ010000043.1:0-19164 GCF_019091095.1 Achromobacter sp. GbtcB20 | reverse complement strand
TCCGAATAGATTTGAGCAAAGCCCAATTTACGCCAACACAAACCCGCTTGCAAAAATCGGGCTGACCATAGATTTTTTTTGCGACGACTATGACGCGTTTACGGGGACATTGATACGAACGTCATCGACCGTCACGCAGGCGCAAACATCCGTCACGCGAAAGCTGTTTCGGAACCATTACAGTCCCCGAACTTGGTCCCGCCGGCATGGCCTAATTTGCATGCGCGCAGTGAAGGCGTATTTCGCGCCTTGCGCCAGGCGGGAGCCGGATGATGAAAAAGACTTTGTTGTTGATGGTGGCGATGACAAGCGCCCTGAGCGGCTGTGTGGTCGTCCCGGCGCGGCCGGCTTACTACCGGCCCGCGCCGGTCTACGCCACGCCGCATTATTACTACTACCCGGCGTACCCCGCCCCGCATTATTACTATCGCGGCTATTGAACATCGGATCTGCTGCGCCAAGGACATTCTCATGAGCCCTTCCTTCCAGATTGCCCGCTTGCGGCCGCTGGCCACCGCGGCCCTGCTGGCAGTTACCGCCACCGCCCCCGCGCTGGCCGCCGCGCAGAACGTCTACTCCACGCAGCAGGTGCCGGTTCCGTCTGCGTATCAACAACCCGCATACGACGAGGGCGATCCCGCCAACGCGAATCTGGCGCTCGTTGACCGCAGTCCCGAGCCGCCGCCGCCCCTGCCGGTCTACGTGCAGCCCCCCGCCCCCGCGGACGGCTATCTGTGGGTGCCCGGCTACTGGAGCCTCAACCGTTACGGCTTTTTCTGGGTGCCCGGCGCCTGGGTGCTGGCGCCGTATCAGGGCGCTCTCTGGACCCCGGGGTACTGGGGCTTTTCCAATGGCGTTTACCTCTGGAACCCGGGCTATTGGGGGCCGCACGTGGGTTTCTACGGCGGCATCAACTACGGCTTCGGCTATACGGGCCTGGGTTATGTGGGCGGTTATTGGAAACGCGACCGCTTCTACTACAACCGGTCCGTCACGAACGTGAACATCACCCGCGTGACGAACGTCTACAACCGGAACATCGTCGTCAATAACGTGGACAACCGCCGGGTCAGCTACCACGGCGGGCCGCAAGGCGTGCGCCGCAATGCAGACCCGCGCGAGCTGGCCGCGCGCAATGACCGCCACGCCGGCCCCACCGAGGCGCAGCGCGCCTACGTGCGCGATGCGGGCGGCAACCGCGCCCAATTCTATGAACACAACAAAGGCAAGCCGCCCCAGGCGTATGTGGATCACCCGAACAACGGCAGGCCCGGCCGGGACGCCCGCCCGCAGGGCAACAACCCGTCCGTGCCGCCCGGCGCGCAGCTCGCCGACGATCGTGGACGCGACGGCCGCCCCGGCCCGCGCCCGCGCGACCCGGCCGAGCAGCAGGACCGCCAGCAGCAGGTCCGCGACCAGCAGGCGCGCGATCAGTTGAGAAACGATCAGCAGCGCCAACAGCAGGCTCGCGAACAGCAAAGCCGTGACCAGCAGTTGCGCGACCGGCAGCAGAACGACGCGCAAGCCCAGCAGCAGTTGCGCCAGCAGCAGATGCGTGACCAGCAGGCACGCCAGCAGCAGCAACGCGATCAGCAGAACCAGCAGGACCTGCGCGAACGCCGGCAACAGGATCAACAGGCCCGCCAGCAGCGGGAACGCGACGACCAGGCGCGCCAAATGGCGCGTGACCGTCAGGAGCACGAACAACAGGCGCGCCAGAACCGCCAACAACAGCAACAGCAGCAGCAACAGCAACAACAGCAGCAGCGGGAACAGCAGCAGTCACGCCAGCAGCAGCAACGCGACCAGCCGCGCGGCAACAATGGCCGCGGCGGGCCTGACGGCGGCTGAACTGGACCCGTGCGCGCCGCGCCGCTACAGTAGACAGCTTGCCGCGGCGTTTCCGCGGCTCCAACGGGAGACACCCATGAAGCGCCTTGCCCCCTGGTTCCTCGTATGCGGCCTGATGGCCGGCACGCCGGCCCTCGCCGCGCTGCCGGTGGGCGCCGCCGCGCCGGACTTCAGCGTGCCGGCCTCGCTGGGCGGCAACGAATACACCTTCAAGCTGAAGGAAGCGCTCAAGCAAGGTCCGGTGGTGCTGTATTTCTTCCCAGCGGCATTCACGCAGGGCTGCACCATCGAAGCCCACAACTTTGCGGAGGCCACGGACGAATACAAATCGCTGGGCGCCACGGTCATCGGCGTCTCGACCGACAACATCGACACGCTCAAGAAGTTTTCCGTCAGCGAGTGCCGCAACAAATTCGCCGTCGCGGCCGATGGCGACGGCAAAGTCATGAAGGCGTACGATGCCGTGCATGACAAGCGGCCGGAATATGCGCGGCGCGTGTCCTACGTGATCTCGCCCGAAGGCAAGATCCTGTACGAATACACGAACATGAGCCCCGAGTCGCACGTGGCAAACACGATGCGCGCGCTGCGGGAATGGAAGGCCAGGCAGTAACGCCCTGGTGAGATACCAGCGTCCACAATAAGGCGCGGTCGTAAACGTACTGCTTTACGCACCGCGCCTGTCGAAGATCAGTTGAACGGCCAGACCGTCGGGTGCGTGCCGGGCGGACTGGACGGCCGGATCCAGCGCGCCGGGGTCTCCGAGAAGCGCGCCGCATGGCGCACCGCGACCAGCTCGCCAAAGCCTGATGGCGACGTCTCCATCAGGCCGTCAAAGCCCGGCATGGGACAGTCCAGCCCGCCGTCCACCCGCCCCAATCCGCGCAGCCAGTGCGCCGTCTGAGCGAGCGACACGCGCACGTGCCAGCTGCCGCCTTCGGTTGCCTGGCGCGCCAGCGCCACCTGCGCGCCAAACGCCATCAGGTAACCCGACGCGTGATCCAGGATCTGCATCGGCAACGCCTTGGGCGCCTCCTGACCGGCAGCCAACGCTTCCGCGTGGTTAAAGCCCGTGGCCGTCTGGACCAAGGAGTCGAACCCGCGCCGGTTCGCCCACGGGCCCGTCGTGCCGTACGCAGACAAAGACACATAGACAATGCCCGGACGGATGCGTGCCGCGTCCTGCGGGCCGAATCCCAGTGCGGACATGCCGCCAGGCCGATAGCCCTGCACAAAGATATGCGCGCTGCGCAGCAGGTTGCCGAGCGCGATGCGGCCATCTGCCGTGTCCAGGTCCGCCAGCACGGACAGCTTGCCGCGGCTGGTGTCGATGATGTTGTCGATATTGGGCAGTTGCGGGCTGTTGACCAGCATGACGTCGGCGCCATAGGCGGCCAGCGCGCGGCCGCACACCGGCCCGGCGATGATGCGCGTCAGGTCCAGCACGCGGATGTCCTGCAGCGGCCGCGCATTCTGCGCGTACTTCGGCAGCGGACGCGGATCGGCTTCACCGATGCGTTCGATGGTCAGCAGCGGTTGCGCGGCGACAGCCTGCCCCTGCGGATGGCGGTCCCATTCCTCAAACGAGCGCATTGCAGACACGACCATGCCGGCATCGGCCGCCACCTGCTCGAAATCCAGCGCCTTCCAGCGGCTCAGCGCGCGTTCCACGGCTTCGCGCGTGGCGCCGTCCCCGGTCGGGCAGCCCAGCAAGGCCAGCGCCCCGTCACGGTGATGCGCGAAGTTGGCGTGAATGCGCACCCAGCCGCCATCGCCGCAGCGATAGACGCCGGTGATGGGATCCCACGGATTGGGCGTGACGCCATTGATGGTGTAGTGGCTGCGGCACTCCTGCGCCGCATGCAGCATGTCCACGCTGACCTGCTGCCGGGCGCCGCCGCGCAGGTGCCAGACCTCCGCGGCAGCCAGGGCCGCGGCAGCCATGCTGGTCTGCGCGGCCGTGCCGACGGCAAATGAGGAAGGGACGACAGGGTCTGCGCCGGTCAGCACGACGTGCTCAAGCGACGCGTCCGGTAAATCGACCGAACGCCAGAGCTTCTGCAAGACATCGCGGGACGTCTTGCCGGCGGGTGTACGTCCCTTCAGAAAGGACGGGCGGAGGTCCATCAGATTTCCCATAGCGTTTGCCTGCTTTAGTCGTTTACTTGCATTACATGGCGGCGTCCACACGTGCGTCAATACACGCAACGCGCCAGCGTGTTTCATGGTTTGACGGGCAATGCGGGGCGTTTTGGCGTTCGGGCGCCATCTGGCCCCTGCCCCTGCCAACCAGCCGCCGCAACGGGTTGCAGTGCAACACCGGTCACATCTCCTCGTAGTTTTTACATCGTCTTCCAGGCGCTTTCGCCCCGGGCCGCGCGCGTGCTCGGGATAGAATCGCAGCCTCGCCGGCGCGCCGCCCGGCCCCTGTCCCTGGAGCCTCCCCATGAACACGCTGCTCTGGCTGCGCACCGACCTGCGCATGCACGACAACGCCGCGCTGGCCGCGGCGGCCGAGGCCGGCACGGTCACCGCGCTTTTCCTGGCCGCGCCCGGACAATGGCGCCAGCATGGCGACGCCCCGGCCAAGGTGGATTTCTGGCTGCGCAACCTGCGCGAGCTGTCCCAGGACCTGGGACAGGCCGGCATTCCGCTCAAGCTGCTGACCGTTGACGACTGGCGCGACGCACCGCGGGCCGTGGCCGCGTTCTGCCAGGAACACGCCATCGAAGCGGTCCACGTCAACGCCGAGTGGGGCGTCAACGAACGCCGCCGGGACGACGCCGTCGCGGCCGCGCTGGCCGACATCGGCATCGAGTGGACGGTGCACCACGGCGCGACGCTGCTGCGCCCCGGCACCGTGCTGACCGGCAAGGGCGATTGCTATCGCGTCTACACGCCCTATGCCCGCACCTGCCGCGAGCGCCTGCGCAGCGCGCCGGTTCGGCCCATTCCCGCGCCCCGCGCCCAGACGCCGCCGCGCTGGAAGTCCGATCCGCTGCCGGACTCGTTCGACGGGTTCGACGCGCCCAGCGACGCCGTCCGGGCGCTCTGGCCCGCCGGAGAAGCTGCCGCCAGCGACCGGCTGGCCGCCTTTGCCGACGAGGCGATCTTCGCCTACAAGGACGAGCGCGATTTCCCCTCGCTGCCCGCCACCAGTTGCCTGTCGCCTTACTTTGCCGCGGGCGTCCTGTCTCCCGGCCAGGCGCTGCGCGCCGCGCTGGCGGCCAACCAGGGCGAGATCGACAGCGGCAAGGCCGGCGCCGCCACGTGGATCAACGAACTGCTGTGGCGCGAGTTCTACCTGCACCTGCTGGCGGCCTACCCCGCCCTGTCCATGCACCAGCCCATGAAGCCGGAGACGGCGGCCGTGCCCTGGCGCGACGCGCCCGACGACCTGGCAGCCTGGCAGCAGGGCAAGACCGGCATCCCCATCGTGGACGCCGCCATGCGCCAGTTGCAGGCGCTGGGCTGGATGCACAACCGGCTGCGCATGGTGACGGCGATGTTCCTGTCCAAGAACCTGCTCATCGACTGGCGTCTGGGCGAGGCCTGGTTCATGTCGCAGCTTGTGGACGGCGACCTGGCCGCCAACAACGGCGGCTGGCAATGGAGCGCCTCCACGGGCGCCGACGCGGTGCCCTACTTCCGCGTCTTCAATCCGCTGTCGCAGTCCCGCAAATTCGACCCGCGCGGCGTGTTTTTGCGCGAATGGCTGCCTGAACTGGCGCATCTGGACGACAAGGCCATCCACGATCCCAATCCCATGGAACGGTCCGCCGCGGGCTATCCGGAACCGATCGTGGATCTGGCGCAAAGCCGGCTGCGGGCGCTTGAAGCCTTTGGCAACCTGCCCGCCGCGTAAGCGCGTCGACCTGTGGCGGCGTTGACGTACATCAACGCCGCCGCCGCGCCCGTCCCCGATGATGCCCTCGCCCATCACAGGACGAGCGACGCATGCGCAACAACCAGCCGGTCAACGACACGGAATACGTACTCCGCGACGAGCAATACCTGATCTCCCGCACGGACTCGCGGGGCCGGATCATCTACGCCAATCCGGCGTTTGTTCACGCAAGCGGCTTTTCACGCGAGGAACTGGTCGGCGCGCCCCACAACATCGTGCGCCATCCCGACATGCCGCCGGCCGCCTTCGAAGACCTCTGGGGCACCATCCAGCGCGGCGAGTCGTGGACAGGCATGGTCAAGAACCGCCGCAAGGACGGCGGCTTCTATTGGGTGCTGGCCAACGTCACGCCCATCGTGGAACGCGGCACCACCGTCTGTTATGCCTCGGTGCGGGTCAAGCCGACCCGCCAGCAGATCGAAACGGCCGAAGCCGTTTATGCCAGCCTGCGTCTGAGCACGGCGCGCGGCACCCGGCTGTGCGGCGGTCAGGTCAAACCGGCGGGGGTGCGCGGCGTCCTGGCGCGGCTCAAACGCTGGCGCCTGACCGGCGTGCGGTCGCGCCTCCTGGCGTGGGCGGTGCTGTCCGCCTCGCTGTTCATCGGCGCGGCCGGCGCGGCCATCTACGGCATGCACGACCGCCTGAGCAGCAGCGCCCTGGCCGCGGCCGTGGCGCTGACAGCGGGCGGCGTCGCACTGATCTTCGCGTCGGGCTGGGGCTTTGCGCGCGCCATCGCCGGGCTGCTGGGCGCGGCCACCGACTTCACGCGCCAGATCGCCGCGGGCAACCTGAGCACACCGCTGCCCGGCGCCCTGACCGGGGACGAGATCGGCGAACTGAAGTTTTCCCTGGAAGTCATGCGCAAAAGCCTGGTCAGCATCACGC
The DNA here is from genome assembly GCF_019091095.1 of Achromobacter sp. GbtcB20. Taxonomy (NCBI): domain Bacteria; kingdom Pseudomonadati; phylum Pseudomonadota; class Betaproteobacteria; order Burkholderiales; family Alcaligenaceae; genus Achromobacter; species Achromobacter sp. GbtcB20. Next base: position 12,521 of record NZ_JAGXJZ010000043.1, on the reverse strand, counting down.
GCGACGTGCACGGCGGCATCGAGAACGCCCTGCAGTCGGCCGCCGACATCGCGGAGGGCAACGCCGACCTCTCGGCCCACACCGAGCGCCAGGCGGCGTCGCTCGAACAGGCGGCGGCCAGCATGGCGCAATTGGCCGTCACCGTGAGGCAAAATGCCGCCAACGCGCAGGATGCCGACGCCATGGCAAACCAGGCCAGCGATCTCGCCCGGCGGGGCGGCAATGTGGTCGACGAGGCCGCGCACGCCATGCAGGGCATCGTCCAAAGCTCGTCCCGCATCGCCGAGGTTGTCGGCATCATCGACGGCATTGCCTTCCAGACCAACATCCTTGCGCTGAATGCCGCCGTCGAGGCCGCGCGCGCCGGCGAGGCGGGCAAGGGATTCGCGGTGGTCGCAAGCGAAGTGCGCAGCCTTGCCCAGAAAAGCGCCACCGCCGCCCGCGAGATCAAGGCGCTGATCGAAAGCTCGGACGCGCGCGTCGGCGAAGGCGTGCGGCACGTCGAGCGGGCCGGCGCCAGCATGCGCGATATCGTGGAATCCGTGCAGAAGGTCACGCGCATCATCAACGAGATTGCCGCCACCTCGACCGACCAGCACGCGGGTATCGACACGGTCAGCCGCAGCATTTCGGAAACCGACAGCGCCGCGCAGGGCAACGCCGCGCGCGTCGAACAGGCCGCCAAGGCGGTTGCCAACCTGCGCACGGATGGCGCCCGCCTGCGCCACGCCATCGAGGTGTTCCGCGTGGCCAGCGCACCGGCTCCGGCCGCGGCACTGCCAGGGAACCCCGAAAGTCTCAGGCGCCCGCGGCCGCTTCCTTGTCCAGGCGCTTGATGAACACCTGCAATTCCTTGACGACCTGCTGATCTCCCCGCGCCTGGGCCGCCGCCAGCCCGGATTCCCAGGCGGCGCGGGCGCCGGGCTTGTCATTCAGCCCGAGGCAGGCCTTGCCCAGCCATTTCCAGGCGACGGAATACGTGGGATCGAAAGCCAGCGCCGCGCGCAGATGGGTGCAGGCCTCGGCAAAGCGTTCCTGCTCGGCGTAGGCCTTGCCAAGTGAAAACCGCAGCAGCAGATTGTCGGTGCCCTTGGCCAGCATCGCCTCTAGTCGCTCGATCATTCCTTCCATGCGGCGGCTCCTTTCTTTCCAGCGTCTTCGGTAAACCGCATCATAGGCCGGGCGCTGCCGCGGTGCCGCAAAGCCCCCACGCGCGTCTGCGGCGCTACACTCCCAAGTCTGCCCCAACGCCCGCGCCGATGCGCGGACGACGCCCGATTCCAGGAGCCCGCATGAGCACAATCCATGATTTCTCCGTCCGCGCCATCGACGGCACGCAGCAGTCCCTAGAGACGTACCGCGGCCGCGTGCTACTGGTGGTGAACGTTGCCTCCAAGTGCGGGTTCACGCCGCAGTATGCCGGTCTGGAAGAACTCTACCGCGCGTTCCACGACGACGGCCTGACCGTGCTCGGTTTTCCGTGTGACCAGTTCGGCCACCAAGAGCCCGGCGACGAGGCCGAGATCCGCAATTTCTGCAGCACCCAGTACGACATCACCTTTCCGCTCTTTGCCAAGATCGATGTCAACGGCCCGAACGCCCACCCGCTTTACCAATGGCTCAAGGGCGAAAAGCCGGGCGTCTTCGGCACCGAAGGCATCAAGTGGAACTTCACCAAGTTCCTGGTCGGGCGCGACGGCCGCGTGATCAAGCGCTACGCGCCCACCGACACGCCGGCCAGCCTGCGCGACGACATCACCGCGGCCCTGTCCGCCCCCGTCTAACGCAGCGGCGGCAGCCGCCGGCGCACCGTGTGCGACTTGACGATGGCGGTGTTGGTTTCGGCAAATTCGGTCACCCGCTCCAGAATGCCGTCCAGGTGCGTGATGGACCGGAGCACCATGCGGGCGATGAAGCAATCATCGCCCGTTACCTTGTCGCACTCCACGAATTCCGGAATCTGCTGGATCAGGCCCTCGACATGGCGCAACTGCCCGGGCAACGGCCGGATGCGCACAACGGCCTCCAGCGAATACCCCAGCGCCACCGGATCCACGTCCAGCGTGTATGCGCGAATTACCCCCGATTCCTCAAGCCGCCGCATGCGGTCGGCCACGCTGGGGGCCGACATGCCCACCTGCCGCGCCAGATCGGCCGTGGTGGTGCGCGCATTGGCCGACAGCATCTCAACGAGACGGCGGTCGATCCCATCCAAAACCGAACTTTCATTTTTTAGGTCGTTCTGCATAAATTCCACCCAAAGCAAGGTTGAATCGCGAAAGTGCCACGGCATGATCATATAAGCGGATGGATCCGCCTGGGATAATTTCTCCATCGAATTCCTGGCCAGATGGCCTTTGGAGAACCATCATGATCCCCTCGACCGAACGCACGGGCCTCGCGCAGATGGCGGCCGCCATGACCCTGTCGGGCACGCTCGGCGTCTTCGTTCTGGAGTCCGGGCAAAGCGCCTGGAACGTCGTTTTCTTTCGCTGCGTGTTTGGCGCCCTGTCGCTCTTTGTGTACTGCTGGGCGCGCGGCCTGCTCAAGCCGGGACTTTTTACCCCGAAAACGCTGGCCCTGGCGCTGGCCGCCGGCGCCGCGCTGGTGCTGAACTGGGTGCTGCTGTTCTCGGCCTATCGGCTGGCGTCCATTTCGCTGGCCACCGCGGTCTACAACGTGCAGCCGTTCTTCCTGATCGGGCTGGGCGTGCTGTTCCTGGGCGAGCGCCCCTCGCGCGGCAAGGTGGCGTGGTCCCTCGTCGCGTTCGCCGGCCTGCTGCTGGTGCTGCGTCTGGGCGATGGCGGCGCGGCGGGCGGCGGCGCCTATCTGACGGGTCTGATGCTGGGCCTGGGCGCAGCCGCGTTGTACGGCATCACCGCCATCATCGTAAAGCGCCTGAAGGGCATCCCCCCGCAGGTGCTGGCGCTGGTGCAGGTGACGCTGGGCGCGGTGATGCTGCTGCCGATGGCCGACTTCAATGCCCTGCCCGCCCAGCCTGTGCAGTGGGGATACCTGGTGGCGCTGGGTCTCATCCACACGTGCCTCATGTACATCCTGATGTACTCGGCCATCCAGAAGCTGCCCACCACGTCCACCGCGGCGCTCAGCTTTATCTATCCGGCCGTGGCCATCCTGCTCGACTTCGTGGTCTACGGCCACCGCATGGACGCCTCGCAGATCGCGGGCGTGGCGCTGATCTTCCTGGCCGCCGCCGCAGTCAGCCTGAACTGGACGTGGCGGCTGCCGCGCAGCCCGCGTCCGGGCGCGGTCTGACCCCAGGGCGCCGGGGCCGCGCGCGGAAACCCGCATCCACCCCCCGGTTATTCAGGCATCCGTCCGGTGTGCGCCGCTATCATGGCCCTTCCATCCGCGGGCGCTTGCCCGCGGCGCCATGACACACAGGACACCCTCATGATCGATCTCTATTACTGGACGACCCCCAACGGCCACAAGATCACGCTGTTCCTCGAAGAAACTGGCCTGCCCTACAAGATCCACCCGGTCAACATCGGCCGCGGCGACCAATTCAAGCCCGAATTCCTGGCCATCGCGCCCAACAACCGCATCCCCGCCATCGTGGACCACGCGCCCGCCGACGGCGGTGCGCCGATCTCGTTGTTTGAATCCGGCGCCATCCTGCAATACCTGGCCGAGAAGACCGGCAAGTTCCTGCCCGCCGACGTGCGCGGGCGCGCCGAAGTGTCGCAGTGGCTCTTCTGGCAGATGGGCGGCCTGGGTCCCATGGCCGGCCAGAACCACCACTTTTCCGGCTACGCGCAGGAACGCATCACCTACGCGATCGAGCGCTACGTCAAGGAAACCAATCGCCTGTACGGCGTGCTGAACAAGCGCCTGGCCGACCGCGAGTTCGTCGCGGGCGACTATTCCATCGCGGACATGGCGGCCTATCCGTGGATCGTGCCGCACGCCAAGCAAAGCCAGGACCTGAACGAATTTCCGCACCTCAAGCGCTGGTTCGAAGCCATCGGCGCGCGTCCGGCGACGCAACGCGCCTACGCGCTGGCCGACACCATCAACACCGCCCCGTCGGTCAACGACGAAGCCTCACGCCGCATCCTGTTCGGCCAGACCGCCCAGAACGTCGCCCGCTGACCGCGAAGGAGCACGCCATGACTGCCCCGCAACGCGTTTTTCGCCGCGCACGCGCGGCCGATCTGCCCGCCATCGTGGCCATGCTGGCCGATGACGACCTGGGCGCAGGCCGCGAGGACGCCTCGGTCCCGCTGAACCCGCGCTACCTTGCCGCCTTCGAGGCCATCGAGCAGGATTCCAACCAATTCCTCGCCGTGGTTGAGCAGGATTCACAACTGGCGGGCTGTTTCCAGTTATCGTTCATACCCGGCCTGTCGCGGCGGGGTATGTGGCGGGGCCAGATCGAAAGCGTGCGCATCGCCTCGGCGTTTCGCGGCGCGGGACTGGGCCACGCCATGTTCGAATGGGCCATCGAGCAATGCCGGATCCAGGGCTGCGAACTGGTCCAGCTCACCACCGACCGCGCGCGCCCCGATGCGCGCCGGTTCTATGAAAGCCTGGGTTTCAAGGCCAGCCATGACGGCATGAAGCTCAGCCTGTAACGTCTGATTCTGATTTGAAAGGAGCGCCCAATGCCTTTGCATGGCGAATACAAAGTCCCCGGCGGCAAGCTGGTCGTCGCGGATCTGGAAGTGCGCGATGGCCGCCTGGCCGACGTGCGCATCAGCGGCGACTTTTTCCTTGAACCGCCCGAGGCGCTGGAAGCCATCAACCGCGGCCTGAACGGCATGCCCGCGGACGCCGGCGAACTGGAGCTGGCGGTTGCCGTGCAATCGGCCCTGCCGGCCGACGCCGAGATGTTCGGATTCTCCGCCGAAGCCATCGCCGTGGTGCTGCGGAGGGCGCTGGCATGAGCCGCACCGACTGGAACGATTACGACTGGCAGCTGATCCACGAAGGCCCGCAGCCGCCCGCGCTGCACATGGCGCTGGACGCCGTCATCACCGACGAAGTCGGCGCCGGCCAGCGCCCGCCCACTCTGCGCATCTGGGAATGGTCCGCGCCGGCCGTCGTGATCGGCCGCTTTCAATCCCTGAAGAACGAAGTCGATCCGGACGGCGCCAAGCGCCACGGCATCGAAGTGGTGCGCCGCGTGAGCGGCGGCGGCGCGATGTTCATCGAGCCGGGCAACTCCATTACGTATTCGCTAAGCGCGCCGCAGGCACTGGTCCACGGCATGAGCTTCCAGGAGTCGTATGCCTTCCTGGACGCCTGGGTGCTGACCGCGCTGCAGGGCCTGGGCATCAAGGCCTGGTATCAGCCGCTCAACGACATCGCCTCCGACATCGGCAAGATCGGCGGCGCGGCGCAGGCTCGCCGCGCCGGCGCCGTGCTGCATCACGTCACCATGTCCTACGATATCGACGCCGACAAGATGGTCGAGGTCCTGCGCATCGGGCGCGAGAAGCTTTCCGACAAGGGTACCACCAGCGCCAAGAAGCGCGTCGATCCGCTACGCACGCAGACCGGGCTGGCACGCGAGGTCATCATCGACCGCATGGTGGAAACTTTTGCCGGGCTGCATCGTCTGACCCCGGGTAGCGTGGGCGCGGAAACGTTGGCGCGCGCACAGGCGCAGGCGGACGAAAAATTCTCCCGCGACGAGTGGACAGGCGTCGTGCCCTGACGGCGCCTTGCGTTTTCTGGAGGTAATTGCATGAATCGCAGCTTCACGCCGGCTGGCGCGATACGCGGTCTGATCCTGGGCGCCGCCCTGCTGGCCCTGGCCGGCTGCGGCAGCACGCCCCCCTCGAACATCACCCTGGCAACGCCCGATGCCTCGTCTTCGGCCACGCCGGAAAAAATGGGCGACCTGTCCACCGAACGCATCAAATGGGCGGCCAGCAAGCCCGGCTGCGAAGGCGACTGCCCGCGCATCGAAATCGACAGTGTGGCGTTTCCGGGCATCCCGAAACTGACCGCGCTGGTGGACCACGTGCTTGCCTACATGACCGGCACCGACGCCAATCGCCGCGGCCCTTACGAGACGCTGTCGGAATACACGCAGTATTTCTGGTCCACGGCGCGCCCGCGCGACGCCACCTACTTCAAGGCCAGCGTGAAGGACACGGTGGGCGATATCGTCGCCGTCGAACTGCACACGGAACAGTACCTGACCGGCGCCGCGCACGGCATCCCGGCCACCCAGTACCTGAACTGGGAACGCAGCCGCGGCCGCGTCATGAGCCTGGACGAAGCGCTGATCCCGGGACGCCGCGCCGAATACGTCGCCGCGTTGCAGCGCGCACACGCGAAATGGCTGACGGGCAATCCGGATGCCAAGCGCGACCCGGCTGCCTACAACAAGATGTGGCCCTTCCAGGAAAGCGACAACTTCGCGATCACGCGCGATGGCATCGTGGTCAAGTACGACGCCTACTCGATCGCGCCGTATTCGCACGGCGAGCCGGAACTGACGATTTCGTACCAGGATCTGCGCGGCATCCTGAAGCCGGAACTGCTGCCGGCATCGTGAAGGCACTGCGGGCCTGGGTCTTGACGTGAAAATGCCGGGCATCTGCCCGGCATTTTTCATCACCACAAATAGGAATCGCCCCTTGCGGAGCGATTCCGGCATCGCGCCCGCGAAGGCGCCATGCCGATTCAGTCTTTACGGGTACAGGCCGCGCACCTGGCGGGCCTGCAGGATGCGCGTGCAAGCCACGATGAACGCGGCGGTACGCAGCGTCACCTTGTGCTCGCGCGACACCTGCGCCACCGACGCATAGGCTTCGCGCATCAGGCGCTCGAGGCGCTGGTTGATCTCTTCTTCGCTCCAGAAGAAGCTGGAGAAGTCCTGCACCCACTCGAAGTAGCTGACCGTCACGCCGCCGGCGTTGGCCAGCACGTCGGGCACCACGTACACGCCGTTCTCGGCAAGGATGTCGTCCGCTTCCGGCGTGGTCGGGCCGTTGGCGCCTTCCACGACGATCTTGGCGCGCACCTTGGCGGCGTTGTCGACCGTGATCTGGCTTTCCAGGGCTGCCGGGATCAGGAACTCGGTTTCCAGCGTCCAGAATTCGGCCTTGTCCAGCGCCTGGCCGCCCGAGAAGCCGCCCACGCCGCCGGTTTGCGACACATGCGACAGCAGCTTGTGCACGTCCAGGCCGGCTGGGTTGTGCACGGTGCCGGTGTGGTCCTGCGCGGCGATGACCTTGGCGCCGGCCTCGTGGAACAGGCGGGCGGCGGTGCCGCCCACGTTGCCAAAGCCTTGCACGACAACGCGTGCGCCGGCCACATCGATGTTCCTGTCACGCGCGGCTTCGCACGCCACGACGAACACGCCGCGGCCCGTGGCTTCGACGCGGCCCAGGCTGCCGCCCAGCGCGATCGGCTTGCCCGTGACCACGCCCGTGGCGGTGGCGCCTTCGTTCATGGAGTACGTGTCCATCATCCAGGCCATCGTCTGGGCGTTGGTGTTCACGTCAGGTGCGGGAATGTCCTTGGACGGTCCGATGATGACGCCGATCTCGCTGGTGTAGCGGCGGGTCATGCGTTCGAGTTCCGACGCGGAGAGCTTGCGCGGATCGACACGGATGCCGCCCTTGGCGCCGCCGTACGGCAGGTTGACCGCAGCGTTCTTGACCGACATCCAGGCCGCCAGCGCCATCACCTCGGACAGCGTGACGTCCTGGTGGAAACGCACCCCGCCCTTGCCCGGGCCGCGCGACACGTTGTGCTGCACGCGGTAGCCCTCGAAGTGGGCGATGGTGCCGTTGTCCAGTTCGATCGGCACATCGACGATCAGCGAGCGCTTCGGACGCTTCAGCGTCTCGACCCACCGGCTCAGGGAACCGAGGTACGGCGTGACCCGGTCGACTTGTTGCAGGTAATTACCCCAAGGGCCGAGGTCCTCGGCATTCAGATACGACGGCAAGGCATGGGTGGGAGTTTGAGACATGAGCATGCTCTCCTGACAAAGTTGCGCCATTTTATCCACGAAACCAATACCGTCCCTATTTAAAGTCTAAATTTTTTAAATAGGGACGTATTCATGTTGCGGATACCGAACGGGTCGCAGGCGGGGCCGGAAGCTGCACCTATCCTAAGCCGCGAAACCGGGCGCGTCCAGCCTGCGCGGGACGCCACGGCCGATAAAAAAGGGCGGCCCTCGCAAAGAGGATCCGCCCTGCATCTGCCCCAACTGCCCGGTGTCTGACACCCTGGCGAGACGGTCTTACAGCCTGCACCATCGCAACAAGGGTGTCAGACACCGCTTCCGAATCACGCCGACAACAACTGCCAGGCCAGACGCGCCGCCGCCCGCGCGCCATGGCCGTCGACGTCGAACTTGGGGTTGAATTCCGCCAGGTCGGCCAGCCGCAGCTTGCCGCTCGCTTTGACCCGCAAAACGATTTCCTCGACCACCGCCATCGGCACCCCGTAAGGCGCAGGCGCGGACACCCCCGGCATCACCCCCGCGGGCAGCACGTCCAGGTCGATCGTCAGATACACGTGCTGCGCCTTGGCCAGCAACCCATCCACGTCGGCCAGCCGCGCCTCAAGATGACGCTCCTGCATGTCCCGGTCCTCGACCCACACGGCGCCGATTTCCGCGGCGCGGGCGTACAGGGCGGGCGTATTGGCCAGCCGCGAGACGCCCAGGCACGCGTACTGCAGTTCGCGCCCGCGCGCCTCGCTGTCTGCCGCAATCTGGTCGAACGGCGTCCCAGAACTGCCGGGACGGCCCGTACGCAGATCGAAGTGCGCGTCCAGGTTCAGGACCAGCACGGCGCCGGCGTCGCCGCGCGCATCCAGCCAGCGGGCCAACCCCTGGAAACTGCCCCAGGCGATCTCATGCCCGCCGCCCAGCACGACAGGCCGGGCGCCCCGGCCCATCAGTTCGGCCAGACGCAAGCCCAGGCGCTCCTGTGCGTCCTCCAGCTTGTCGCCGTGGCATTCGACGTCGCCGGCATCCAGCAGGCGCGTCAGACCGTGCGCCGGCAGGCCCGCCAGGTACTTGCGGATACCGGCCGGCCCCGCGGCCGCGCCCACGCGCCCCTGGTTGCGCGCCACGCCCGCATCGCAGGCAAAGCCCAGCAGCACGGCTTCGCCCATTTCGCCCTGCCCCGCTTCGGGCTTGACGATATGCGCCAGCCGGCGGGTGTCGCCCTGCTCGGCGCTGTCGTCGCGCGCCTTCCACACGCTCTTGTCCAGTTGCGATGCGTTCATGCTGCCGCCCCCGGACTCGCGCTCAGCACCGCCTGCAGGAACTCGCGGGTGCGGGCCTCGCGCGGTTGGGTGAAGATCACGTCCGGCGGACCGGACTCCAGGATCACGCCGCCGTCCATCACGGCCACCACATCGGCCACGTCGCGCGCAAAGCCCATTTCGTGGGTCACGACCATCATGGTCATGCCTTCGCGGGCCAAGAGCTTCATGACCTGCAGCACTTCGCCCACCAATTCCGGGTCCAGCGCCGAGGTCGGCTCGTCGAACAGCATGACCTGCGGCTGCATGGCGAGCGCGCGTGCGATGGCCACACGCTGCTTCTGGCCGCCCGACAGGCTGGCGGGCATGGCCGCCATTTTCTGCGACAGGCCCACCTTGTTGAGAAGGTCCGCGGCCAGCCCATTGGCCTCTTCGCGGCCCATGCCGAGCAGCGTGCGCGGGCCGACCGTCACGTTGTCCAGCACCGACAGGTGCGGGAACAGATTGAAGCCCTGGAACACCATGCCCACCTGCGTGCGCAACGCGTTCAGCTCGGCCTCCGGCAACAGCGCGCCGTTGTCCTGCAACGTCTGGCCGCAGATGTCCACGGTGCCGCGCTGCGCCACCTCAAGGCCGTTGCAGCAACGCAGCAAGGTGCTCTTGCCCGACCCGCTGGGTCCGATGACCACGACCACTTGCGACTTCAGCACATCGAAGTCGATGCCGCGCAGGACGGCGTGATCGCCGTAGGATTTATGCAGGCCGCGGATGCGGATCATTTCCTGCCCTTCGATGACGAGGCTCATTGCACCATTCCTCCAGCGCGCAGGTGATGTTCGATCTTGCGCAAAATCACCATGGCGATCGTGGTCAGGGCCAGATAGATCAATGCCACCACCAGGTAGGTTTCCAGCGAGCGGTAAGACACGCTGATGATCTTCTGCCCTTCGTGCATCAGATCGTGAATGGTCAACAGCGACACCAGCGCGGAGTTCTTGATCAGTGCGATGAACTCGTTGCCCAGCGGCGGGATCATGCGCACCACTGCCTGCGGCAGGATGATGATGCGCATGGCCTGGCCGGACGACATGCCCAGCGAACGCGCCGCCTCCGTCTGGCCGCGATCCACCGACTGGATCGCGCCCCGCACGATTTCCGACACGTAGGCCCCGGAGTACATGCCCAGCCCCAGCACGCCGCAGGCGAACGCCGGCAGCGTCACGCCGAACTGAGGCAGCCCGAAGAACCAGATGAAAAGCTGCACCAGCAGCGGCGTGCCCCGAAAAAACAGCAGATAGGTGCTGCACAGGTGATAAATGACGCGGCGCTGCGGGTTGAGCCGGCCGATACCGACCAGCAGCCCCATCACGCAGCCCAGCAGCAAGGCGCCGGCGGTCACCTCGATGGTGACCACCGCGCCCCGCAAGAGCGCGTCGAAGTCGGCGAAGACGGGAGAAAAATCCAGGTTCATTTCGCGGGCGCCTCGAACCACTTGTTGACGATGGCCTGGTAGCTGCCATCAGCCTTCAACTTCTGCAGCGCGGCGTTCAGGTCGCGCGTGAGCTCAGGCTTGTTCTTGGGCACGGCGATGCCGTAGTCCTCGGTCGTGATCTGCTCGTTCAGCACGGTCAGGCCATTGGTGCTTTGCGCGAACAGCTTGGCGGCGGGCTTGCCCGTCACCGCGGCATCGGCGCGGCCGATCTGCACCAGGTTGAACATCTCCTGGTTCTTTTCGACTTCCACGCGCTGGACCTTGGGGAAATGCTCCTTCAGGTAGTTCACCGACTTCGTGCCGACCTGCACCGACACCTTGCGGCCTTCCAGGTCCTTGAGCGTCTTGATGGGACCGTCGGCCTTGGTCAGGACCACCAGACCGCCCGCGTAGTACGGGTCGGTGAAGTCGACGACCTTGCTGCGCTCGGGCGTGATGTAGATGGCGGACACCGCGATGTCGGCGCGGCCGGCTTGCAGCGCGGGAATCAGGCCCTTGAAGTCGATGTCGATCCACTCGACCTTCTTGCCCATCGCGCCGGCCAGCGCCTCGACCAGTTCGATGTCAAAGCCGGTGCGCTTGCCGTCCTTGACGAATTCCATCGGCGGGAAGGTGGCGTCGGTGACGGCGCGGATCGTTTCCTGGGCGTGCGCGGCGCCAGCGGCGCAGGCGAGGCTCAGGGACAGAGCGGCGGACAGCAGAGTGCGGCGATTCATCATGGTGGGTCCTATGGAAGTGGGTACGACGGGAGATAAGAGGGTGTGCAATGCAGCGTCAGGCGGCCTTCAGGCGTTCGGAGATGCGGCGGGCGGCTGCCAAGGTCATGTCGATCAGCGCGTCGGGATGCTGCGCAGCGCGGGTGGACGGCGCCATCAGCGTGATCGAGGCCACGGCCTGGTTGGGCCGCTGGAAGATCGGCACGCTAACGCCCCAGACGCCGGCGTCGACTTCGCTGTCGGTCACGGCATAGCCCTGGTCGCGAATGGCCTCCAGCTCGCTCGCCAGCCGGTCGGCATCCACGGCGGCCTCGTTGGCCAGGTAGGCAAGCGCTGCCTGCAGCCGGGCCTGCGGCATGAACGCCAGCAGCGACTTGGCCGACGCGCCCCGCGCCAGCGGCAGTCCGCGGCCCTTGGTGAACGAGCAGCGCAGCGGATGCTGGCTTTCCACCATGTCCAGGCACACAGCCTGGTCCTTCACGGCGACGAGCAGTCCGATGGTTTCGCCGGACGATGCGGCAAGCGCAGCCATGTCGGGCTGCGCCTCATGAATCAGGAAAGACGACTGGTCAAAGCCCCATGCAAGCTGCACGCACAGCGGCCCGGGTCCGTACTCGCCGTCGTGTTCGGCGACGAATCCCCAGCGCTTGAGGAGCGCAATCTGCCGGTACAGCGTGCTTTGCGCCAGGCCCGTCTTGTCGGCCAGCGCGGCAATGCTGAGCGGGCCGTCGTGCCGGGCCAAGGTGGCCAGCACATACAGGACGCGATCCGCGCCCGCCCCGACAGACGTTTCCGACATAACGACTCAACTCCCAGCAATATGGACGCGAGATTATCAATTTGTGGCTGTTTCGCTTCTATTTTTTCCCATCCAATGAGAATCACAAGGGAAAACCCCGAAATCCGGACGCAAAAAAACCCGCCGGGAGGCGGGTTTCGTGCATTGGCGGCGTCTGCGGCGGTTGGGTCAGACCGCGGGGCAGATCACGGACGAGACCGAGGATCAGGGCGCAGGCGGCTTCTCGTAATCCGACAGCCCGACGCCGGAGACACCCTTAACACCGCCGCCAGTTGCCGGCGCGGCGGCGGCCGGCGCGGCGGCGGCC
>NZ_JAGXJZ010000429.1:0-302 GCF_019091095.1 Achromobacter sp. GbtcB20 | reverse complement strand
TGTACGACGCACTCGACCGGCTGCGCGACGCCGGCAACTCGGTGTTCGTGGTGGAGCACGACTTGGACCTGATGCGCCGCGCGCAATGGCTCGTGGATGTCGGGCCGGATGCTGGGGAGCGTGGCGCCCGCGTGCTCTACAGCGGCGAGCCGGATGGCCTGCGCAAGATTCCCGAATCGCGTACTGCACGCTACCTGTTCGATGAGATCCCCGCGCCGGGAAGCCGGGCACGCGAAGCGACCGGCTGGCTGGAGCTGCAAGACATTCACCGCCACAACCTGCATGGCGTGAATGCGCGCATT
>NZ_JAGXJZ010000428.1:0-302 GCF_019091095.1 Achromobacter sp. GbtcB20 | reverse complement strand
TTCCTTTTAGTTGACTAATCTTTCACGGACGTCCCACACCGTGTACACCCTGATTAGCAGAAACTGTGCCAGAAGGAAAATAATGCATGGTTTCAATATGTTAGCTACTTAACGCTCGGAAAAGATGCTTTCATTGTAAGAATTTCCGACACCCAACATTGGGTATCGTCTACATATCTTGCCTGACCTTATTTCACGTCGACCAGCTCGACGTCGAAGATCAGGTTGGCGTTCGGCGGAATCGGACCCACGCCGCGCGAGCCGTAGCCCAGTTCCGCGGGAATGATCAGGGTGCGCTTGCC
>NZ_JAGXJZ010000427.1:0-302 GCF_019091095.1 Achromobacter sp. GbtcB20 | reverse complement strand
TCGTGCCCCCCGTGCCCAACGATTACATCGCCGTCACCGACCCGGTCAACCAGGGCGTGCCGGTGCTCGAGCTGTCGCGCGCGAGCGCGGCGGCGCGCAGCCTGGCCGACCTGGTCGAACTGGTCACCGCGCGCCGCGCGCCCGAAAGCCGCGGCCTGTTCAATCGCCTGTTCGGCCGCGGCGATACCGATTATTGAAAGGAGAAGCCATGTCGCTGCGTGAACGCCTGTCCGTATCCGATGACGAGCGCCGCTCCGGCGTACTTCCGGCCGAGGCCGGCAACAGTGCCTACCAGGAGCTCA
>NZ_JAGXJZ010000426.1:0-302 GCF_019091095.1 Achromobacter sp. GbtcB20 | reverse complement strand
GGCAATTGCATGAGATGAACCAAATAGAGGCCGGTGAGCGGTTGCAGAACGGTGGTGGACGCCGTGAACAGCCAGTCGGCGATGACCACCAGCCGCGCCACGCCGGCGATCACATGGACATCGCGCCGTAGCACGACGCACAGCAGATAGTAGGCCGACCCGATGCCGGTGCCGAACAGCAGCGTGGCCGAGATCACGTGGACGAGCTTGAGGATCAGATATTCCATTGGCGTTTCCTGGCCGTGGCGGGTTCATGCAGGTAAAGCAGTGCCAACGCTGCAAGCATCGGTAAATTTTTCGTC
>NZ_JAGXJZ010000425.1:0-302 GCF_019091095.1 Achromobacter sp. GbtcB20 | reverse complement strand
TTCGATGCCGGGCGCCAGCCTGGCCGGCTTGAACCAATGGGCGAGGGTGACGATCAAGGTCTGGTGCACGATGTACGCGGGGAAAACGGCTTCGACCAGGTAACGCCGGGCCGGGCCGTCGCGCTCCAGGTGGCGCGCGCCGAAGCCGCAGGCGGCGGCGATGGCGCCCCACGCCGTCGTCGCATACACCGCCGCCATCGGCGCGAACATGGCCTCGAAGTCGATCCCGGGCGCATCGGCCTTCCACAGCGCGCGCCAGGTCACGATGGCGGCCCAGCCGGTCAGCGCCAGCGCCAAGGCAT
>NZ_JAGXJZ010000424.1:0-303 GCF_019091095.1 Achromobacter sp. GbtcB20 | reverse complement strand
ATCTCGCGGTCGTAGTGTTGCCCGGTATGGATGATCTTGAAGGTGAGCTTGTCCTGCGCCTGCAATGCACGCACGAACGGGGCGATCTTCATGAAATTGGGCCTTGCGCCCGCGACCAGGTAAATAAGCATGTTTGGACTATCCCGCACTGTAGGAATTATTGAAACTAGTTAGAAAAACGTTATTGTAAACCTGCATTCGACCGGAACGGCGGACGATACGGTCGTGATCCGAAGCACGTCGCACGGCTGCTTCGATTCATAGCAGCGCGAGTACCAGCCCAGCGGCGGATTTTCGGCGCCG
>NZ_JAGXJZ010000423.1:0-303 GCF_019091095.1 Achromobacter sp. GbtcB20 | reverse complement strand
CGCTTCCCATGCGCGACAGGAGCGACTCCTGACAACTGGGATAGGCTCTAAGTACAAACCGGTGCGTGCCCGTCGCAGCCGCGTCATGGCGCACCAAAGCAGGCCAGCGCACATCACTTCGCTCCAGCGTGGTGCAACGGCCAGAACACTAGGACAGATGGACATGAACAACTTCTTCAACGACTTGCAGGGCAAAATTAACCAGGCAATCGAAAGCTCGCCCGCCAAGGACATCGAACGCAACGTCAAGGCGATGATGACCCAGGGCCTTTCCAAGCTCGACCTGGTGGCGCGCGAGGAATT
>NZ_JAGXJZ010000422.1:0-303 GCF_019091095.1 Achromobacter sp. GbtcB20 | reverse complement strand
ATGCCGCCATCAATTCCCCCCTGGCCGGGAGAGGCTCTAAGCCGGCCGGGAGCCGTGTTTTAACAATGCGAGAATTCCAAGCAGTTCTTCGCGCAGCTTCGGCACGTCGACCGTTGGCGTTTCCTCGATCGGGGCTGGTTCGATGCCCCCGGCCAGGTCGCTGGCACGGCTGTCGAGGCGGTTGCGGGCGCCGCTGATGGTGAAGCCTTGCTCGTACAGCAACTCGCGGATACGCCGGATCAGCAACACTTCGTGATGCTGGTAGTAGCGGCGGTTACCACGGCGTGTGACTGGCTTCAGCTG
>NZ_JAGXJZ010000421.1:0-303 GCF_019091095.1 Achromobacter sp. GbtcB20 | reverse complement strand
TGGGGCTTCCAGAACTTCGACACGGTCAAGCTGTATTCGAAGGGCCAGGCCGTGGCCACGCCGGAAGTGTGGAAGGGTTCGCAATCGAACGTGAAGGTCGGCTTCACCAACGACGTCCTGGTGACGGTGCCGAAAGGCGTCGCCGGCAAGCTCAAGCCTGTGCTCGAGCGCAAGGACCCGCTGGTCGCCCCGCTGGCGAAGAACGGCCGCGTCGGCACCCTGAAGATGATGGTCGATGGCAAGCCGCTGCTGGTGCTGCCGGTCGTGGCGCTGGAAGAAGTGCCGGAAGCCTCGATCTTCGGC
>NZ_JAGXJZ010000420.1:0-305 GCF_019091095.1 Achromobacter sp. GbtcB20 | reverse complement strand
GCGCCAGCACACGCCGCAGTCATGGCCAGGCAGGAACACCCGGCGCGTGCCGATCAGGCGATCACTGGCACCGCCGCCCGGCATGCCCGGAATCAGCCAGGCTTCGAGCTTGCGCAGGCGGCGCGCCAGCTCGTCCTCGCCACGCTTGGCCAGCACGTCGTTGATGTCCTCGCCTTCGTCCCAATCATGCATGTCCACCAGCAGCGAACTGATGTCTTGTGCCGTCAGAATCTCGGACAGACGCCAAGCCGCGGCCAGGCCCGGCCGCTCGCCCGTGCGCTCGTTGATCGGATCGGCATGGTCCA
>NZ_JAGXJZ010000042.1:0-20015 GCF_019091095.1 Achromobacter sp. GbtcB20 | reverse complement strand
GTCGATCTGTCTCCGATTTATCGGGCATTTCCGAGCGCGATGTTTGCTGCAACGTCTGGGTCACCACGACTGCTGAAAGGGTTGCTAGTTCAGGCGGTGATGCTGGCGGTGGATGAAAAAGAGCAGGTTATGACGCCCACACGGATGAGCCTGGCTTATGAGTACCAGACTGGCGTGCACACTGCAGAGGAGAATCCGTTTGCTTCTCTTTGATCAACATTTGGGTCAACCTTTGCCGATCCAAGACGAGATCGGCGAGGACGAATCCGGGAACGGATACGCCCTACGTATGCTGAGCCTAAACGGGCTGCAGTTCTCAGATCTCGCTCGGGCTACGGCGTCACTGGGACATACCTACCTACCCGCGAGCGCCGCCCCTTACCTGTCATACGTTTTTGGCGCCCAGTTGAGTCGGGTGTCGCGCGCGATTCCCAGAACGTACTCGCGCAAAGGAAGGACACGTGCCGCATTCATGGGGAACGATTTCAGCCGGTGCTATCAGCTACGGCACACGCGGCCGCAGGTCTGTATCCAATGTCTTGCGGAACACGGAGGGCGCGCGAAAGCAGCCTGGGAAGTCGTTCTGTATTGTGCTTGCCCGAAGCATCGTTGCCGTTTGATTGACCACTGCAATTGTGGACGGCCCATCCTCTGGAGACGACCGAGCCTCTATCAGTGTTCGTGTGGCGCCGATCTTCGGGCGTTGCCGATATGCGTCGCTGACGAGCACGTCATTGAGCTGTCTACTTTAATTGCTGATGACTTGTTCGGCCGCATACGAACTGTCCCGGATCGACGGTTCGGAGCGATCAGCGAACTTAGTCTCGACACACTTTTGCGATTGGTGAGGACGCTAGGAATTTGCGCATCGCCGGACGGGAAAGATCTCGTGCCTGGAAAGCTGACCAGACTTCTCTCAAGTGAAGAGGCGTACCACGTAGTGTTGCGGGCGATGAAAAAAATTATGGGCTTGGTAGCGGCGAGCCCTGAAGGCGACACGGTGTGGAACCCCTCCTGGAACATTGAAGAGCTACTCGGCGGCGCGACGCAGGGTGATCTTCGGATTCTCTGGTCTTTGCTGGGATGCTCTGATCCCAGTGCGGTTCGGTGGTTCGCACACCAGCGTTGGCAGCAGCTTGAGCTACTAGATGAGGATGAGGATGGACGATTCTCGACCAACACTATGCCAAGTGCCAACGCCGCTAGATGATGAGTCTTGTTCATCTTGGCTGGCCAGACTGTCGTGCTTGCATGGCGCCTCCGTTGCACAGATTCTGGGTGCCGTCGGGCTTGGCGCGATCGGGGATTTGGATGTTCGAGTAGGGCGCCACTATGCGACGCGAATCGCATACGGAACGAATGTCTCGCCACATGCCCTGCGCGTGTTTGTTTCGAGGTTCGACGCATTTCGTCGCGAAAGATGGCTGCGACGCCTCCTCCTGCGCAGCGAGACGGGAACCGCTCACAGCTCATTTTGTGCTAGATGCATCGCAGGGGACGATATACCTTATCTTCGCTTTGAATGGCGAATGCGGTACTGGGTAATTTGTCCTTCTCATAGCTGTCCAATGCTTAATCGTTGCTGGGCATGTTTGACGAATTATCCTTTGACCACGGTTGCCCCATGGAGATCAGAAGCTCCCTTTCTTTCGTGCTCCATCTGCGGGGCGGACTTACGCGAAGCTCCCCCAAATGAGTTGCCGCTCGAAAGCACTCAAGAAGTTCTTGACCTGCAGCGGGCCGTGACTGCCGCAATAATTCGAGGTTCATTTTCGGTTGGACAGATGCCAGAGAGACTGCCCCTCGCTCTTCTCCCCAGTCTGTTGGCGGCGGGCGCGAGCGGAGATCCTTGGCGACTCAAGGAAATGGGAAGGGTGGATCCGAGACTCTTCGATGATATTCGGTGGAACATTCAGCACATGTTGGACCGACGTACGACATCTACCGGCTTCGATGTCGCGGCATCGCGCGGTAACACTCGGGGCCGCAGAGTCTGGAAGGGCGATATCGGCAAGATATGCGAGATCGCGCTCAAACAGCGATTCCTCTGGCCGTTGGCGTTGATGAACCAAGATGCGAGACAGGAGCGTCACTTCTCGGAGTCTTCAGTGTCAAGCTATCGTGCGGGATATGCCGATCTCGAAGCATGGGACGACGTATGAGCATTCGCGAACACAAATTTTTGAACAAACGGATCACGTGCTCCGCGCGTTAAGTACTACTAGAGCGGTACCAATCAAGCGACTATCGGGCTGGAATCATGGAAAAGAATTCTGCTGCAAAACCGCTTACGAGGACTTTGGCGCGCTATTCCCGCATTCGCCAGCATGCCTCGTCCGAGGGCAAACCTGCACTGCCTGCCCGGATTAAAGTTCTAGAGGTTCAGGTTCCGATTGGGAATCCTTATGACATTGGAGTAGAAGAAACGTTGCTTGCATTGCGGCGATCCGGAGTGCTCACTAAGAGCGGAAAGTTGGGAAAGCCGTTTCGATGATCTGGCCTCACTCATCGCCTCGTAACCACCGCAGCAATGATCGCTGTCGGTGACCTTCCAACCTGGAGACTCGGGCCGCGGCATGATCTCTAGGCTAGGGTTGACGCGTCTTCCCAGCTTGCAATTCTTTTGTGTAACCTTGGGGCATGCGTTTGCCATCTCCCTGGAGGGTTCGCGTGGTTAAAGGTGCCGTTTTTCGAAGCAATCGCACTCAGGCAATAAGTCTTCCTAAGGCGGTCGAGCTTCCTGATTACGTAAAGCGTGTCGACGTAGTCGCTCTCGGCCGTACTCGGATCATCACGCCCGATGGTCAATCGTGGGATAGCTGGTTCGATAACAACGATGTTACGTCCGACTACATGACGCAGCGTGAGCAGCCAGTTGACCAGAAGCGCGAGGTGCGTTGATGCTTAAGTTCATGTTCCATACCAATCTATGTATTGCGGTTAGGGGTGGCAGTTAAGCTGACCCAAAAACCGAGGACCATTAGCCATGCGTTCGCCCCTACCTTCGATCCCTGCGGAGTTCCAATCTAACGACCACGTCGCCAGCTACGACCGGTGGTTTCGGGCGAAAGTGGAGGCAAGTCGACGTGACTCCCGCGCTAGCATTCCTCATGATGAGGCGATGGCACAACACCGAGAGAAGTTTGCCGCGAAGTGGACCAAAATTGAGACTGAATCTGCCATGCGAAGGAGGCGTGACTGCTAAAGACCTCGCGTCGATGCAGTCAGGCAATAGGGTCTCGCACCGCTTATCTAGTATTGCACGGGCACTGCCGCTGATCTTGGCCACCACTGCCCATCGAAGTGTAACCGCGCGTGTACGTTGGGAGGTATTAATGAGCATCACATTCATCGTTGTCGTCGTCGTGCAAGCGGTACTTGCTCTGTTGATCGGATACGTCAACGTTAAGGAGCGACTTATCGAAAATGGAGACTTGGAGCGTTAAGTTCCCTCCATACGGAAACGGCGTCCGACCGGAAGGTACGAAGCGCTTCGAGCAAGTGGCAATTTTCCCCCTTGCCCGTTTCGTACGAAGTGGAGGCCGTGGGCGCTTGGGCGGCGAGTCCGTGTAATGCGACCAGGGATTGGAAGAGGCCTTCACGCACTTCGACGCCCCGTTAGCGGGTATCAGGCCGTCACTCGGGGATCATCGA
Organism: Achromobacter sp. GbtcB20; assembly: GCF_019091095.1. Classification (NCBI taxonomy): domain Bacteria; kingdom Pseudomonadati; phylum Pseudomonadota; class Betaproteobacteria; order Burkholderiales; family Alcaligenaceae; genus Achromobacter; species Achromobacter sp. GbtcB20. The sequence goes on along the minus strand of NZ_JAGXJZ010000042.1, from coordinate 16,361 downwards.
TATCATACGAGCGCTTGAAGTTCGCGTCGCAGCAATCCCACGGCGAGTCGAGTGTTTGGTGAACTAAGGCCCATCAGCCACAACGGTTCATAGCCTTGGGCTCTATGTCGAGACCCTACTAGTTCGGGGGCAGGCCCGGCTAGCTATCCAAAAAGCTTCTTGTGGCGTGAGATGGCTCGCCTCATTGCTGCGTTGGGAGATGGGGGATTCAGCATTGCCTCAGCGAACGCCTCTTGAGCCGCCTTTGATAGATGAATCACATCTTCCGGCACCACCTCGTCTTCCGACGCTAGTCTTAGCGACTCGATGACAAATTCTTCTAACGTTTGACCCTTCAGTTCGGCCGCTAGCTCCATGAGGGTGTGAAGCTCCGGCGAAATTTCGACTTGGAGTTGATGACGTCTTGGCATGGGTGCCTCCGACTGGGGGACCAGATTTACCGCATGATTCTATCGGTTGGCCATCCAAAGCGTACGTCCGCTATCGCTTTCCTTCAGAGGAAAGGTGGGAGGTCTCCAGCGAACTCCTCGAAGCATTCAATGCCTTCCCTGAACAATTCCAAACTCAACGACATTTTTTCCGCAAAATTCCAAACTCAATGACAGATCGATTCCAATCTCGATGATAGATTTTTTGTAAGTCATTGATTTTTAAAAAAGTACGATTCCAAACTCAGTGCTATTCGACATCGGCATCCTGGTGAGAGCGACGCCTCGGGGAGATGTGATCGGATGCGGACAAACAGGGTGGAATCATGTCCCGCGTGAAACCCCGGCCGCTCCGCTTAGCAATCTGGAGCCTCGCCGATACCTGCGCTCCTGCTTGATAACGACTTTCGAACCTGTCTGATTCGAATGTGCAATCGATCTCTATATCGTATCGCCGCATCGCGGATGTGGCAGGCGCGTTGGCTTTAGCGGATGTGAGTTGGCGTTCTCCGATGTGCACTGGCAACTCTTGCAACGGAAGCTCAAACCCGGAGGATGAAATTATCGTGATGTTTGCACCCAGTATTAAAACTGTCCGGTTGACAAGTCGCCTTGCTGTCGTCGGCGCTTTGCTCACCGTCGTTGCCAATCTGGCTGGTTTTTACAACGTCACATACCGGCCGTGGAGCGATAACGAGATTCCGCCGTGGCTGAACTGGTTTGGAATCCAGTTGGCGCTAGCAGGCTGGCTCATCATGTTGCTTGGCGGCAAGAAGTGGCTCGGTTGGGGCGCAGTGGTGCTCTCCGTCATTCTGCTGAATATATTCTGGCCTGCACGAATGCACATCCACCTATTCAATGCGAGCAGTGAATCCGTTCATGGGGCCCCTTATCGCATCAGCTACGAGCCTTTTCGCAACTGGAGATGGCGACTCACTCAAGCCGAGGGGCTGATGCCGGGAAGCAGTACGTTTTCCGGCCAAACATTCATGTACAAGAAGGTGACTGCTGCGACGGCTGATGATGCGGGTGATATCTCGATTCGAGACTTCAGATGCGAGGCCCGCAGGGAGGTCTATTGGGGGCCCATATCGATTACGTATGCGCGAGCCTTTCCCGAAAATCCTCTGAGCCCCTATCTCAACTTGCTGGAAGACTCTGCAGGTTTCAATTTCAAGGGATGTTCCGTAGTCACGGAGAGAAATAGGTAGTGCTGTGACGCGGCCCGGAGTACCGGGCATTCGGTATTCCGACGCGCTAAAAGTCATAGAGCCGCGCCGCGTTATCCACCAGGATCGCCTGCTTTTCCTTTTCGCTCACCCAAGCGCAAAACGCCGACAGTTGTTCGCCGTCGTCGATGGGATGCAGCGGTTCGCTCCGATCCCGTGTGCGCGCCACACCCGGCCACGCTCCCGAATGCGGCCAGTCGGTGCCCCACAGCATGCGGTCGAGCCGCGTATCGATCAGGGCGCGTGCGATCTCGCGCGCCTCGATGGGCGGGCGGCCGTCCTGCCAGACCGTAAGGCGATATGGCGCGGAGAGCTTTACGTACACATTGCCCGTTGCCACTGTCTCCAGCAGCGCATCGAAGCCGGGCTGGCCCACGCCGGCGACGGCGCTCGCCAATGCGAAGTGATCAATCACGATCGGCACGGGGCAGTCGCGCAGCGCGGGCGCCAGCGCGGCAACCACCGGCAGCGTGGTGTAGATCTGCACATGCCAACCCAGGTCGGCGACTTGCTCGGCGGTGCGCGTCAGCGCATCGCGGGCGATGGCCGGATCCTGCTGGCCGAACGATTGCAGGTTGACGCGCGCGCCTCTTACGCCTGCCGCATGCAGCGCGCGCAGGCCCTCGCGCGAGATATCGGGCGCCAGTACCGCGACGCCGCGCGACGCGTGGCCTGCCGCATTCAGGGTGGCTAGGGCATCGGTCATGCAGCGGTTGTCGGTGCCTTGAGGGCTGGCCTGCACAACCACTGCCCGGTCAACCCCAAGCGCCGCGTGCAGCGCCAGCAGATCATCGGTCGAGGCGAGGCCCGGCATGAACACGCGGTTTTCGGCAAGCGGATAGCGGTCGAAGGGGCCGAAGATGTGTACGTGGCAATCGCAGGCGCCGGGCGGAATCGTGCCGGCGACAGGGCTGTGATGGACGCCCAACACGGTGCGCGGGTCGTCGGAAGAAGCGGCGGACTGGGTACGGCTCATGGGATGCTCGAAAGGTTCGGGGTCGGGAAACGCATTCAAACGTCGGCGCTCAGGGGTTCTGCTTGATGCCGGCGGTCTGGATCAGCCGCACCCATTTGTCGCGATCGGCCTGGTAGTAGCGGGTGAACGCCGCCGGGCTGTCGTCCGACAGCGCATAGCCCTGCGCCTGCAGCTTCTCGCGCACATCCGGCAGGCGCAGCACGCGGCGCACTTCCGCGTTCAGTGCGTTGACGACGTCGGGCGGCGTGGCGGCGGGGGCAAGCAGGCCAAGCCAGGTCGCGACCTCGTAGTCCTTGAGGCCCGCTTCGGCCGTTGTAGGTAACTGCGGCGCGAAGCTGACGCGCGCGTTGCTCGTCACGGCCAGGGCGCGCAGGCGCTGGTCCTTCATGTAGGGCAGGGCCGTCGAGGCATTGGCGAACATGAACGGCAGGCGGCCTGCCAGCATTTCAGTGATGCAGGCTTGTTCGCCGGCAAACGGGATGCTGTGCAGTTCGATTCCCGCGGTCTGGGCAAACAGCACGGCCGCCATGTAGGGCGAGGTGCCGATGCCGCCCGAACAGAAATCGATCTCGCCCGGCGCGGCCTTGGCCTGCGCGATGAGTTCCTGGATGGAGTTGGCGCGCAGCTTCGGCCCGGCCAGCAGCACCTGCGGCGCGCTGCCCACCAACGCCACGCCGGTGAAATCCTTCATGGGGTCGAACGTCGTCACGTTCTGCAGCGTCGGCGCGACCGCGACCGTCGTCTGGCTGGCGAGCAAGAGGGTGTTGCCATCGGGCCGCGCGCGGGCGACATAGGCGGCCGCGATCATGGAGGCGGCGCCGTTCTTGTTTTCGACCATCACGGCACGGCCACCCACCTGCATGTGCTGCGCCACGATGCGGGCCACGGTGTCGGGCGCGCCACCCGGCGGGGCGCCGACGACGATCCGGATCGTGCCCCCGGCCGGGGTGTCGGACAGGGCGGGGGCCACGAAAGCCAGCAACGCGCTGCCAAGCAGCGGTGCAAGCAATCTGGCCAGCAGCCTGCGTGGGTGAGCGCCAGGTCTCGTCTGCATCGTTGTCTCCTCGCGGTATTGCCGTGCGCCGCATCGAAGCGGCGCCGGCTGTTGTGATGTGGAGCCAGTGTCCGGCAGGCGGATTGATATAGTCAAATATATATATTTAGTCATTTCATACATGAATATGTATGAGAAAAGAGGTTTGCATGAATAAACGCGAGATGGCGCTGTTTGAAGCGGTGGGGCGAACCGGTTCCGTCACCTTGGCGGCTGCGGCCACCGGGATGTCGCAGCCCGCGGCCAGCGCGATGCTGAAGTCGCTGGAAGACAAGTTGGGCTTTGCGCTGTTCAGCCGCGAGAAACGCCGGCTGGCGCTGACCGCCGAGGCCCGCATGTTGCTGCCGGAGATCGTTCATGCGCTTGCGGCGATGGACAACGCCGAACGGGTGGCGGCCAGCATGCGGGGCGGGGCGCAGGCGAGGCTGGACGTGGGGGCGGTGGCGGCCGTGGGCGCGAGCATCCTGCCCGGTGCGATGGCGTGGTTGCAAGCCCGGGAGCCCGGCGTGCGTGTCAGCGTGCGTACGGACATGACGCTGGGCGTGGCGGGGCTGGCGGCCGATCAGCGTATCGATATCGGCATCGTGATCGGCTCGGCCGCGCTGCCGAACGTGGGTCAGCGCACGCTGGCGCGGTTGACCCTGCAGGCCGTGATGCCGGCCGGCCACGCGCTGGCGGACCGCCGTCGTCTCGCCTTGTCCGATCTGGCGGACATCCCCTATATCTCGCTCAGTCGCCACTTGCAGGTGGGGGCGCTTACGGCGCGGCAGTTCGAGCAGGAGCGGTTGCCCTTTCTGCCCGTGATCGAGGTGAATCAGTACTCGGCCGCCTGCGCCTTCGCGGAGCGGGGCCTGGGCGTGGCCATCCTCGATAGCATGAGCGGCCTGTACGCGCGTCGACATGGGCTGATCGTCGTACCCGTGGATGTGGAAGGCGGTCTCGACCTTTCCATCGTATGGCCCCTGAACCGGGGGTTGGGGCGCGTGGCGCGGCAGCTGGAGGCCGGGCTGGAGCACGAACTGTCACAAACCACCGAATAGGGATGCCTGGCCTGCCGCCAGCAAGCTAGGGTTATCCGGGATTCTTTATGCTTAAACTTTTGTGAAGAATGAGCGGCACATGCGGGGCCGCCGCCGCGATGCGCAATCAGGGCGGTTCACCATGGTGCGGCGCGTGACGCACCGGGCGCATGATCGCGGGGTAGAGCCCCCTTAAGGAGAATTGCATGCTGCTGCGTAGACGTTGTCTGGCCGTGATGATGCTGGCGTTGGCGGGTTGGACGACGGGCAGCCATGCACAAACATCGTCTGCGGCGTGGCCCACCAAGCCCGTTCGTCTGGTCGTGGGGCTGGCGCCGGGCGGGCTGGTCGACGTGCTGGCCCGCACCGTGCAGCCGCACTTGGCCGAGGCATTGAAGCAGACCGTCATCGTGGAAAACCGGGGCGGTGCGGGCGGCAACCTGGCGGGGGCTGAAGTGGTTCGCAACGGCCGCGACAACCATACCTTCCTGCTCAATCCGTCGACGACCGAATCGGTCAACCCGCTGATGTTCGCCAACATGCCGTTCGACCCGCAGCGGGATTTGCGGCCGGTTGCCCTGCTGGCCAACAGCCAGTTGTTCCTGTTTGTCCGGTCCTCGCTTGGCGTCAATACGCTCGAAGAGTTCGTGGAATACGCGCGCAAGCGGCCCGAGCCCCTGAATTACGGGTCGGCCGGCAACGGCACGACGCCGCATCTGGCCGGCGAGCTGCTCAAGCAGGCCACTGGCATGCAGGCCACCCACGCGCCGTATCGCGGCGTGGCGCCGGCGATACAAGACCTGGCCGCGGGCCAGATCGACTTCGCGTTTGGACCCGCCACGGTCTTTCCCATGGTGCAGGCGGGCAAATTGAAGGTGCTGGCAGTGGCAAGCCGGCAACGCGCGGCCGTGGCGCCCGACATCCGGACCTTTACCGAGGCCGGCATTGACGGCGTGTTCGCGGACAGCCTATTCGGCGTGTATGCGGCCGCGGGCACCCGCGATGATGTGGTCGAACGCATGAACGCCGAGATCAACAAGGTGCTGGCGCGGCCGGATATCAAGGCGCGCTTCCTGGATGCGGGCGCCGAGGCGATCCCGCTGAGCGTGGCCGATTACGCCACGCGCGTGCAGGACGAAAAGAAACTGTTCGCGCCGTTGGTGAAATCGTTGGGGCTGAAGGAGCAGTAGACGGAACTGGCCCCAGTGCCCAGCACATCACGCAGGCTGGCCTTTCCGAATCACCACCGCGTCCAGCGCCACCGCGCCCTGTCCCTCGGGCAGCGCCAGCAAGGGATTGATCTCGACCGAGCTGAAATCCCCCGCTCGCGCATGCGCGAACCGGGATAGGGTGGCCAGCGCGTCGGCCAGGGCATCGACATCGCACGGGGGCGCCCCGCGCGCGCCCTGCAGCAGCGCGTATCCCTTAATCTCGCGAATTATGTCCAGGGCCTCATCGCGGCCAAAGGGCGCCAGCCGGAAGCTGACGTCTTTCAGCACCTCGACGAAAACGCCGCCCAGTCCGAACATGACCACGGGCCCGAACACCGGGTCGCAATGCACGCCCGCGATGCATTCCACGCCCTTGGGCGCCATGGGCGCGACGAGTACCCCCTCGACGCGGGCGTCGGGGCGATGCTGGCTTACCGCGGCCATGATGTCCGCATAAGCCCGTCGCACCGCGTCCTCGCCCCGGATGTTGAGCTTGACGCCGCCCACGTCGCTTTTGTGCGTGATATCTGGCGAGACCACTTTTAGGACGACAGGAATGTCCTGGCCTGCCGCGCGAAGGTCGCCGGCGGCGCGCACGGCCGCGTCGGCATCAACCGCCAGCGTGCTCGGGGAAGCCGGCATGCCGGCGTCGCGCAGCAGTTCCATGGCCTGGATTTCGGTATAGGTTTCGCGCAGCGGCGCACGGTTAGCCGTGTCCGGGGCGGGATCCGCTTGCGTCGTTCCGCGGCCGGAATGGGATGCCATGGCGGCCACCGCAGCGATCGTGCGGACGGCGGCGCTGGGATCCGGGAAGACCAGGCAGCCCAGACGCTCCAGTTCGCGCCGCCGCGCAGGCGGGAACAGGGCGCTAATTGCAAGCGGCACGTCGGGATGGCGCGCCTGCATCTGCCGCGCGAAGGCTTCGAAGGTGGGCCACAGCGCTTCGGACGAGCCCGCGGCGGCCAGGAAGACAGCCAGGGCATCGTAGCGGCCATCGGCCAGCATGTCGTCGGCGGTGGCCAGCAGCAGCCCAGGTTCGGAGACGGCCTGGCCGGTGACGTCGACCGGATTGCGGCCGCTGGCAAACGGCACGCGTTCCAGCAGCCTGGCCTGCGCGTCCGCGGCCGGTTCGGGCAGCGTCAGTCCGCTGTCGGCGGCGTCGTCGGCCATCAGCGCGCCCACGCCGCCGGAAATGGTGAAGATGCCCAGGCGGCGGCCTTGCGGCGGGCGCTTCCAGGTGTCCAGCGCATAGCCCAGGTTAAAGAATTCCTCGATGGTGCGCGCGCGCAGGGCGCCGTACTGGCGGAACAGCGCGTCGTACACGGCATCGTCGCCGGCAAGTGCCGCGGTGTGCGAGGCCGCGGCCTGCGCGCCGGCCTGGGTGCGGCCGATCTTGGTCACGACCACGGGCTTGCCGGCAGCGCGCGCCGCGGACAGCGCGCGGCGTAGCTTGGCGCCGTCGCGGCAGCCTTCCATGTAGGCCATGATGACGCGGGTGTGCGTATCGCCGGCCAGCCATTCGATGCAGTCGGCAACGTCGATGTCGGCCTCGTTGCCGGTGCTGATCCAGTGCGACAGTCCCAGGCCGCGCTCGCGCGCCATGCTGTAGGCGTAGGCGCCGAACGCGCCGCTTTGCGTCACCATGCCGATGCCGCCGGCGGCGACGATGCCGTTGGCGGGCGCGGGCGAGAACGTCGCGTAGACGTTGCGCCGCACATTCATGAAGCCCAGGCAATTCGGTCCCAGCAGCCGGATGCCGCGCTCGCGCGCGATGGCGCATAGCCGGTCCTGTTCGGCTGCGCCTCGCGCGCCGGTTTCGGAAAAGCCGGAGGTAAACACCACGGCCGCGCCTACCTGGCCCGGGCGGGCGCATTCAAGCGCCTGCGCGGCGTGGGCGGCGGGCACCGCCAGAATGGCCAGGTCGATGTCCGCGTCGAGCGCGTCCAGGCCGGGCACGGCAGGCAGGCCAGCGATGGTGTCCGCGCGCGGATTCACGGGGACGATGCGGCCGCCGTAGCCGTGCTGCAGCAGCAGGCTGACGGGCATCGCGCCGATCTTGCCGGGCGTGGCTGAGGCGCCGACGATGGCAATCCCTTGCGGATCGAAGAGGCGGGACAGGGAGGGGAGGGCAGACGGGTTCATGGATATCGGCGTTCAGGAGTAGCGGACGACACTGCGGCCGGTGCTGCCGCGTTCGAGCAGGGCGGCAAGCGCCTGCGGCAGCTGGCGGGGTTCGATGACGCGCGCGATCAGGTCCAGGTGCGCGGGGCGGTATTTACCGGCAAGCTTGTTCCAGACCTCGCGCCGCAACGGCATGGGGCTGTTGGCGTTGATGCCCAGCAGCTTGATGCCGCGAAGGATGAAGGGGATGACCGACGTGGGCAGCTCCGCGCCGCCCGCGTTGCCGAAGGCTGCGGCAACGCCGTCCGGCTTCACGCAGGCCAGCGCGTGGGCCAGCAGCGCGCCGCCCACGGCGTCGATCACGCCCGCCCAGCGCGCGCTCATCAGCGGTTTGATGCCGGCCGACAGATCGGGCGGGGCAATCACTTCGTGGGCGCCGAGCGAGCGCAGATAGTCCGCGGCGTCCGGCTTGCCGGTCATGGCGCAGACGCGGTAGCCGCGCTGGCTCAGGATGTCGATCGCGACGCTGGCCACGCCGCCCGTGGCCCCGGTGACCAGCACGTCGCCGTGCGCGGGCGTCAGTCCGCAGTGTTCCATCCAGTGCAGCGATAGCGCGGCGGTGTAGCCGGCTGCGCCCAGCACGGCCGCGTCGCGCAGGCCGATGCCCGCGGGCAGCGGCAGCACCCAGTCATGGCGCACCCGCGCAAACTCGGCATAGCCGCCGTCGCAATCCACGCCGATGCCGAAGCCGTGCACGACGACCTCCTGGCCCGGCGAAAGCGCGGAGTCGGCGGAATGCACCACGGTGCCGGACAGGTCGATGCCGCCGATGCGGGGGTAGTCGCGCACGATGCCGCCGCGTCCGGCCTGCGCCAGCGCATCCTTGTAGTTCAGGCCGGCATAGGCCACCTTGATGAGCGTGTCGCCCGCGGACAAGTGGTCGGCGGTCAGCGTCTCGAATCGGCCCTGCGGGGGCTCGCCCGCCGCGCCGGCGTGCAGGCGCCAGGCCTGGAATCGGGGATTGTCCATCGTCGTCTCCATTGAGGCTCAGGCTTGCGCCATCAGCCGGCGCGCCAGCGTGGCGCGGTGCAGTTCGTTGGCGCCGTCATAGATGCGGAAAGGGCGCATTTCCTGCCAGATCATCGACACGGGCTTGTCGTCGGACAGACCCAAGGCGCCCATCATTTGCACGGCGCGGTCGGCCACGCGGTTCACGGCGTCGGACACGAAAACCTTGGTCATGGCGCTGTGCTGCTTTACCGGCAGGCCCGCGTCCATGCGGGCCGCGCAATCCAGCGTCATGAGGCGGCTTGCATGCAGGTCGATGTGCGAGTCCGCGATCATCGCCTGCACCTGCTGCAGGTCCGCAAGACGCGCGCCGAAGGACTCGCGCTGCGCAACATAGGCCTGCGCCGTTTCCAGCGCGCGGCGGGCGCGGCCGATGTATCGCATGCAGTGGGAAAGGCGCGCGGGCTCCAGCCTGAGTTGCGCATGGGCCAGGCCCTGGCCCGGCTCACCCAGCACGGCGTCGTCGCCCACCTCGCAGTCCTGCAGCAGGATCTCGGCATGTCCGCCGATCTGGTAGCCCGTGACCATGCCGATGTCGCGCACCACCCGGTAGCCCGGGGTGTCGGCAGGCACCAGGAACAAGGTGACGCCGGTCTCGCCGCGTGCCAGCACCAGGGCGAAGTCCGCGCCCACGCCGCCGCTGATGAACTGCTTGTGGCCGTTCAACACCCAGCGTGAACCGCGCCGCTCGGCCCGTGTGCGCAGCATGGAGGGATCGGATCCGGCGCCCGGCGCCGGTTCGGTCATGGCGAAGCAGGCCCGCTGTTCTCCCCGCACCAGCGGCGCCAGAAAGCGCTCCTGCTGGGCAGCGTTGCCCAGACGTAGCAGCGTCAGCATGTTGGGCTGGTCGGGCGCGGCGCAGTTCAGCGCCGCGGGGCCCAGGAAGCTCCGGCCGGCTTCTTCCAGCACCTCGGCCAGCGCGCGCCAGCCCAGCCCGAGTCCGCCCCATTGCGCGGGCAACTGGGGCGCGTACAGACCGGCCTCTTTTGCCCGTGTGCGCAGTTGGGCGACACAACGGTCTAGTGCGGCCACGTCGCGGGCGATGGCCGGGGACTCGGCCGATATCGCGACCTCATCAACGAAGCGGCGCACCCGTGCGCACAGGTCCGGCAGGGCATCGCCCGCGTAGCGATCTTGCGTATCCGGCATGGTTCATTCCTCGATCTTGACGCCCGCCTGCTTGACCACGGCGCGCCATCTGCGGGTTTCGTCGGCGATGTGCTGCCCGAAGGCGTCGGGCGAGCCGCCGGTAGGCTGCATGCCAAGGCCGGTGAAATAGCTGCGCACTTCGGGGTCGGCCAACACAGCGTTGATCTGCCGGTTGAGCAGGCCGATCACGTCCTTCGGCGTGCCGGCAGGCGCCATCACACCCCACCACGACGAGGCCGACAGCGGCACGCCCAGCTCGGCCAGCGTGGGCACGTCGGACAGATCGGGGTTGCGTTTTTGCGCCGCGATGGCAATGGGCCGCAGCCGCTGCGCCTTGACCTGCGCATACACCGGGGGCAGGTTGTCAAAGCTCATCTGGACCTGGCCGCCGACCAGCGCGGTGGCGGCCTCGCTGCTGCCCTTGTACGGAATGTGGCGCAGCGCAATGCCCGTCTCGTGCGCGAACTGCTCGCCTGCCAGATGGGGGATGCTGCCCGTGCCGGCGGTGGCGTAGGTCAGGCCCTGCTGCGCGGTGGCGGCACGTTTGATGTCTTCCAATGTCCTAAGCGGGCTGGCCGCCGGCAGCAGCAGGTACACGGGCACATCCGTGGCCCCGATCACCGGCGTCAGATCCTTGTTCACGTCATAGGGCAGCTTGGCGTACAGCACGCTGTTGGTCGCAAGATTGGCCGTGCCCATCAACAGGGTGTAGCCGTCCGGCTGCGCGCTGGCCACGTAGGCGGTTCCGATCTGCGTGGCGCCGCCAGGTTTGTTTTCAACTACCACCGGCTGCCCGATCAGGGGCGCTAGTTTGCGCGCGATCATTCGCGCGGCGGTGTCGGTGCCGCCGCCGGCGGCGTAGGGCACGATCAGCCGCACTGGTTTATCCGGATAGGCGCCCGCCTGGGCGGCGCCCGTCGCGCTCAGCAGGACGGCGGCGCATAGCGCGCGCAACGGTCGAAAGCAAGGTTGCATGGCGGTCTCCTGGCGTCGGCCTATTGGATGCGGGTGCCTGTGGACTTCACCAGCTTGGCCCACCAGGCGGTTTCGTCGGCGATCTGCTTGGCGAACTCGGCCGGTGTGCTGGCCAGGGGCTCGGCCCCCAGCTCCTGGAAGCGGGCCCGCAATTGCGGATCCTGCAGCGCCTTGACCACCGCCGCATGCAGGCGCTCGATCACCGCCGGGTCGGTGCCGGCGGGCGCCATCAAGCCTTTCCAGGCCATCACTACAAAGCCCTTCTGGCCGGCCTCGTCAAAGGTGGGAATGTCGGGCGCGGCGGTGGCGCGCTGGTCGCTGGGCACGGCCAGCGCGCGCAGGCCGCCCGCCTTCACCTGGGGCAAGAGGGCGGGCATGTTGTCGATCATGAAATCGATGTGCCCGGCCACGAGGTCGGTGATGGCGGGACCGCTGCCCTTGTACGGTACGTGCTCGGCCTGGATGCCTGTCTGCTGCTTGAGCAGCTCTCCGGCCAGTTGCGCGGGGGAGCCATTGCCCGGCGAGCCGAACGACAGCTTGCCCGGGTTGGCGCGGGCGTATTGCAGGAACTCCTGCAGCGTCTTCACCGGCATCGACTTTGTCACCACCATCAGGTTGTGCTCGCGTTCCAGGCAGGTGATGGGCGCCAGGTCCTTGGCCGGATTGAACGGCATGTTGGCGTACAGGCTGGGATTGACGACGGTGGGCCCGGCGGCGGCCAGCAGCAGCGTATAGCCGTCGGGGGCCGCGCGCGCCACGAAGTCGCCGCCGATGTTGCCGCCCGCGCCCGGCTTGTTCTCGACGATGACGGGCTGACCCAGGATGGGGTGCAGGGCCTCGGCCAGCAGGCGGCCCAGGATGTCGGTCGAGCCGCCGGGGGCGAACGGCACGATCAGGCGGATGGGCTTGTCGGGGTAGGCGGCCGCGGCTTGTGGCGGCAACGCCGCGCAGGCGAGGGCGGCGGCCAGCGCGCCGATCCATTTGGGCAGGTGCTTGTGCAGCATGATGGGAGTCTCCTTTGGTTTGGCGGGCCGGCGGCTTCTGGTGGCCGTGGTCCCTGGGTGCCCTAGCGGCCGGGCGTGTAGCCCGCCTGGGTCAGCGTGTGGCGGGCGATGGTCAATTGATGGATCTGGCTGGTGCCCTCGTACAGGCGGAACAGGCGTACGTCGCGGTAGAAGCGCTCGATGCCGTAATCGGCGATGTAGCCATAGCCGCCGTGCATCTGCACGCAGCGGTCGGCCACGCGGCCGCACATTTCAGAGGCGAAGTACTTGCAGATCGAGGCGTTCAACGTCACGTCCACGCCCGCGTCGCGTTCCCGGGCGGTTTGCAGCACCAGCGCGCGGGCGGCCTGGATCTCGGTCTGGCAGTCCGCCAGCATGGCCTGGATGAGCTGGAAGTCCATCAGGGGCTTGCCGAACTGCTGGCGTTCGGCCACAAAGCGCAGCGTGTCGTCCAGCATGCGGATGGCGGGACCGATGCACAGGGCCGCCAGATGGATGCGTTGCTTGTTCAGCACTTTCATCGCGGTCTTGAAACCCAGGCCTTCCTGGCCGCCGATGATGTTGGCCGCCGGCACCCGGCAGTCCTGGAAATGCACGGCCGACACGGGGGAGCCGGCCTGGCCCATCTTGTGGTAAGGCTGGCCGGTGGTCAGTCCTGGCGTGCCGCGCTCCACGATGAATGCCGTGATGCCCTTGGCGCCGGGCGCGTCCGGATCGGTGCGCGCCATGACCGTGAAGAGGCCAGCTAGCGGCGCGTTCGTGATGAAGCACTTCTCGCCGTTCAATACATAATGGTCGCCGTCGCGCACGGCGGTGGTCCGCAGCGCGGTGGCGTCGGAGCCTGCCTGCGGCTCCGTCAGGGCAAAGCAGCCGGTCAGTTCGCCCGCCGCCAGCAGCGGCAGGTAGTGCGCCTTCTGCGCCGCGGTGCCGTCGGCGACCAGCGCCTCGGACCCGATGCCGGTGTTGGTGCCGACGCGGGCGCGCAGCGCCACGGAACACTGGGACAGCTCCATCGCGGCCAGGATCAGCTCTTCGGTCGTCATGCCCGCTCCGCCATACTCCTGCGGAATGGAATAGCCGAACATCCCCTGTTCGGCCATGCTCTCGACCAGATCCTGCGGCACCTCATCCAAACGGGCGATCTCGGCCTCGCGGGGCGCGAGCTGGTCGCGCACGTAGCGGCGCAGTGAATCGAGAAATTGCGGGAAACCTTCGGGGTCCCTGATCATGGCGAGTCTCCGTTTTATCGTGGGCGCTGATGCGTGCCGCGTCTTGTTCAAATCAGGCTAGCAAAAGGCCGCCGGATTTGAGACAAGTGTTTCGATATCTTGAACGGGATGAAGGGGGATCCGCAGGCCGGCTGCTCTATCATCGACGGATACGCGGTGCGCATCCCGAGCGCGCCGGATCAGGATCCCGCCCATGACCGCTCGCCCCGGTGAACACCATGCCGACCCCGCCTTCGCCACCACGCTGGCGCACGGCCTGTCGGTGCTTCAGGCGTTCCGGCATGGCGAGCCCGCGCTCAGCAACCGTGAACTCTCGGACCGCACGGGCCTGTCCAAGGCCACGATTTCCCGCCTGACGACGACGCTGATGCAGCGCGGCCTGTTGCGCTACGACGCGGGGCTGCGGCGCTACCGCCTTGGCACGGCGGTGCTCTCGCTGAGCTATCCGCTTCTGGCCAGCATCAAGGTGCGTCAATTGGCGCGCCCCTTGATGAAGCGGCTGGCCGATGCGGCGGGCGGCTCCGCGTCGCTCGGCATGCATCACGGCTTGAGCATGGTCTACGTGGAAACCTGCCGCGGGCACGATGCCGTGTCGTTCCGACCGGACATCGGCGCTTTGCTACCGCTGCTGCCTTCGGCGATGGGGCGGGCCTGGCTGGCGCAGGCGCCGCCCGGCGAGGCCGAACCCGTGCTGGCGGCGTTACGGCGGCACGATCCCGCCATCTGGCGGCGCCACGCGCCGGATCTGGCAGCGGCGCAACGAGATTACGCAGAACACGGGTATTGCGTGGGACAGGGGGATTGGCACTCGGACGTGCATGCCGTCGCGGTGCCCATGCGCACGCGCGTGGATGGCCAGACGCTGGTCTTCAATTGCGGGGTACCGGTGACGCGGCTGCGGCCCGGCGACCTGCGCGGCCGCATTGCGCCGCGCCTGGTGACGCTGGTCAAGCGTGTGGAGAAAATGCTGGAGCAGCGCAATGACCCGTGATGCGGACCGCGAACTGACCACCACCCTGGCGCGCGGGATCGATATCCTCACGTGTTTCCGTGCCGACAGGCCCGTGCTGGCCAACAAGGACTTTGCGCAGCAAACCGGCCTGTCGCGCAGCGCGGTGGCGCGTCTGACGCACACGCTGGTGGAACTGGGATTTCTGCAGCGCGAGGGCGAGCCGGCACGCTATCGCCTGGGCGCGTCGGTGCTGGCGTTGAGTTACCCCTTGCTCGCCAGCATGCAGATCCGGCAGCTGGCCCGGCCGTTGATGAAGCAGCTTGCCGACCACGCGCGCGGCGCGGTGTCGCTCGTTGTGCGAGACCGCTTGCAAATGGTGTACGTGGAAACGGCCCGCTCCAATGAGGCGCTGCAGACGTGGCCCGACATCGGCGCGTCGCTGCCGCTGCTGTCCAGCGCCGCGGGCAAGGCATGGCTGGCACGGGTGCCGGACGAGGAACGCGCCGTCGTGCTGAACCAGCTGCGCGTGGCCGACCCAAGGCATTACGCCGCGCACTTCCCCAATCTGGCCGCGGCGCGCCGCGATCTGGAACGCAAGGGTTTCTGCGGCAACAACCAGGAATGGCGGCCGGACGCCTACGGATTTGCGGCGCCGCTGGGGCGGCCGTATCAATCGTTGTTATATGTCTTCAATTGCGGGGTGCCCACGCAGGACGGCCCTTACCGGGAGCGCGCGGCTGATATCGGCCCCCGGCTGGTTGCGTTGGCCAGAGAAACCGAAAGGCTGCTGGGGCTTGCCTGATTGGTGTGCGCTTGGTGTCCTTGGCCCATGCGGCGCACGAATTCTCGCTATCATCAGCGGCACCATGCCGACCAAAAATACTTTCCCAGCCGCCTGCGCCGCCGCCGTGTTGTGCGCATTTTCCATGTCCGCCATGGCGGCGCCGGACGCATCGCCTTCATTCGACTGCGCCCAGGCGCGCACCGGCGCAGAAAAAGCCATCTGCGCGAACCCGAAACTCGCAGCGCTCGATGCAAGCATCGCCAAGCGCTACAACGAAGCGCGCAAATCTCTGGACTCCGTCACGGCCGAGGCTTTGTTGCGCGACCAACGGTATTTCACCCAGGTGCGCGACGACGCCTTCGAGAAGCCCTTCGACAAAGACAAACCCATCGAGGAACTGGCAAGCCGCTTGAAGTACCGGGACGCGTTCCTCGCGTCGCTCGACTTGGCAGAACGCAAGGGCTTCAGCGGTAGATGGCGCAACGTCTCCGGCGAGATCACGCTCTGGAAGAAACCCGACGGCGACATCTTGTACGAAGGTTCGGCAGTTCAGCCACACGACGGGCGCTGGTCGTGCAACGTGGAAGCCGCTGGCAAGGCCCAGGGCGAGCGGTTGCGGGTCAAGAGCGTCGACACCAAGGGGTGGGTGCTGAACCTGCAACGCCAGGGCGATGGGTTGACCGTTGAGGAAGTGCCGCCGGGGGCCGGTTCATCTGGTCCGCCTTATTGCGGGGTGAATGGGACCTTGGGGGGGACGTTTTTTCCGATACGTTGAGGGGGGCTGGAAGGAGTGCGCGGCGGTGAGGGCAGCATTGCGGGGACGCTAGTCAGGAGGTGCGGCTGGAAGCGCCTTCAAGTGAGCTATGTCGATGCCGTTCTAACTGGCCGCTGACTGCCGATATTTAACACTGCGTCCTCCGGCCGAGGTAGCTCTGTCGACTGACGGCATTCGGCCCATCGTGGTCGATCAAGGGCGGACGGAAAGCCACGCGCAGTTTGCTCCGTAGGCTGACGGAGTGGCCATTCGTGTCGGCTCAGCGCATAGGGCTCGGAGCACCAATGGACGGGATCGTCATGCAAACTCACCAGACCGGGATCGAGCAGCAGGATGAGTTGCTTTTGTGCGCGATGCCGCTTCGCTCTTCATGGCGTCTCCATCCTG
>NZ_JAGXJZ010000419.1:0-305 GCF_019091095.1 Achromobacter sp. GbtcB20 | reverse complement strand
ACCCCCTGGAACGTGATGAGCTACGCCGTCGACGCGGCGCAGCGCTCGGTGCTGTTCTGGGACACCCTGCGCCAGCGCGGCAACGATTTCGTCGCCAGCGCGGTGCACGACCTGGAGCCGGTGCTGCACTTCGAGAGCGAGACGGTGCTCGACGGGCGCGGATTCGAGCGCCCGGTCAACTACGCGCTGCTGAGGATCAAGCCGCCCGAAGGCGTGACGGTCGACCCGAAACGGCGGCCCTACCTGATCATCGACCCGCGCGCGGGCCACGGGCCGGGCATCGGCGGCTTCAAGGACGATTCCCA
>NZ_JAGXJZ010000418.1:0-306 GCF_019091095.1 Achromobacter sp. GbtcB20 | reverse complement strand
CTTGCGCGAACTGCGCGATGTGGATGCGCAGCCGATCGGGCGTGTCCAGGCCGGCGTCGATGTACCAGACGTCGGAGATCGGATAGAGTCCGCCGGCTTGCACCGGGATGGACTGCAGCACGCTCGCCGAGAAGTCGGGCGGCAGCGCATCGCCCAACTGGTCGGCGTCCATGCGCTGGATCGATTGGAGCCGTTCTGTCGTCGGTGCTGGCGAGACGATGTGCTCGCGAAGCAGATCGCCCGGTGCGGCCGGCTGGCTTCCCGTGGCCGCTTCGCCAACCGCCGTGTCGTCGTGGCGCAAGGTGG
>NZ_JAGXJZ010000417.1:0-307 GCF_019091095.1 Achromobacter sp. GbtcB20 | reverse complement strand
GGGATAGAAAATCCCTATCGGTTGCACAGCCGTGCGGATGTAAGAAGAACCTTACATCGAAGACAACTTTTTTTCAGCCGCTCCAGCCCGAGCCTGCGCGCATGGCCTGCTTCAGTTCCTGGGCCACCTGCAGGCGCAGTGCGGCGGCCTGCTCGTGCGCCGCCTTGCGCTCCGCCGAGACGGTCTCGAGTTCGGCCGCCACCGCGTCGATCTCGCGCGCCGCCGCCTGCGGGTCGGCGCTTTCCTCGTGCCGGAGGCGTTCCTTGCCGCGTTCGGCCAGCACGGTCGCCATCTTCGCCACCGCGCC
>NZ_JAGXJZ010000416.1:0-307 GCF_019091095.1 Achromobacter sp. GbtcB20 | reverse complement strand
GAGGATCAGCTTGCGGGCGATGTCGTCGTAGTCGGCCAGCAGATAGACGGCGGCAAAGCCGAGCTGCGCGTTCACGAACAAGGGGAGCTTCACCGGCTGCACGTTGTGGTTCTCACCCAGGCTCAACGCCGCAGGCACGCCGGCCAGTGCCTGGTCAACCTGCACGCGCAGCGATTGCAACGTGGTCCTGGTCTGGTCGAGCTTTTCCTCGATGCGCAACATCCACCAGTCGCTGTACGGGTCGTCCTGCTCCGAGCCGCGCTTCATCTTGTTCATCACGGCGCTGTAGCCGTTCAGGCCGACGATG
>NZ_JAGXJZ010000415.1:0-308 GCF_019091095.1 Achromobacter sp. GbtcB20 | reverse complement strand
GTGGCGCCAGCGGAAACTGGTGTTGCGGTGTACGCCAAGCGTCGCGGCGGTGGCACGCACCGATTGTGCCTCGTGCATGCGCTCGAGGTAATCGAGCCAGAGTCCCCGGTGGCGCAGGCGTGCCAGCGGCGTGCCGGTCAGGGCGCTGAAGGGCTTGCCGCAATTGCAGCAGCGGTAGCGTTGCAGGCCGCGGTCGCGTCCGTGCCTGTGATGCCGCTCGCCGCCACAGCCGGGACAGGCGCGCCGGGACGGTGTGGCCGCCTCGATCACTGCGCGCAGCCGGGCGAGGCCGAGCGCGGGGCTTAGCC
>NZ_JAGXJZ010000414.1:0-308 GCF_019091095.1 Achromobacter sp. GbtcB20 | reverse complement strand
CTTGTGCTCTTCGATTGCCGCCAGCATGGCCGGCAAGTCGAGCGAGAAGTCGGCCTTCAGGGGCACGCCGACGAAGTCGGCGCCCGCGAACTGGGCCGAGCGCGCGTACATGACGAAGGCCGGCACCGGCGCCAGCACGACTGCGCGCCGTTCGTGGCTGGCCACCGTGGTGGTGACGATCTGGATCAGCTCGTCCGAGCCGTTGCCCAGCAGGACGCCATAGCCTTCGGGGATGCCGAGCTTGGCGCGCACCTTGTCCTTCAACGTGGCGTTGGACGCGACCGGATAGCGGTTCTGCACCGCGTCGG
>NZ_JAGXJZ010000413.1:0-309 GCF_019091095.1 Achromobacter sp. GbtcB20 | reverse complement strand
TGTGCAGCGGATTTTCCGTGCGGGTGTACATGCCCGGACGCTGCTTCACGGGTTCGAGTCCTTTCAGGACCCGGATGGATGATTCGCTGTAATCGGTTGCGGGTTTCTTAGTGGCCATGCTGATCAGTGATTTTTCGAATGCCTGCGCATTCTATATCTTGTCGGAAGGAAAAAGCAGGGATGGCGTGACGGATTGTGCTTGTCAACGCAAAGGAACGTGACTAGATTGGTACGCAAGCGTGCTACGTCAGGGCGGCCCTGGAAACCGTCGATCGGACGGCATCGGCCAAGGATAATACTGTACATGTG
>NZ_JAGXJZ010000412.1:0-310 GCF_019091095.1 Achromobacter sp. GbtcB20 | reverse complement strand
TGCCATGGCTGGCGGCTGTTCATCCTTCCACTGCCCGAAAACCTGTTCCGGTGTTCCGGTGGTGCCGTAACGCAAACCATGCGCATCGCTGCCCGCCAGCAGCAACTGCACGGTGCTGAAGAAGCTCTTATTGAAGGTTTCTTCCTGATTGCTGATCGACTGGCGGATGCCGTCACCCACATCCACGGAACTGCGCTTGAGTTCGGTCACCCCGACCGCCAGGCCATTGATGTACAGAACAATGTCCGGCCCACGGGTGCTCCCGCCTCGCCGCGTCACTTCCTCTGCCAGCGCGAAGTGGTTGCGCTCG
>NZ_JAGXJZ010000411.1:0-310 GCF_019091095.1 Achromobacter sp. GbtcB20 | reverse complement strand
GGATGTGAGAGACGGACGGATCCTCTTTGAGACTACCCGCTATCAGTGGAACGTTTCCGTGGCTTCCGTGTTCTTGGCCCAGCACGTCGGCCAAATGCTCCATCAACAAAGTCTTGCCAGGCCCCTGACCTGCCCCCTTTCTCAGGGCCACTAGCTACTTAGTAGAGTCCAGGTTGGGGAGCATACCGCTCCGGTGGGTCAGGTTTCGATCAGCGGTCGAACCAGTCAAGGCACCTTCGTTGCGCAGCGCGGCGGCGAACTCGGCAGGCGTGCATTTGGGCAGTGAGCTGTGCGGACGCACCTCGTTGTA
>NZ_JAGXJZ010000410.1:0-310 GCF_019091095.1 Achromobacter sp. GbtcB20 | reverse complement strand
CGTCGAGCGCGGAAGTCGTCGGCGATACCCGCATGGCGTCGGTCCTGGTCAAGGATTCGGCGCGCGTCTCGACCGTCGAACACCTGATGTCGGCCTGCGCGGGTCTCGGCATCGACAACCTCTACATCGAAGTCACCGCCGAGGAAATCCCGATCATGGACGGCTCGGCCTCGTCCTTCGTCTTCCTGCTGCAGCAGGCCGGCGTCGAGGACCAGCCGGCGCCGAAGAAATTCATCCGCGTGCTGAAGGAAGTCGAAGTGCGCCAGGGGACCGGCAACGGCGAGAAGTGGGCGAAACTCAAACCCCACGA
>NZ_JAGXJZ010000041.1:0-21253 GCF_019091095.1 Achromobacter sp. GbtcB20 | reverse complement strand
ATATTCTCATGTGTGTTTTTAGTTGCCGAGCCCTGCATCAACCTACTTTTTCTAGGGGATTTCTGCTGGCACGCAGTTCATCACTTCACTCTTTTGGCGATGTGTCGATGACTGCTCGTCGTCTTGGCCGGAGCATCCGAGCAGACTCAGCGCGGAGAGAAAAATCAATCTGGCGAGTTTCATATTCTGCGATCGTTCCTTTGACGTAGAAACAACGCTGGCCGGCCCACGGGTCAGCGCTAGCGTGCAATACCGAATAGAAGACTTCGGCTGCTAACGACAGTTAGGTAACGGCAACATTCAGCGCATTTTTAGAGCCTCCGCGTGATTTGTCGCTCCGCATGGCCAGCGGGGAGCTAGAGCCTTGGCGTCATAAACCGCGCATGAGACCCGGAGATCACCTCGAGCCGGCTGTTTGGATTTTCATCTTTCAAAATGAGATTTGATGAGAGCCGGTGGGTATGTGGGTGAAACTCGGGGAGCCCGTGGGCACACCCTGTGGTCAAGCGTGTGGGCAGGCAGAGCCTGTCCACCGTTTGTCCATCAGCGGTTGTCCACGGGTTGAGCGCAGCGAGCCGCGTGGTCGCGCAGCGATCATCCACATATCCACGGGTTCGATGAACGTCTTTGGACTTGATGGTTTAGCGGCTAAACACGTGGCACAACTGTCCAAGTGTGTTCTCCGCGCTTACCAATTTGGGTCTTGATCGTCTCCGTCGGGGCGGTCTGCCCCAGGGCTTCGACTGACTGGCTGGACTGCGGGCGGAGCACCTGTCTGCTTTCGGCCACAATCGGACATTCGCCTCAGCACTAGAGTCCAGGCTTCCTACCGGGGTTTCGGGCCCCATGCGCGTTGTTTCCGGGACTAGGCTCGACCAACTCCCGGCATTCGAGATCTTGCGGTCAGTCCGCCGGATGCTTCTTTTCAGTCGTCATAGCCAGTCCAGCCTTTCGCCATGCTTCTATCCCTCCCACGAGATACCGCGCAGGGATACCCCTTGCGTTGAGCGCCAACGCGATGCTTCGGCTGACTTCGTGGCCATGTACGCAATAGACCACGACAGGCCCGGACTTGTCGAAATTGCGCATCCATTCCGTAGGCTGCGCAGGGTCTTGCCACTCAGAGCCCGCAACCCTCTCGCAAGAAAGGGAAAATACCGCGCGCCGTCGCACGTCCAGAATTGCGATTGCGCCCACCGCCGCTGCTTCGGGTGCTTGGATTTCCATCCCTAAGCTCGCTTCGTCTATCGCCCGGGCATACCGTGAGGCGACGACACGCCATTGGATTTCGGCCATAAACGAGTCGACGTAGGCAGCTGCCTTCGCACCAAAGTCGATGTGATAGGCGTGCTCGTACATGTCTAGTGCGAGCAATGTCGAAGCACCAGCCAATAGCTGGGTGTGATCTCCGGCCCAGTGATTGACCAACTTGGCGTCACGCGAGGACCACGCGAGGATCGCCCAACCGGATCCCCCACTCATCGCTCTTGCTAGAGAGGTGAATTCAGCGCTCCACTGATCGACAGACCCAAAATCGCGCTCCAATGCGACGGAAAGCCCTCCTGCGGGGAGTACCCCATCACCTCCTAGAACTTCAAAGTAGGCCTCGTGCAGAAACACGGAGTTAGCTGCGAGCAACTCCTCTCGCTTGGCGCCCACGAGCGAAAAGGCCGGCGTTGATTCCCAACGCGACTCCTCCATTTTTTTCCTAATAGCGTTCAATCGTGCCAGCGCGCCCAGGTAGTTGTTGTCATAGTGGCTGCGCACAAGCTTTCCACTCAGCCCAGAGATCCGTTCTGAATCCACGAGGAGCGGCTTTGCCATCAGTTCCATGATGACTCTCCTTTTGCTATTGCGCCTAACACGTTAGGCCGCTCTACCACTCTCGGACGCATAGTTCCAAGTGTGTGTTTCGCCGCGCGCGTGGCGGCACCAAGCGTACAATGCGTCGTAGACCACCATGCCGTGTTCGAGCATCTGATGGTCGTCAGGGAAATTCCGAGACAGCCCGAGCGATACGGCCAGAAGACCGGCGCATTGGGGCGCAAGATCCAATCTGTCGGTATCCGCCCCGCGTACGATCACCGCCAAGTCCTTAAGACTTGCGTCGTGCAGTTCGTATTTATCCAGGAATGTGTCAAAGCTGCATCGCTCCCCGACGTGCGTCAGGGTCACTCCTGGGATGTCGTACGGCACAGCTCCCGTTGCTTCGGCCTCGCTCAGCACGCGGTCGGCCGGGACATACAGGAACTCGGGTTCTTTATCGATGTACCGGCTAATCAGCCAAGGACAGGCTATACGGTCAATCTTCGGATGCTCCCGCGTAATCCATTTCATGGCACCACCTCATAGGGTGAGTTTCAGGATAAGGCCAATGACGGCGCAAGCCGCAATGACCTCGATCACACCGCGTTTGAACTTAAACAGCGCGATGGCGGCGCCCAGCGCGATCAACGCCGAGCCCAGTTCAAAGCGTCCTGCCAAGCCCTCCGGCCACAGGACGTGATAGCCAAAAAACACCGCCAGATTGAGAATGACGCCGACAACCGCCGCGGTGATCGCAGTAAGTGGCGCGGTGAACTTCAGGTCTTCTTTTGTCGCCTCAACCAGAGGGCCGCCGGTCAGAATGAATAGGAACGACGGTAAGAAGGTGAACCAGGTGACGATCGTCGCAGCCAGCGCGCCAGCCAGGAATAGCGTCTCCGGGCCCAATAGCGCTTTGGCGTACCCGCCGACGAATCCAACAAAAGCAACCACCATGATGAGCGGGCCAGGTGTGGTCTCTCCCAGCGCCAGGCCGTCGATCATCTGGATCGGCGTGAGCCACGCATAGGTGTCCACAGCACCTTGATAGATGTACGGCAGCACTGCGTAAGCGCCGCCGAAAGTAAGGAAAGCAGCTTTCGTGAAGAACCAGCCCATCTGCGTATATGCACCATGCCAACCGTAGACAGCGGTCAGTACACCCATGGGCGCGCCCCACATCAATGCACCTATTCCTACGATGGCCGCCAACCGCGGCCAACGAAACTTGGCATGGCTGGGCGTGGGGGTGTCATCATCAATCAACGCGGGGCCGAAACCTGAGGCGCCTGAGCCATGCCGCGCGCCGGTACGAAAGTACTCGGGCCATTTCTTGCCGCCTACGAAGCCGGCCAATGCCGCCACTGCGACGATCAGCGGGAATGGCACGTTCGCAGCGAAGATGGCCACGAAAGCCGCCGCAGCGATGCTCCAAAGAATGGGATTTTTCAGTGCGCGCGAGCCGATCCGGTGCGCCGCGTGCAGGACGATGGCCGTGACGGCTGGCTTGATTCCATAGAACAGTCCAGCGATGACGGGAACGTCGCCCCAAGCCACATATACCCATGACAATCCGATCAGAATGAATAGCGAGGGAAGCACGAAAAGGCCCCCTGCAACCACTCCACCCCAGGTCCGGTGCAGCAGCCATCCGATATAGGTGGCCAACTGCTGGGCTTCTGGACCGGGCAACAACATGCAGTAGTTCAGCGCGTGCAGAAACCGGCGCTCGCTGATCCAGCGACGCCGCTCCACCAGTTCGGTGTGCATGATGGCGATTTGCCCAGCGGGCCCGCCAAAGCTGATGAAGCCTAATTTCAACCAGAACCAAAGCGCCTGACGAAAGCTGACGGGCTGTGGCGCTTCCAGGGGAACCGAGCTTTCCAAAGGTGGCGTCCCCGCCTCTTGCAATCGGCTACTCATTTCCTGCCCCCTTTGCAAAGCTGGCCGCCAAGCCGTCAAAAATGCCACTGGCTAAGGCAAACAACTGGTCGTCATCAGTGATCGTCTCGCGCAAGCCAGCCAAGACCTGCTCCACGCCTGCAGCTTCCGCGGGTTGCACGCCACCAACGTCCAGGTAATGAATGATCGATCCCAACCGATCCAGCGCCGGACTTTGCAAGCCAAACGCAGCCAAGAGCGTCTCGAACGTCACCTTGACGCCGACATGGGAAAAGGTCGCGCCATCGAAGTCGAAGCTCAGTGCGTCGTCCGGACAATCCGCCGGCGATTGAAGCCATAGAAAACGGGCGTCCGGGTCGATGAACCTCCGAATCAGCCAGGCGCTAGCCAACCGATCCACCCACGGGCGCGCACGCGTGGCCCAGTGGCGGCCCCGGTATTCAGCGGCCGACAAGCGAGGAATCGCCCCGTTCGCCGGATGGGGCTCGTCGGGCGACAGCGCACGATTCGCCCCCTCTTCCAACTCTTTCAGCGCGGCATCCGCTTGCCGCTGGGCTTCGGCAGGGAAAAAGTCGATGGCCGCAATCTGAACGAACCGTTTGCGCAGCTTGCGGGTTTGCTTGAGCGTGTCCATAGCGCTGTCGGGCGTCAACAAGCCATGCACTTGCGCGGCCTCCTTCATCAGCTCGGCATAGTCCGCCGAGCGGTCGAAAAGCGCCTGATACTCGCTTTCCTCATCAACATCCATCGTTGTTTGAAGCAGATGGGCCGTGCCCCCGTTGTCTCGCACTTCGCGCCCTATGGTTGCCAAGGTGTCCTCGCCGTCCTGCCTAGGCAGAAGGTAGACACCGTCGCGCAAAACAGCGGCGCCACATGCCTTCAAGGCGCGCCAGGCGCGCATGCGCGCCGTAGCGTTTTCGGTAGGCAAGGAGAGGACGAGAGTTAGCCAGTTCATGAGCAAAGCGTACATCCAAGAAGTCATAAACGCTACATAAATGTAGATATATCAACACAACAATATTCGTGTGCCGATGCAACAGTTTCCACGTACTAGTCATGGTTTTTGCCTGCACATCCCCCCCTGGGGGATACTATCGGTGCATGACGACATCGACTCCTCACCACCACCATGACGCCATCGCTAAGCGACTCAAGCGCGCCGAAGGCCACTTGCGGAGCATCTTGCAGATGATGGAAGAGCATCGTCCCTGCCTGGACCTTGCCCAGCAGTTGCACGCGGTCGAAAAGGCGATATCCCAGGCCAAGAAAGTTCTCATTCAAGACCATATTGACCATTGCCTGGAAGATGCGGTGGGCGAACTCAACGACGAACGTCGGCGCACCATCGACGAGTTCAAAGAAATCACGAAGTACCTCTAGCGGAAGCAACCATGCTGTCATTCTCCGACCTCCTCGCGCAGGGCGCCTCTCACGCGTGGCTGTTCATTCCAAGCGCCATACTTCTTGGCGCGTTGCACGGACTTGAGCCCGGGCATTCCAAAACGATGATGGCGGCGTTCATCGTCGCAATACGAGGAACGGTTGGCCAAGCCGTGTTGCTTGGGGTCACAGCAACCATCTCGCACACCTTGATCGTGTGGGGAATCGGGCTTGGAGGGATGTACTTGTGGCAGGGTGTAGATGCCGAAGGCCTGGAACCCTACTTCCAGCTGGCATCAGGGTTGATCATCGTGCTGATTGCCGCCTGGATGCTCTGGCGCACTTGGCGCGAACAACACGCGAACGATCCGCACGACCACGATCATGGTCATTCGCACGAGGCGCATGCTCATGGCGAAGCGCATCGGGAAATCGACACGGGCCATGGCCGGGTAGTTTTAGAGGTCTTCGAAAACCGAGTCCCACCGCGCTGGCGTTTGCGGACCCTCAATGGGCAAGCGTGGCGCGCCGCCGACGTCAACGTCTCCATAGAACGTCCGGATGGCTCGGTACAGAGTTTTGCTTTTGTCGATCGTGGCGGATACCTGGAGTCCGTCGACGAGATTCCGGAACCCCATCAGTTCATGGCGCGGTTGACCTTGAGCCACGGACATCATGCGCACAGCTATGACGTTGCCTTTGTCGAAAACGATGCCCATCAGCACGACCACATTCACGAGGAGCTCCGTGGGTTGGACGTGTCGGGAGAAGGCTTTCAAGACGCTCACCAATTGGCGCATGCGAACGACATCCGGCGTCGCTTTGCGGACAAGAACGTCACCAACTGGCAGATCGCGCTGTTCGGACTGACGGGCGGGCTCATTCCCTGCCCTGCCGCAATCACCGTGCTGTTGCTGTGCCTGCAACTCAAGGAATTCACGTTGGGCGCAGTTCTCGTGCTGTGTTTTTCCATCGGTTTGGCGATCACGCTTGTCACGGTCGGCGCCGTTGCGGCCTTGAGCGTACGGCATGCGACAAAACGGTACAGCTGGTTCTCCACAGTGGCGCGTCGTGCCCCGTATCTCTCCAGCCTATTGATCATCGCCGTCGGCATCTATGTGGGGTTGAACGGTTGGATCGGCATGCGCGCCTTGCATGCGTAGGATTAACTGAATCAAGGAACAAGAATGCTAAGCATCCTTGCCAACAGAACGTATCGCCACTTGTTCACCGCGCAAGTGGTTGCATTGGTAGGCACCGGCCTCGCCACGGTCGCTCTTGGTCTACTGGCCTACGATCTTGCGGGCGCCAGCGCTGGCGAGGTGCTGGGCACCGCACTGGCAATCAAGATGCTGGCCTACATCGGCGTCGCGCCTATCGCGGCTGCCTTCGCTGAGCGCCTGCCCAGACGAGCCATGTTGGTCGCCTTGGATCTTGTACGCGCACTCGTCGCGCTGACGCTTCCCTTTGTCACGCAAACGTGGCAGATCTATATCCTCATATTTCTGCTCCAATCCGCGTCTGCGGCATTCACGCCGACTTTCCAAGCCACCATCCCGGACGTGTTGCCAAAAGAGGCAGACTACACACGGGCGCTTTCGCTTTCCCGGCTAGCGTATGACCTGGAGAGTGTCGCCAGCCCAATGTTGGCGGCACTCCTGCTGACTGTCGTGAGCTTTCACAGCCTGTTTTGGGGCACCATGGTGGGTTTCCTGGCCTCGGCCGCACTTGTGGTTTCGGTCGTGCTGCCCAAAGCGAAAGCCCCTCCCCCCCGCGGCATATACGAACGGACAACGCGCGGCTTGCGCATTTATCTGGCCACCCCGCGTCTTCGCGGCCTTCTGGCACTGAACGTGGCCGTCGCTGCCGCCAGCTCAATGGTAATCGTCAACACGGTGGTGCTCGTGCAAGGGCGCTATGGACTCACGCAACACGCAACTGCGTGGGCGCTCGCGGCGTTTGGCGCCGGCTCCATGGTGGCGGCTTTAACGCTTCCAGGCATTCTGGAGCGCGTCCCCGACAGGCGTGCCATGTTGGCGGGTGCCGCCGTCCTGGCAGTTGGCTTATTGGGCGGCATGGCCGTGACGTCATATGGTGGGCTGTTGCCCTTGTGGGTAGCGTTGGGGCTAGGCTACTCCCTGGCTCAGACGCCGTCCGGCCGGTTGCTACGGCGTTCAGCCCATCAAGAGGATCGCCCTGCGCTTTTTGCAGCACAGTTCGCGTTGTCGCACGCCTGCTGGCTTGTCACCTATCCGCTTGCGGGTTGGCTAAGTGCCAACGCCAGCGCTCGCACAACATTCCTCATCATGGGCGGTGTTGCGTGCGCAGCCGTTGCCGTGGCGGCGACAATCTGGCCATCGCACGATCCGAACCGGGTCAAACACCAGCATCCAGACCTCGGTCCAGGTCACCCGCACCTTACGGTCGACGAACATGGAGCGACCGAAGATCATTCGCATGAATACATCGTGGACGATGATCACCGCCGGTGGCCTGACCGACCCAAGTAGCGATAGCGACTTTGCCGCCGATTTCGGTTTTCGTATCTTTTCTATACAAACATGATTAAATGTTAATCGCCGTCCATAAGGGACTGCTCTAGAGAGGAGATCGATTATGAAGAAGCTCGCTTTGGCTGTTATCGCTATGCTGGTCTCGGTATCCGCATTGGCACATAGCGGCGGCACCGATAAGAATGGTTGCCACCGAGACAACAAAAATGGCGGCTCGCACTGCCATTGAAACCTTGAAAGGCCCGGGGACGGCGACCATGCTGCCCCCGGAGAGGGGCGGGATAGGACCCGGTTTCGGACCCAAATCCTTACGAAATTGTAAGTTGACCCCATCCCCCCCGCTAGGATACGATCTGTACCAGATCTAACCCGATTTTCGGCCTACAGCGTTAGACGAATCTCGGAGTACCGCTTCCCGTTCTATGCCCCTTCCCATCAAAAAGGCCGTTTCATTACTGCTGTTTGCCGCAATGCTGGCGAGCACGGTACTGCTCGGCTGGGGAACAGGTTGGGTCGCTCATAGCGACAGTCATGGAGAGACTCTTGTGGTCTCGGACGCCGAGCGTCATGCCGGCGACGAGGCGGCGCCGGGTCAGCTTACCGACACGCAGCATCAGCTTCTACATGAAGCGTCTCACCATCCCTTTGGCCTTGTGCCAGCAGTTGCACAAACGCTTCTTCTACCCCACCTAACGGCGCACCCGTCTCTGGCACGACCCCAGGTGCCAAGCTTGGCCATTGCGCCGCCGCTGCGTCCTCCTCGCAGCGCACTCCCTCTCTGATTTTCATGCCCGCAAAGGGCTGATTGTTCAATTCGCTCGCGGCGACAAGAAGCCGCGCGAGCGTTGCTGCGCCTGTCTGGCGCCTTAGAGAGTCTCATGAAAAACCTATCGGCCACGGAGCGCTGCCGCGCTCGCTTGTGCCTTGTCGGCTGCCTGTTCGTGTATTCGGCTGCATTCGCGGCAGATCGACCGGCCGCTTTTGGTGTCGCGGACGACCAGATTGCCGCACTCGGGATCACGTTATTGCCGTTGTCCTCGGCTTCACCGCAGGTTAAGACGGCTTATCCCGCTAAAGTCGTGATGCCGCCGAATGCCGACCGGGTCATCAGTTCGCCAGTTTCAGGTCTGCTTACACAGATCCTCGCCCTGCCCGGCCAAGCGGTAGACGAAGGAACGCCGCTCCTCACCGTCGCGAGCAGCGAATACGGCCAACTGCAGCTCGACATGATCCAGAACCAGGCCAAGACGTCGCTCGCGCGCCAGAATTTCCAGCGCGAACGTAGCCTGTATGCCGAGGGCATCATTCCGCAACGACGGGTGCAGGAAGCTAACGCCGCCCTTCGTGAGGCAGAGGCGGCTCTGCTTCAAGCTCAGGCGGCATTGCGCTTGACTGGCATGACAGTGTCCGAGATACAAAGCCTTGAGAAATCGGCCGCGCCCCAATCCACGTTGACGGTGCGCGCCGGCCACAAGGGCGTAGTCAACGCGATCACCGCGCGTCCGGGCCAACGGATCGACACGACATCGCCCCTTGCAGAAATCTCCAGCACCGAAACCCTTTGGCTGCAGATTCAAGTACCAGCGACGGAGCTCGTGTCGTGGACGGAAGGTTCACAAGTGACCGTCCAAGGGCGTGAAGTAACGGCCCGCCTTATCAGCAGCGCAGCAATCGTAGACGCCGGGTCGCAGACCGTTACCGTGCGCGCTGAAGTGGAAAAATCGGCCACGCCCCTACGCCCTGGCGAGATCCTGAGCGCGGAGCTTGCATCGAGCGAAGGACCGAAAGGATGGAGTATTCCACTTGCTGGCATCGCGCATGACGGAAAGAACGCCTATGTCTTTGTTCGAAGCAAGGACGGCTTTGAAGCTCGCCCAGTCCAATTGCTGGCCAGCGCGGGGAACGTTACGCGAGTGTCCGGTGCCCTGAAGGATGGCGATCAGATCGCGACAGCAGGCGTCGTCGCCTTGAAGGGCGCTTGGTTGAAGAACGGGGAGAAGGAGTGATGCTCCAACGCCTAGTTCAGTTTTCGCTCTCGCAGCGGCTCTTTATCCTGATCTTGGTCGCGATCCTCTCCGGAGCCGGTTGGTATGCGTACCGAGGGCTGCCTATCGACGCCTTTCCTGACGTATCGAGTACTCAGGTAAAGGTGATCATGAAAGCCGCGGGCATGACACCAGAGGAGGTCGAAAACCGCATCGCAGTACCCATTGAAGTGGAGATGCTTGGCATACCAAACACGCGCATCCTGCGGTCGGTGACCAAGTACGGGTTGGTTGACGTGACGATCGATTTCGAGGACGGCACCGATATTTATTGGGCGCGGCAGCAGGTCAGTGAGCGGCTTGGAGGGATTCTAGAGAATCTTCCGCCGGGCATCGAAGGTGGCATGGCCCCAATCACAACCCCCTTAGGTGAAATGTTCATGTTCACCGTCGAGGGCGACTCCCTAACGCTCGCAGAGCGACGGAGCTTATTGGATTGGGTGATCCGTCCTGCACTACGCTCAGTGCCTGGTGTAGCGGACATCAACGCACTGGGTGGCGTAGTACGCGCTTTCGAAATCGTGCCGGACGCCCTGCGCATGGCCGCAGCCGGTGTCACAACTGAGCAGTTACGCGACGCCGTCTCCGCCAACAACCGCAACGACGGCGCCGGACGCCTGGGCGAAGGCGGCGAGGTACTGCTAGTTCGAAGCGAAGGAAATGTTCGAGATTTAGACGACCTCCGTGCAATCGTCGTGCCTTCGGCAAACGGCAAATCCCTGCGTCTGGGAGATCTCGCCGAAGTCAAAGTGGGAACCGTCACACGATACGGCGTGGTCACGCAAGACGGAAAGGGTGAGGCCGTGCAGGGTCTGGTTTTAGGACTTGCCGGCGCCAATGCACAACGTGTAGTCGAAGGCGTCCAGGCAAAACTGGCAGAGCTTCAGCCGACCCTCCCTGCTGGAGTGACGATCAAGCCATTCTATGACCGCGCATTGCTAGTCGATCGAGCGGTGGGAGCCGTCTCGAAAGCGTTGCTCGAAGCCACCGCGCTGGTAATCGTGCTGCTTGGCGCATTTCTTGGGAATCTGCGAGCCGCCCTTACCGTCGCCTTGGTATTGCCGCTGGCAGCATTAAGCACCTTCATCCTCATGCGTTTTTTTGGCATGTCCGCCAACTTAATGAGCTTGGGGGGCCTGGCGATCGCCATCGGCATGTTGGTAGATGCCGCAGTCGTGGTAGTTGAGAACATCGTCCAACGCATCGCCAGTGACCCCACTGCAGGAAAGGTCCCGCGACTCCATACGATCTATCGAGCGGTAAGAGAAGTTTCCGTTCCGGTGACCGCCGGCATTCTCATCATCATCACGGTATTTCTCCCGTTGCTGACGCTACAAGGCCTTGAAGGAAAGTTCTTCGTACCTGTCGCGATCTCCATCGTATTTGCACTAGCGGGATCGCTGGTTCTTTCGCTCACCGTGATTCCCGTTCTGTCCTCCTACCTGTTGAAAGAGGTCAGCCATCACGAGCCTTGGCTACCCCGCAAACTGCTTGGCTTGTATGAGCCCACTCTTGAGTGGGTAATGAAGCGACAGAAACTCGTTGCCGGTTGCGCAATCGCAATGTTGCTCGGCGCCGCAGTCATCTACACCCAGGTCGGCAAGACGTTTATGCCGACGATGGATGAAGGTGACCTGATTGTCGGTATCGAGAAACTTCCCTCCATCAGCCTTGAAGAAAGCGCCCAGCTGGATATGCGCATTCATCAAGCTCTGATGACCTCGCTGCCTGAAATCACGGGCATCGTGGCTCGTGCCGGATCCGACGAGATTGGGCTTGATCCGATGGGTTTGAATCAGACCGACACGTACCTTCTTCTCAAGCCGCGGGACGAGTGGCGTATGGGCAGCAAGGAAGCGCTCATGGATGAAATCCGCAAGGTCCTAGATCCCATGCCCGGCATCGAGTACAGCTTCACGCAGCCGATCGAAATGCGCGTATCCGAAATGATCATCGGCGTTCGCGGAGACCTTGCCGTCAAGATCTATGGGCCCGACCTGGATGAGCTCAACCGCTACGCTCAAGAAGTCGAGTCGGTACTGAAAACGGTTCCCGGGAACCAAGACGTTTACACGGTTCAAAACGACGGCGTGCAGTATCTGCAGGTGAAGGTAGATCGGGTGCAAGCCGGGCAGTTTGGACTATCGGTCGAGGCGATTCAGGACGCGCTTCGCGCTCAGATAGAAGGCCAACGTGCCGGCGAAGCGATCGAAGGCAACCGTCGAACTCCAATCGTCGTCCGCGGTCCAGAAAGCACCCGAATGTCCCCCGCCGAGTTTGCGGCCATGCGTCTAACCACGCCCGATGGCAGAACGGTGCCTTTGTCTACGCTCGCCAAGCTGGAACGCGAAGCCGGGCCGGTCAAGATCGATCGCGAGATGGGCAGCCGATATAGCGTCGTGATCGCCAACGTCGGCGGCCGCGACCTGGTCGGATTCGTTGAAGAGGCCAAGGCGCTGGTGGCCAGCAAAGTTCCGTTGCCGACCGGCTATCGAATTTCCTGGGGCGGGCAGTTTGAAAATCAGCAGCGCGCGGCGGCTCGACTCACGGTTGTTGTTCCCGTAGCCCTGGGCATGATCTTCATTCTGCTGTTCTCAACGTTCAGGTCCGTGCGGCAGTCATTGCTCATCTTGAGCAACATCCCGTTCGCTCTCGTAGGCGGCATCGTAGCGCTCTGGCTTACCGGCGAATACCTGTCGGTGCCCGCTTCTGTCGGCTTCATTGCGCTTCTTGGGATCACCGTACTCAACGGTGTCGTTCTCGTCAGCTACTTCAACCAGTTGAGGCTGGAAGGTCTTTCTTTGCGGGAAGTGGTAGTACAGGGAGCCAAACGACGCCTGCGGCCAGTTCTGATGACGGCCTCGATCACCGCCTTCGGGCTCATTCCCCTGTTGTTTGCGACTGGCCCTGGATCTGAGATTCAGCGCCCTCTGGCTATCGTCGTCATCGGCGGCTTGATTACCGCCACAGCGCTCACCCTCTTACTCCTTCCGATTCTCTACCTGCGCTTCGCATTCAGCAAGCGAGGAGACGCCAATGTTTGAAACTTGCCTCACCATTCTCTGCACGCCTTCAGTCGAAGAAGGCATACAGGATCTTCTTCTCGTGATGGAGCCGTCGCCCGTATTCATCCGCCAAACAGCGGCCGCGCATGGAGTCGCTTTTGGCGCGCTGAGCCAGGCGGAACAGGTCTTGGGACGCGCGGCGGCCGTAGAGATCCGGGTGTTGTGCGACCACCAGCAGGCGGACGAGATAGAAGAACGGCTTAGCGCCACATTCGGAAAATCGGGATTGCTCATGTGGCGCACCGCGGTTGCTCAGTCCGGAGGGCAGAAATGATAAAGCCTCATATTTTTGCTGCTGTACTCGTCGCAACGATGCCTGCGCAAGCGAAATCGCCAGCGCAACCAGACGTCAAAATGCCGGACACGATGCAGGTCCGCGAGCTGCTTAACAAGGATCCGGCAGTAGCCGCGGCGATCGCGAACTTACGTGTTGCCCGCAGCGCGGCCGGAATTCTTGAGGATTCTCCCTATGAGTGGACACCATCCGTTAGCGCGCAGCGCCGCAATGTGAACACCGGAGAACACTACAACGAATGGAACATCGGTGTGGACAGAGGGATTCGTCTTCCCGGGAAAGCGAACGCGGATCGGGAGCTCGCCGGCGGCGTGCTCAGCGAGGCTCGAGCCAAGTACCGAGCACAAATACACAACTCCGCCACTGAACTTATGAGGCTCTGGGTCGACTGGCTGCACGCTGAAGCGGCAAATCGCCTTGCCCAGACCAACTATGAGACCGTGCAAAAAAGCGTGCAGGCTGTCGAAAGGCGTGTGAAGGCCGGCGACGCCTCTCGACTGGACTTGGGATTGGCGCAAGCCGAGCTGGCAGATCAAAACCGACAACGTAGCCAGGCCGCCATGCTTGGCGATATTGCGTGGTCCCGCCTGTCCATGCGCTTTCCAGGCATTGAGCGCAAACCGACCGAACTGCCCCTACCTGAAAAATTGCCGCAAGATGATGTCGAGCTTCGGACTCGAATCATCGACGCAAGCGAGGATCTTCAGATTGTCCAGACTCAATTGGCCCAATCCCAAGCGGCTGCGGCCCGAGCGCGAGCCGAACGCGTTCCCGATCCAACCGTAGGTATATATACCGCCTCCGAACGCGGCGGCGCCGAACGTTATTGGGGTGTGCGCGTCAGCATACCTATCCCCGGAGGCGCGCGGATAAAGCGTGCCGATCAAGCGGCGGCCAGCGCGGATGTTTCGTATCAAGGACTTGAACTCAAGCGTCGCCAACTCGACGTCGAAGCATCAAGCGACATCGCTGCAGCCCGCGGGACTTTGTTGACCGCCGAAGTCGCTCGCCAGAACGCGGAAATGCTATTGAAGAATGCCGCGTTGATGCAGCGCGCATACAGCCTCGGCGAGGTCGACCTGCAGAGCCTGCTGATCGCGAAACGTCAGGACACCGGAGCGACTGCCAGCGCATTGGCGGCCCAAGCCGAGGCGTTGAAAGCGGCCTACAAGCTGAAGATAGATGCGCATCTGATCTGGGATCTCGACAAAGACTGAGCCTCCAAGCGCCGTCGCTTCCTAGAGGAGCGCGGCGAAGGACTCATTCCAGGAAAATCATGATGAAGATTCTCTACACAAATTTTCATGTCGGACCCAACGTCAGCGGTCATGCCATATACATCTCTCGCCTGGCGCAAAATCTGGTGGGGCGCCACTCTATCAGTGTGGCCGCGCCACCAGGGTGCGCACTTTTACGACTTGCGGCGGACATTCCGAATGTCCGCACTTACCCCATAGAGTTTTCATCTCGCATCTACCGGATGCCCGCTCCGGCAAGAAAGCTGCGCGCCCTGCTCGAACGCGAGAATTTCGATGTAGTACACGTTAACGGATCTGCTGATCACAAGCTGGTTATCTTGGCGTCTCTTTTCTTGAAGCAACGACCAAAGATTGTTTTTACGAAGCACAACGATCAGCCCATATCTGCGCTGAGCGCGCGTATCCGTACATGGTTAGGCACCGATCACGTGATTGCCGTATGCGATCACGTCCGCAGGAAGCTCGCAAAGACGGCATACGCGAACGCCGGCATATCCACGGTATTCAACGGCGTAGATACGAGAGCCTTTCGCCCATCTAGCGGGAAGGACAAATTCGGTATGAGAGCGCGCTACTTCGGCAAAGAGCTTGCTGGCCGCATCGTGCTGGGAAGTAACGCAGGGACGGGCGAGTACAAGAGCTGGATGGACATGATCCGCGCTGTTGCCCGCTTGCCTCTGGCAGTGCGGGAGCGCTTCCATGTAGCGGTCGCAGGGGGCCCGATATCCAGCACCGACCTTGCGGAAATACGAGGGCTGGGCATGGAAGGTCGATTTAGCTATGTGGGAATACTCGATGACGTTAGACCGTTCATTTCTGCGATCGATGTGGGCTTTGTTCTATCTCACCGGGTAGAGACTATCTCTTTCGCATGCCGTGAAATGATGGCCTGCGGAAAGCCCGTGATCGTCACTGAGTACGCTGGCCTACCCGAGAATATTACCCGCGGCATCGACGGCTGGGTGGTCCCCCCACGCTCCCCGGATTCAGTCGCAGCCTTGCTTACCGAGATCGCAGGGCAGACGTTCGACCTCTTTGACATGGGCGTCGCAGCGCGAAGAAAGGCGGAAGCCGAATTCGATCAGATTGACTTTATCCACGGTACCCAACGTGTCTATGTGGAACTGGTTTTCCCCACCCCAAGACGGCACGAATTGAGCGGCGCCAATGGATAGAGCTGAAGGTCGGCGTCAGCGTGCACGGTGTTTTTTTGATGCTGGTAAATGTCACTGCACCTGGATTGATGTCTGGAGAAGACGCCGCTTCGAGGGCTAATCTCAAGCTTATCTCAACCGATCACACCGCCTACCCTGCTCCGCGATTGAAATTGACCCATGGAGTTAGAACATGAAACGGATTCTCTTCGTCTCGGCGTACGCTGCTGTCCTGACGGCGTGCACGAGCGCCCCAACCGAAGGATCTGGGTTAAGCCGAATAGAGGTGCGGGCTGACGTAGCGATGTGGCAGCGATCGGGCATGGACCATTTCTACCGCGGCCGGGGGCCAATCGACGTCTTCAGCCCGGCGTATCGCCGTAGCTATGCGGAATACCAGCGCCTGAAAAATGGCCCGGAGTATCAGGCTGAAGTGGAAAGACTACGGGCGGAAGCCGCCTCGAAAGTCACAGACTAAGTCACGAAAACGGCGACATGGGGCTATCGGCCTACAGATACTTCGTGATTTCCTTGAATTCGTCGATCGTACGCTGACTCTCCGCACTGATCGCCCCAATCGCACTCTCAAGACAGTGATCGATGTGATCCTGTATCAGCACTTTTTTTGCCTGAGAAATGGCCTTCTCCACAGCCTGCAGCTGCTGGGCCAGCTCTAAACAGGACCTACCATCTTCCATCATCTGCAAAATGCTGCGCAGATGGCCGTCGGCTCGCTTTAACCGCTTGGAGACCGCATCGTGATGATGGTGTGGCTGTAGGGGGCTTGCTTTGCTCATGATGGAAGCATCATACACAGAAACATGCTGGAGCATTTGGTGCCAGCGCTCCCCCCACATAAGCTCGGCACGCCTGGACTCTCACTCTTTTACAGACCAGCTCCTTCGGGACAGCCAGCAGCGACGTCGCCTCGTGTCACATAGGTTCGCTTGGCTATTCGGTAAACGGACGCCGGGGGGAGATTACGAGCCACAAAGCTGACCAGACTGAAAGATAGTTCGAATTTGTCGAGAACCGATTGCGAGACGGGGCAACGAAATCCATAGGTGAACAAATACAAAGCACCCTGAGGCACCATGACGTCAAAGACCGTCCGAAGAAGCCGCTCGTGCTCTAGAGCACTCATGTTCAGCAATGGCAAGCCGCAGACCGTGGTCGAAACTTCCTTGAGTTCGGGATGCAGGACCGGACATAAATCCTGAGCAAGCACTTGAAGTACGGTAGCGTCAGGGAATTGAACCTTCAGCCCTTGGCTCAAGGTAGCGTCCCGCTCTACCAAGATGAGCCTTGCCGGCGAGACACCTTTCCGCAGGATCTCTCGGGTGAACACGCCTGTGCCGCATCCAAGCTCCAGGATTCTCCCGGGCCCCGGCTGCACCGACGCTGTTATCGCAGCGGCAAGCGCAGCGCTTGAAGGCAGTACGGCGCCCATTGATAGAGGATTAGAGATCAATGCGGAGAGGAATTCCTTCGTTTCTGTCAACCAAGTAGCTAATGGGTTCCTAGACTGCGCGGAGATTGGGCGCGCCCGAGAGCGGCGAGAGTTCATGAACGGGATTTCCGATTGATTGTGGCCCCTGCCACAACCGGAGAACAAAATGGTGCGGCACTTTCGGGCAGATATACGGCCACGGCCGGCCTAGGCAGGCAGAGGCGAATGGCGGCGAAGTGGCGGACGGGAAACGGAGAAATTTCCCACCCGCCGGTAGACTACCGGTTAAAGAACGCGTCGAATTTCCGCGTAGTCCCCATTGGTCTTTAGAGTGACGGTCACTGTGTCGCCGTTCCGATTGCGCCAGAACCAGCCATGGTTTCCGTCGAAAGCAGCTTCCAGTACACCGTCATCGGCGTCCACACCCCGCCCCTTTTCGTAGCTGATGGACTTTCCTTTGGTGTCTCCGTGCGTATCGAAGTTGACCGATCCGCCTTTCGATGCCCAGCTGAATTTGGCCTGTGCGCCTTCCTTCATGACGAGCTTGATTTCCGCGCCCTGTCCGGGCGCGAGCTGGAAGGACACTTCGTCAGATCGTCCCGCCATTTTTTTGGAGGCAGCGGCTCCCGATGATGCGGTTACAGCTGGCGGCGTAGTCGATACGGGCTGCGTGTTCGCCGGCACAGTTGGGGCAGGCTTCACAGGCGTTGCTGGCGCGTCTGAAGCCCCCGGAGCAGCAAGACCTGCTGCCGTTGCATTCGGGATGGCACCACGAACGAGCAGAGTCTCTATGCGCTCGAGCCGATTCAAAACAGCCTTTTGATCGGCTCCGCCGGAAGCGCTTGCGCCATCGCTGGCCGCGTCAGCGGCGGCTTCCGCAGCCAACTGAGTCTTGATCTGGCCCATTTCTGTCAGACCCAACAGGCGCCCGATGCGAGTGGGATCTATACCGTATTCAGACGGAAGCACGATGGTGACCAACAGGAATGCGGCGCTGACGGCAGCAATAAACGTGGACCGTTTTAGTTGCGCGGACGTTGGCAGTTCTTCGCGCGTGGGCTTATCGGTGTTGTACATGTCAGGGAATCCTTGAATTTCAGGCCACAAACAGGCCGGTAAGTTGGTAGCCAATCAGGACGAATCCAGCACACATCATCACGACGTTGGCAGAGTACGCGTGGCGGAAGAAGCTGTCGGTCCGACGCCAGTAGCCCATGACGATGAGAATCGCGGACAGGGCGAGCAATTGGCCGATTTCGACACCGACGTTAAACGCAAGCAGGTTTGGCACCAGCCCGTCTGGCGAGATGTTGTATTCGATGATCTTTGACGACAGCCCGAAGCCATGGAAGAAGCCAAATATCAATGTGGCTGCCTTCGTATTGGGCTGGAAGCCCAACCATCGTTGAAAGGCTCCCATGTTGTCGAGCGCCTTGTACACGACGGATAGCCCAATGATCGCGTCAATGACGTAGCTGTTGATGCCCACGTTGAAGTACACGCCCAACAACATCGTCGTGGAGTGTCCAAGGGCAAACAGACTGACGTAAAGGCCAATGTGCTTGAGCCGATACAGGAAGAAGATGACGCCAAGCAGGAAGAGGATATGGTCATAGCCCGTGACCATGTGCTTGGCACCCAGGTAGATGAACGACATCAGGTGAACGCCTGAAATCTCCTGGATGTACCCCTTATCTCCTTCTGCCACGGCGTGGCCAAACGCGGCTCCGCTTAGAAGGGAAAGGGCGAAAAAAAGCAGTAGGGATGAGACGAGCAGGTGGCCGCGTGTTGCGCGCGCAAGCGTCTGCCCGTATCGATGAGCGATAGCGGTCATGCGAGTATCCATTAGTCGATGAGTTTGGCCGCTGATGCGGCACGATTACAGGGCGACTACGGGTCTCGGTGGACGGTCTAGCAAAAATGGGGTGTGCGAAAGCGGCAAGCCAACCCGGCGGGTCTGCCATGATCGCTGGCGATAGGTGAGCGGCGCTGATGAAGAAGCAACCAAACCCGTTGCGTCGTGCGAATGATCGGCCTGGTTGTGGCCGTGCGAGTGCTTTGCATCCGGGTTTCCCGCTTGTGAAGCGGTCAATGTCGGGTCGTCATGTTCGTGCACGTGACCATGCAGTCCGCCTTCGACGCCCCAGCCCGACTGGCCAGCAACCGCAGCGAATAGTTGATCCGGTGCGCTGGTGGTCGGGAGTACGAACACAATCATCGCGATGAACGCGATGACGTGTCGGATAAGGCGTAGATGAAACGGCAAAAGTGTCAATGACGCGATGGTCGAGCTGTAGTGGTCCAGACTAGGCGCGCCCGCGCGGGGCGTTGCACCAACCGCCGAATTATATCCTCCCCCACAGGATTTGACGAACTGCAAGGGATGTCTGCTCCGCGGCGCGAAAGGGATCACATATGCGAACATAAAACATGTTATATCATTGCAAATATTTGGTACCTGTCACCTAGCTATGACCACAGAACCGGCGAACATTTGATGGCCCGCATCTGCCTTGATTTCCTTGACCTGACACTAGGTTATAGCGGCAAGCCTGTCGTCGATCACGTCAATGGAACCTTACAAACCGGGTCTCTGACTGCGATGGTTGGCCCAAACGGGGCAGGAAAGTCGACCCTCCTGAAAGGTATCGCAGGCATTCTCCGCCCCATCTACGGCAAATGCACAACCCGCGAAGCCACCCGGATCGCATACTTACCGCAAGAAGCCGAGCTTGATCGCTCATTCCCAGCACGTGTAATCGATCCGGTGTCGCTCGGCCTATGGCCGCGCTGCGGTTTTGTAGGTGGTACGTTGTACTCAGGCACCCTCACCGACGCCTCAGGCCCCGCAGCCAGCTACATCGACATGATGCGACACAACGTTGCCACTATCCAGGCAGCGGCCCTCGGGACGAACGCGCGCCCATGACTAGCGCACGCGGTAGCCGCGCAAGCGGGCAGCCCCTCCAGGACATTAATGAGGTCTAGACCCTGCGGTTCGGTGCGACCGGCATCTTTGGGATACCGGTCGGTACATGTGGCCTGCCTATCTGGATAGGACAGGGTGGGAGCTGCGCTCCTTACGGAACTAAACGTTCTTCGGCTGATCTATTCAGCCTTCAGTAAGAACTGATCGACCAACATTAGGATGCATCGCCATGTTAGGAATCGGAATTGCTTTGGCAATATTGGTCGGCGTATGCTTTTACGCTGCGCTTAGCTCGCGCAGAGCCGGATGTGACCGTCGCGACTCGTTGGTAATGGCGGGAATTGGGGGGCCTCTCCGCTGGAGGGAGCCTCCATTTCCTCATATGAGGTCGTTCTCCGGTAGACGTTAAAAGCCCACACTTAGGTTCGGAAGAACTTTACGTTTTCTGAACCTCACTAATTCACAGCGCACAAAAGCGGATCCCGCGAAGGGTGCCTACCACCGCAGCGTCGATCTCATGCCCGATGATCGCAGAGCGCGGATGTGGCTGCGGACCAGCTCCCCGTCTGAGGTGCTAACTCCTTCGCATGCTAGGGGCCCGCCCGCCCTGCGAATACGACATGTCCGGCTAGTGGCCGCTTCGGGTCGTCATCGGCCGGTCAGCAAGGACGACTCTCGGCCAGAAGCGGTCGTGCGCCCACGTGCTACAGAAGCATTTGTCGGAGTAAGGCTGAAACGCACGACCTCGATATGGTGCAAGCACTGAGGTCAATTCTCCCGACATACATGCGCTATCCTGTACTCCTTCATTCTCAAGCAGGTCCCCCAGATGAGATTGCGACGACTCCAGGCAACCGATGCTGACGTTATTCTGGCGCTAGAGGCAGACGCCGAGGTGATGCGGCACAGCACAGGTCTGATCCACCCGACGCCGGAACGACGAGAAGCGCTGCTTGCATATATCGCGGCAGACCACGGCGAACTGGGCCACTGGGCAGTGACCTCCGCTGGTAGCACGGCCGGATGGATAAGTCTCACGCCTCTGGCGGGCACCACACGCATACAGGTCGCGTACCGATTGGCACGAGCGCACTGGGGCAAGGGCTTGGCGACCGACGCGCTCCGGCAGGCCTGCGACTACGCGAAAAGCCATTTGCTTCTAAAAGACCTGGTCGCTGTCGTTTGGCCTGCTAATTCTAGGTCGCAGCGGCTCCTAGAACGATCGGGATTCAACTTCGAGTGTGAGACACATCACTACGGCCGAGACGTGATGCTATACGTTCGTCCACTTTGAATGCAGGCCGTTATCCGAAGCTATCGTGCTTGCCGAGCGGACTCGCAATGCAGAAACGGCGCTTGTTGAGTTGTGGCAAGAATTGCCGTTTATTAATGTTCACTTCAATCTCCTACTGCGATTTAGAGCTGGCTG
Organism: Achromobacter sp. GbtcB20; assembly: GCF_019091095.1. Lineage (NCBI taxonomy): Bacteria > Pseudomonadati > Pseudomonadota > Betaproteobacteria > Burkholderiales > Alcaligenaceae > Achromobacter > Achromobacter sp. GbtcB20. The sequence continues at coordinate 29 of NZ_JAGXJZ010000041.1, read as the reverse complement.
ACTGAAAGCGGGGGAAGGTAATGCGGATT